>NZ_JBEYWE010000004.1:0-404376 GCF_040644295.1 Streptomyces sp. NPDC047000
TCCCTAACGGCCGGGGGCGCCCCCGGCCCCCCGCCGCCGCGCCCGCCACCGGGCGGGGCCGGCGGCGGGGCCGCCACCGTCAGCGCACCCTGCTGGGAAGGGCCACCGCCCACCGATGACCGCACTGCTGGTCCCGTACTACGAGCACCCGTCCGCCCGCCCCGCCGACTGGGAAGCCCTGATCGCGGCCGCGCCACGGCTGTACGGCGTGGTCCTCAACCCGGCCGGCGGCCCCGGCCCGCGGCCCGACCCCGCGTACGCCGCGGTGGCCGCCCGGCTGCGGGCCGCGGGGGTACGGGTGCTCGGGTACACCGACACCGGCCACGGCCGCCGTCCGGTCGGCGACGTCCTGCGCGACCTGGCGTACCACCGCGCCTGGTACGCCGTCGACGGCGTCCTCCTCGACCGGGCGGCGGCCGACCCGCACCGCTTCCCCCACTACCGCCGCCTGGCCTGCGCCGCCCGGGCCGCCGGCTGCGCCACGGTCGCCCTGAACCCCGGTACACCCCCGCACCCCTGCTACGCGGAGATCGCCGACGTCCTGATCACCTTCGAGGGTCCCTGGACGGCGTACCGCCACCTCCAGGGCCCGCCCTGGTACGGCCCCGCGGGACCCCTGACCTGCCACCTGGTCCACGGCACCCCACCGGGAGCGGACGCGGGCGCGCTGTCCCGCGCGAGGGGCGCGGCCCTGCACTGCGCGGCCCCGGGCACGGGCACCCGTCCGTGGGGCGCGCTGCCGGAAGCGGTGGCGCGCGTTCCCGGGGCGCGGGGCCGTGCCGGGACGCGGCTCCGCCCCGCGGACCCGACCGGCCACGACGCACCCGCGGCCACCAGGGACGGGAGTCCGGCTACCGTCCCAGGGCCGCCACGACCACCGCGACGGTGAAGACGGTCTCCTCCACCCCGCCGAACACATCACCCGTGATCCCGCCGAAGCGGCGGACGCAGCGCCGCAGCAGGAGTTCCCCCGCCCCCAGCGCCAGCAGCGCCGCGCCGCCCGACCGTACGGCGTCGAACCCGCCGAACCCGCTGCCCGCCGCCGCGGCGGCCAGCGCGACCGTCCCCGCCGCCGCCCAGGCGGACCGCACCGGCACCACGCCCGCGACCGCCGCTCCCAGCCCCTCCGGCCGGGCCGCGGGCACCCCGTCCCGCGCGGCCAGCGTGAGCGCCGCCCGGGAGGTGACCGCGGCCACCACCACGGCGAGCGCCCCGCCCGCCCACGAGCCGTCGTAGACCCGTGCCAGCGCCGCGACCTGCGCGAGCAGCGCGAACAGCAGCGTGATCACGCCGAACGGACCGATGTCCGACTGCTTCATGATCCGCAGCGCGTCCTCGGCCGGTTTCGCGCTGCCCAGCCCGTCCGCGGTGTCGGCGAGCCCGTCCAGATGCAGACCCCGGGTGAGCAGGGCGCACACGGCGACGGAGCCGACGGCGGCCAGCAGCCCACCGGAGCCGAGGGAGAGCAGCAGCAGCCCGGCGACGGCGGCGCAGCCGCCCACGACCAGCCCCGCCAGCGGAGCGCTCAGCATCCCGCCCCGCGCGGCGTCCCGGTCCCAGCGGTGCACGGTGACCGGCAGCACGGTGAGCGTGCCGAAGGCGAACCGCGGTCCGTGCAGCGGCGGTACGGACGGTCGGGACGGCTGCCGCGGCGGCGACGGGATCTCGGGCACGGCGGCAGGCTACAGGGAGGCGCCACCGCGGTGATCAGGGCAAACTTGACGTATGGGGCACTGGTTGTACCGGAACGTCGTCGAACCCGGCAAGCTGCCCTTGCTGCTGGCGCTGATCGCGTTCATGACGACGTTCCTGGTGACCCGGGTCGTCGTCCGGATGATCCGCGCGGGCAAGGGGCCGTTCGGCAATGTCCGGGCGGGCGGACTGCACATCCATCACGTGGTGCCCGGGGTGATCCTCACGGTGGTGGGCGGGTTCGGGGCCGCCGCCAGCAACGGCAACGCCATCGGCGCGTCCGTCTCGGCGGTGCTGTTCGGGATCGGCGCGGGGCTGGTGCTGGACGAGTTCGCGCTGATCCTCCACCTGGACGACGTCTACTGGAGCGAGGAGGGGCGGCAGAGCGTCGAGATGGTGGTGGTCACGGCGGCGCTGGTGGGGCTGATGCTCGTCGGATTCGCGCCGTTCGGGGTCAACGACCTCTCGCAGGCGGAGCTCCAGGACCGGGGCGCCGTGCTCTCCACCGTGGGGGTGAACGTACTGTTCGCGGTCATCGCGCTGGTGAAGGGGAAACCCCTGCTGGCGGTGTTCGGGGTGATCATCCCGGTGGTGGCCCTGGTCGGAGCCGTCCGGCTGGCCCGCCCCGGCTCGCCCTGGGCCCGCCGCTTCTACCGCCGCCGCCCGCAGGCCCGGGCCCGCGCCGCCCGACGCGCCTACCGCCACGACCGCCGCTGGGCCGGCCCGAGCCGAACCTTGCAGGACTGGATAGGCGGCCGCCCGGACCCACCCCCACCGCCCGGCCCCGGCGCGGAACGGGGGTCGCCCCCGGGCCGTGGCCCGGATCCGGCGAGGCTGCCTGACCACCGCTGACCGCTGCGGCCGCACCGCCCGCGCGGCGGAGCCGCAGGTCCGGGGGTCCGGGGGCGAAGCCCCCGGGGACGGGAACGGGAAGGGGCGACGGGGGCGAGACACCTCACCGCCCGCCCGCGCCGCGGCCCCGCGCCCACCGTACGGCGACGGCGCGGACGGCCATGAGCAGCAGCACCCCGACGATGGCCGCGACGTGCTCCTTCCCGGCGAGGTTCTCCTTCACCGCCACCTCGGCCGCTATCGCCACGACCACCGCGATCGCCGTGACATGGGCGCCGTAGCGCCAGCCGACGTACACGGCGAGGCCCACGACCGCCGCCGAGGGCCCGGTGTCCACGACCCGGGCGTCGGAGGCGGGCAGTCCGAGCGGGCTGCCGGGGCCCAGGGCGATGCCCACGCGCGCGTAGAGCGTGCCGGCGAGGGTGGCGACGTAGGCGATCGTGAGGGTCCGCCACCAGCCGAGGCAGATCTCGGAGATCCCGAACACGAACAGGATCTGCACCAGCGCGCCCCACACCGGCAGGTCGAGGGCGGGGACGAAGAGGGAGAGCGGGGTGCGCAGCAGGGCGAGGCCCAGGGGGTCGGCGGCGCGTACCCCGCCGGCCTGCACGACCGGTCGGTGGCCCCACGACTGGTTCTGCACCAGTTGCAGCAGCGCGGTGAGCCCCACCGCCGTGAGCGCCATCGGGACCGCCCCGGGTAACCGCCGGGGCCCCTTCAGCAGCGGCTCACGCACGGTGACCCACAGCAGTCCCCACTCCGCACGGGCCCAGCGGGCGAGCACCTTCACCGCCCGCCGCTCCCGGGCCGGGCGACCCGGCCGGGAGGCGTGCCGCGGAGCCGCGCCGCAGCGGTCACCGGTGGGTCTCCAGATGTCTGCGGTGCAGCCACTTCGGCAGGCCCGGGGCCTCCAGGAAGCCCTCCGCGCGGGCCGCCGCCACCCCGATGCGGGGCAGGTCCGAGCTCTTCTCGAAGAGCAGGAACCGCGGCTCCCAGATCGGTCGGTACTTGGCGTTGGCGCGGTACAGCGACTCGATCTGCCACCAGCGCGAGAAGAAGCTCAGCAGCGACCGCCACAGCCGCAGCACCGGCCCGGCGCCCAGCCGCCCGCCCCGCTCGAACACCGAGCGGAACATCGCGAAGTTCAGGGAGACCTGCGTGATGCCGATCTCGCCCGCCCGGCGCAGCAGTTCGATGACCATGAACTCCATCAGACCGTTGTCGGAGTCCCGGTCGCGCCGCATCAGGTCGAGCGACAGTCCGTGCGGTCCCCACGGCACGAAGGACAGCAGCGCCCGCAGTGTGCCCTCGGCGTCATGGCACTCGAGCATCACGCAGCGCCCGTCCTCCGGGTCCCCGAGCCGTCCCAGGGCCATGCTGAACCCGCGCTCGGTGGCACCGTCCCGCCAGTCGTCGGCGCGCTCGACGAGGTGCGCCGTCTCGCCGGCGGGGATGTCCTCGTGGCGCCGGATGCGCACGGTGTACCCGGCCCGCCTCACCCGGTTGTGGGCCTGCCGCACGGTGCGCATGGCGCGGCCCTCCAGGGTGAACTCGGCGACCTCGACGAGCGCCTCGTCACCGAGTTCGAGGGCGTCGAGTCCGTGCCGGGCGTAGACGGTGCCGGCCTCCTCGCCCGCCCCCATCACCGCCGGGATCCAGCCGTGCGCGCGGGCCTCGGCGAGCCACGGGGCGATGGCGCCCGGCCAGGCCTCCGGGTCGCCGATCGGATCGCCGGACGCCAGCGACACCCCGCCCACCACCCGGTAGGCGACGGCCGCCTTCCCGGTCGGCGACCAGACGACGCTCTTCTCCCGGCGCAGCGAGAAGTAGCCGAGCGAGTCCCGGTCGCCGTGCCGCTCCAGCAGGGCCCGCAGCCGCTTCTCGTCGTCCTCGGTGAGCGGATCCACGGCCCGCCGGGCGCGGAACGCGGCGTAGGCGACGGCGACGACCAGCGCGGTGCTCAGCACGTTGATGGCGACGTTCACCCAGTTGGGTGCCGCGATCCCCGGGAAGTGCGACTCGTCGACCGTGACGGTGACCAGTCGCAGGGTGCCGTAGTGCCAGCGTTCCGCGAAGGTCGAACGGCTCGCGTCCGGCGCGCGGTTGGTGACGGTGACCAGGAGCCCGGCGAGCAGCGACGACACCAGCAGTCCGCCGACGGCCACGACGGCGGCGAGCCTCGGGTTGGAACGGTCGCCCTTCGCGTAGAACTCCCGGCGCCCCACCAGCAGCGCGGCCACGAAGGCGGCGGTGAGCAGCACCGAGATCCAGTTCTGCGCGTACCGCCGGATCTCGGGGAAGGACATGGCGAAGCAGAACAGCCCCAGGAACGGGCCGCTGAGCGCCAGGTTGAGGATCCACGCCGCGCGCTTGCGGCGCCGCATGGTGACCGCGAGGAACGCGGTGAACACCCCGGAGGCGAAGCCCGCGGTCAGCAGGTACGGCGTGAAGAGGTTCTGCTGGTTGTGCCGCCGTACGTCCTGGCCGAGGGAGACCCAGATCGCGCTCAGGAAATTGACGAACGCGACCGCCCGCAGATACCACACGGCGTAGGCGGCGGCCCGTTGCGAGAGGGGCCTGTGGTCTTGGTCTGCGGTGATCCGCGTATCGCCCATGAGCCAGGATCATATGGGGGCCGGGGGGACGAACCGCTCTTTTCGGTCCCCCGCGGCCGGACGGTTCCCCGTGGGCCCGTGATTCTCCTCACGCGCCGGGATCCGTGCCGTTCTCCGCGCGCGGCGCCGGTGTCGTCCCCGGCTCCTTTTCCCCTTCCTCTTCCTCCCCCGGGAGTTCGGCTTCCTTCTCCGGCAGTTCGGCGGCCAGCGCCGCCGCGGCCCGTACCAGCGGCAGGGCGAGCAGCGCGCCCACGCCCTCCCCGACGGTCACCCCCTGGTCGAGCAGCGGCTCCAGCGCCATCCGGTCCAGTGCCTTCGCCTGCCCCGGCTCACCGCTGCTGTGCCCCGCCAGCCACCAGTCCGGCGCCCGGAAGGCGACCCGCTGGGCGGTCAGCGCGCACGCGGCGGCGACGACACCGTCCAGCACCACCGGCAGCTTGCGCACCGCGCACTGCAGCAGGAAGCCCGTCATGGCGGCCAGATCGGCGCCGCCCACCGTGGCCAGCAGCTGCAACTGGTCCCCGAGGACCGGACGCGCCCGGCGCAGCGCGTCCCGGATCGCCGCGCACTTGCGCATCCAGGCCAGGTCGTCGATGGCCTGGCCGCCCCGCCCGGTCACCACGGAGGCGTCGGTCCCGCACAGCGCGCCCACCAGCACCGCCGCCGCCGTCGTACCGCCGACGCTGAGGTCGCCGAGCACCACGAGGTCCGTACCGGAGTCGGCCTCCTCGTCGGCCACCGCGATCCCGGCCCGCAGCGCGGCCTCGGCCTCCTCGGCCGTCAGTGCGTCCTCGACGTCGATACGGCCGCTGCCGCGCCGCACCCGGTGCCGTACGACGTCCTGAGGCAGCGACTCGGGCGGGCAGTCCAGCGCCATGTCGACGATCCGCACCGGTACGCCGAGCCGCCGCGCCAGCACCGCCACCGGGCTCGCGCCGTCGAGGACCGCCCGCACCAGCTGCCCGGCCCCGCCCGCGGGACGCGCCGACACGCCCAGGGCCGCGACGCCGTGGTCGCCGGCGAACAGCAGCACCTTCGGCCGCTCGACCGGCCGCACCGGCACGGCGCCCTGGGCGGCGGCCAGCCACTCGCCCAGGTCGTCGAGGCGCCCCAGCGAGCCGGGCCGCACGGTCCGGCGCTCCCGGTACGCCTCGGCGTCACGCCGGACCCCGCCGTCGGGGCGCTCGATCAGATCGGTGAAGTCGTCGAGATTAAGCGTGGTCATTCGCCGAACAGTACCGGCACCGGCCGAACGGAACGGCGCCACGTCACCACCACACGGGGGTCACGTCGTTGCACCCGGGATCGTGATCCTTTACGTTCCGGTACGACGTCTGGTTTGTTGCGAATTGTCGCACGCCTGTCCGAACTCGCCCGCCTGCCCCTGCCCGCCCGGCCCTTCCCGTCCCCTCCGTCCGAACCCGTCCCCTCCGTCCGAACCCGTCCTCTCCGTCCGATCCCGTCCTCTCCGTCCGATCCCGTCGTGCCGTCCGGGAGCGCTCATGCCGTCCACCCCGCCGCCCCCAGCCGGCGGCCCGCCCGCGCCGCGCCGCGACGACTGCCCCTGGTGCGGCTCCGTCCGGCTGCGCACCAGGCTGCGCCCGCACCCCCGGGCGACGCCCCGGACGGCGTCCGCCGTCGACGAATGCCGTGACTGCGCCCACGCGTTCCGCAACCCGCCCCCCGTGCCGGAGGGACCCGCCCTGCCCAGGCCCCTGCCCGGCACCCTGCCCGGACCCCCGCCCGACCGCCGCCGCCATCGCCGCCACCGTCTCGCCGCCGCCCGCGCCCTGCTGCCCTTCCCCGAGCCGGAGAGCTGGCTGGACGTCGGCACCGGCCACGCCCGCTTCCCGGAGGCCGCGCGCGACGTCTTCCCGTACACCGCCTTCGACGGCCTCGACCCCACCCCGCGCGTGATCGCCGCCCGGGAGGCCGGACGGATCGAGGAGGCCCACGTCGGCCGGCTGACGGACCCGCGGATCGAGGAACGGCTCCGCGGCCGCTACGACGTGGTCAGCCTGTTCCACCACCTCGGCCGCACCCCCGACCCGCGCGAGGAACTCCGCGCCGCCCTGGCCGTGCTGCGCCCCGGCGGCCACCTGGTCGTCGAGGTCCCCGACCCGGCCTGCGCGTTCGGCGCGCTGCTCGGCCCCTGGTGGTTCCCGCACAGCCGGATCCGCCAGCTGCACCTGCTGCCGCTGGACAACCTGTGCGCCGAACTGGAGGCGCGGGGCTGCGAGATCGTGTCGACGGACCGCCGCGGTGCCCATGTCCCGTACGACCTCTCGGCGGCCCTGGCCCTGCTCCTGGCCCGCGCCCTGCCGGCCCCCCTGCGCCCGGCGGGCACCCCTCTGGTGCTGGCGGCGGCGGCCGTGGACCACACCCTGGCGCCCCTGCTGCGCCGGACCCGCTTCTCCAACGCCTACCGCGTCGTCGCCCGCAAGGCCCCGGCCGGGGACGGCCCGCCGACCGGGCCGTGGACCGGAGGGCCGTAGGCCAGAGGAGCGAGGGACAGCCCCGCCGTCAGCCCCGCAGGACCAGGGCCTGGCCCGCCGTCACCAGCACCACCTGCTCGCACTCCGCCGCGAACGCCGCGTTCAGGCGGCCGAGTTCGTCGCGGTAGCGGCGCCCGGAGGGAGTGGCGGGGACGATGCCCGAGCCCACCTCGTTGGAGACGGCGACGACGGTGCGCCGCGTGGCCCGTACCGCCTGCGTCAGTTCCCGCACCCGCTCGCGCAGCGCCCGCTCCCCGCCGTCCGCCCACATCGCGTCGTCCCAGGCGCCCACGGAGTCCATCGCGTCCGTCAGCCACAGCGACAGGCAGTCGATCAGCAACGGCGGTCCCTGGACCGCGAGCAGGGGGACCAGGTCGCAGGTCTCCTCGGTCCGCCACGAACCGGGCCGCCGCTCCCGGTGCGCCGTCACCCGGTCCGCCCACTCGGTGTCGCCGCCCCGGGTGCCGCCGGTGGCGACGTAGCGCACGTCCGGGAAGGACTCCAGGCGCCGTTCCGCCTCCACCGACTTCCCGGAGCGGGCCCCGCCCAGCACCAGGGTGCGGCGCGGCACGTCGGGCACGGCCTCGTACTCGCCCACCGTCAGCGTCGTGCCGTCCGGCACCGCCCGCGCCCCGGCCGCCGCGAGCCGCCGCCGCAGTTCGCCGCCCGGGGGCACGTCGTGGTCCAGGTGCACGGCGACGACGTCGGTCGTCGGACCCACCGCGCCCGCGGCCCGCAGCCGGGCCAGCGCGTCCGGCCGCGCCACGGCATCGGCGAGGACCATGTCGTACGGCGGTCCGGAACCCTCCTCCAGACCCGCCGGAGCGGCGCCCGGCGGCAGATACAGCAGCCGCTGCCCGGCCGGCCCGGTCACCGCGTAGCCCGTGCCCGGCGAGTCCGTCGCCAGGGCCCGCACCCGGTGCCCCGTCAGCAGCGTCAACTCCTGTCCGTCCGGCACCCGGCCGGGTTGCGGCACGCCCGCGGGCACCTCCAGTGCGGGGCCGTCGTGCGGATGCGTCAGCAGCACCTGGCCGACGGTGCCCAGCGACCGGCCCGCGCGGGCCGCCGCGAACGCCGCGCCCGGCGTCAGATCGAACAGCAGCACCCCGTCGACCAGCAGCGCGGTCGCCGCGCGGGCGTCCGGGCCGGTCGCGGTGGCGCACGCGGCGCAGGGACAGTCGGGGCGGGGCAGTCCCGCAGGGGCACCGGTGCCGAGCAGAGTGAGGTCCACGCACCGATTTTCCCGTGCGGCGGGGCCCGCTGCGCGCCCATGGCCCCCGACCGCCTCTGACGTCACACCGGGCGGAGCGCATAGGCTCTGATCAGGAGCCGGATCCGAACCGGCTCCCGCCGTGCAGTGTGGTCACACCAGGGAGGCGTACATGGTGGCGTGGACGTGGCGGTTCGAGAAGACCGACGGGGCGGAGGTCCAGCCCGCGGTGCTGCCCGAGGAGTTCACCACGCAGGGGGACGCCGAGTCCTGGATCGGGGAGAACTGGAAGGAACTGCTGGAGGGCGGCGCGGACCAGGTGCGGCTGTTCGAGGAGAGCACGGAGATCTACGGGCCGATGAGCCTGCACGCCGACAAGACGTCGTGAGCGGACGGGCGGCTCTCGACCGGCCGCCCGTCGTCCTCCCCCTCCGGCTCCTGACCGGTTCGGCCGGTCCTGCCGGGGGGGCACGTCAGCCGCGTACGCCGCACAGATGCAGCAGCGCCGCGACCCCGCGGTACGGATCGGTGCGCCCGGCCCGCTCCTCCACCGCCAGCAGTGTCTCCGGGTCCGCCGGGAGCGGCGCGTCGTCCGCCGCGGTGTCCGTGAAGACGCGTACGCCGTACCAGGTGTGCAGCGGGGCGCCGATGCCGGCGAGGGTGGCGGTGAGGGTGGCCAGCCGGTCCGCGCGGACGTCCGGCCCGAGGCGGATGGGGGTCCCCCCGTTCGAGTCTGTCCGAGAATGGGGGAGGTAGGCGGTGGTGTCGAAGGCGGCGAGCGCGCCGGCCCAGTCGCCGTAGAGGCCGGGCCGCATGGCGAGCGCGTCGCCGTTGCGCACCAGCAGGGAGAGCAGCCCGCCCGGGGCGAGCATCCGGGCCAGCCCCGCCAGCAGGGGGTCGGGCTCCTCGACGTACATCAGCACGCCGTGGCACAGCACCACGTCGAAGCCGCCGGGCAGGAAGTGCACACCGGTGTCCCGGCCGTCGCTCTCGACGATCCGCATGCGTTCCCGGATGCCGGGCGGTTCGGCGTCCAGGGCCTGCCGGGCCGCGGTCAGCATCGTGGGGTCCTGCTCGACGCCCGTCACCTGATGACCGGCCCGCGCGAGCCGCAGCGCCTGCGTGCCCTGGCCCATTCCCACGTCGAGCACCCGCAGCCGCTGCCCGACCGGGAAACGCCCGGCTATCTGCTCGTCGAGCTGCCGGGCCACCAGTTCCTGGCGCACGGCATCACGCAGCGCGCCGAGCCTGCTCAGCCAGGCGTCCGCCGCGTCCCCGGTGAAAGCGGCCGCTGTCAGAACTTCTCCCCGCGCTTGAGCTGCGGCTTCGGCAGCCGCAGCCGACGCAGCTGGAGGGAGCGCATCAGGGCGTAGGGAACGGCACCCCGGCGGTTCTGGTCGGGGAAGCGCTCGGCGAGCCGCTTGCGCAGCCGCATGCCGCTGAAGACCGAGTCCAGCACGATGAGGACGATCACCACGAGCCACAGCAGCAGCGCGATCTGCTGGATCGCCGCCGCCCGCACCAGGGTCATGACCAGGATGATCACGGCCATCGGCAGGAAGAACTCGGCGACGTTGTAGCGCGAGTCGACGTAGTTACGGGCGTACTTGCGGACCGGGCCCTTGTCCCGGGCCGGGAGATACCGCTCGTCACCGCCCGCGAGCGCCTGGCGCTGCCGCTCCATCTGCGCCCGGCGGTCCTCGCGCTGCCGCTTGGCCGCGTCCTTGCGCGTCGAGGGCGTACTGGCGACACTGCGGCGCTGGGACTGTGCCTCACTGCGCTTCGGCGTGGGGCGGCCCTTGGGAGCCTGCGGGTCGCGGGTCTGCTTGGAGAAGTTCACCGGCGCCTTGTCGGCGGGGGCCTTCTCTTCTTTGGCACGGCTACGGAACACAAAACCCAAGGGTACGGGGTGGCGGGGTGTGGACCCCCGTCCCCCGGGGAACGATCCGGCAACACCATTCGTCTGTAGTGGGGACAGAGGGGACGTCGCGGACGGTTCGCTCGGTGTGCGGCACGGAGCCTTCGGGGGCCACCTACTCCTCACGCCGGAGCGCGGCCGTGCACAGTCGTCCTTGGGGATGAGCGCATCGGTCCCCGAACAGTGCGGTAATGGATGCAGGGCCCGTACTGTGGGTTCTGTTGCAGGGTCGCTTGAGCTCAAGTCGGTCAGAAGGGGGCGCGCGAAGCCCATGAGCGGTGTCATGAAGCGTATGGGGATGATCTTCCGCGCGAAGGCGAACAAGGCCCTTGACCGGGCCGAGGACCCGCGCGAAACCCTGGATTACTCGTACCAGAAGCAGCTGGAGCTGCTGCAGAAGGTGCGCCGGGGTGTCGCCGACGTGGCCACGTCGCGCAAGCGCCTGGAACTGCAGCTGAACCAGCTTCAGCAGCAGTCCTCCAAGCTGGAGGACCAGGGCCGCAAGGCGCTCGCGCTCGGGCGCGAGGACCTCGCCCGCGAGGCACTGTCCCGCAAGTCCGCGCTCCAGCAGCAGGTGACGGACCTGGAGACCCAGCACTCCACGCTCCAGGGCGAGGAGGAGAAGCTCACCCTCGCGGCGCAGCGCCTCCAGGCCAAGGTCGACGCCTTCCGCACCAAGAAGGAGACCATCAAGGCCACCTACACCGCCGCCCAGGCCCAGACCCGGATCGGCGAGGCGTTCTCCGGCATCTCGGAGGAGATGGGCGACGTCGGCCTGGCCATCCAGCGTGCCGAGGACAAGACCGCCCAGCTCCAGGCCCGCGCGGGAGCCATCGACGAGCTCCTCGCCTCCGGTGCCCTCGACGACCCCACCGGTATGCACAAGGACGACATCGCCGCCGAGCTCGACCGCATCTCCGGTGGTACGGATGTAGAGCTGGAACTGCAGCGCATGAAGGCCGAGCTGGCCGGAGGCACGGCGGCCCCGCAGGCCATCGAGGGCGGCACCGGCCAGGGTCAGCCCCAGCAGCAGCCGCAGGACACCCCGCGCTTCGACAAGCAGTAGCACCCCGGAGACCGCATCCGGGGCCACGCCGAGGAGACGGACATGGGCGACACGGGCGAGATGGTCGTACGGATCATGGGCGAGGGACAGGTGAGGCTGGCGAAGAGCCACCTCACCGAACTCGACACCCTGGACGACGAACTCCTGGCCGAGATGGAGAACGGCGACGGTCCCGCTTTCCGCCGCACCCTCCAGTCGCTCCTGACCAAGGTCCGCGACCTCGGCACCCCGCTGCCCCCCGACACCCTGCAACCCTCGGACCTCATCCTCCCGTCCCCGGACGCCACCCTCGACGAGGTCCGGGACCTCCTGAGCGACGACGGCCTGATCCCGGGCTGAGGACCCCCACGGACCCGCGGAACCGCGCGGACCCCCACGGACCTGCGGACCCGGACGGGACCCGTGACCCGTGACCCGCACAGATCCGCCCGCCCGCGCGGCGACGGCCCTCGCCGGCCGTCCGTCCTCGCGCCCGGCGGGGACGACTCCGCTCACCTCTCAGAAACGGGCGGACACGTGACCGCACTGGACCGGGCCCGCTGCAAGCTCGGCGCACACCCGCTCGTCCTCGACGCCGCCCTCGCCGCCGCCGTCCTGCTGTGCATGATCGTCAGCGCGCTGATCGACCCGCACGGCGACAGGAGCACGGCATGGGGCGTCCGCACCCCGGACCCGCTCAGCCTGCTGCTGATCGTCGCCGCCGCCGCGGCCCTCGTGCTGCGCCGCCGCGCCCCGCTCCCGGTACTGGCGGTGACGGGCACGGCGACGCTGCTCGAGAGCGTCACCGGCGACCCGCGCGCCCCGGTGGCGATGTCGGCGGTGGTGGCCCTGTTCACCGTCGCCGTCAGCACCGACCGCACCACCACCCTGCGGGTCGGCCTGCTCACCGTGACCGTCCTGACGGGTGCCGCGATGCTGGCGGGCCCGCTGCCGTGGTACGCCCAGGAGAACCTGGCGATCTTCGCGTGGACCGGCATCGGCGCCACGGCGGGCGACGCGGTGCGCAGCCGCAAGGCGGTGGTGCGGGCGATCCAGGAGCGCGCCGAGCGGGCGGAGCGCACCCGCGAGGAGGAGGCCCGCCGCAGGGTCGCCGAGGAACGGCTGCGGATAGCCCGCGACCTGCACGACGTGGTCGCCCACCACATCGCCCTGGTGAACGTGCAGGCCGGTGTGGCGGCGCACGTCATGGACAAACGGCCCGACCAGGCCAAGGAGGCCCTCGCGCACGTCCGCGAGGCGAGCCGGTCCGCGCTGAACGAACTGCGGGCGACGGTCGGTCTGCTGCGCCAGTCCGGCGATCCGGAGGCGCCCACCGAACCGGCCCCCGGCCTGGACCGCCTGGAGGAACTGGTCGGCACCTTCCGCAAGGCCGGACTGCGGGTGGAGGTCGCGCGGTCCGACCTGGGCGCCGTACTGCCCGCCGCCGTGGACCTGGCGGCGTTCCGGGTGATCCAGGAGGCCCTCACCAACGCCCAGAAACACGCGGGCACGGCGGCGAGGGCCGAGGTCAGCGTCGTACGGGTGGGACCGAACGTGGAGATCACGGTGCTGGACGACGGCCGCCCCGACGACGAGCCGCTGCCCGTCCAGGGCGGCGGGCACGGACTGCTGGGGATGCGCGAACGGGTCACCGCCCTCGCCGGGACCCTCACGACGGGCCCCCGCTACGGCGGCGGCTTCCGCGTCCATGCGATCCTCCCGCTGAGACCCCGCACCCGCGCGGCGGAGAGCCGCGTATGAGCGGCCGCCCGGCGTGACCCGCGACCGCCACCGAACTCCCGAGGACTCCGAGGACCCCGACATGACCATCCGCGTCCTGCTCGCCGACGACCAGGCCCTGCTGCGCAGCGCGTTCCGCGTGCTCGTCGACTCCGAGCCCGACATGGCGGTCGTCGGTGAGGCGGCCGACGGCGCCGAGGCGGTGCGGCTGGCCAAGGAGCGGAGCGCGGACGTGGTCCTGATGGACATCCGGATGCCCGGCACCGACGGCCTCGCGGCCACCCGCCTGATCAGCGCGGACCCGGACCTGGCGAAGGTCCGGGTGGTGATCCTGACGACGTTCGAGGTCGACGACTACGTCGTGCAGTCGCTGCGCGCCGGCGCCTCCGGTTTCCTCGGCAAGGGCAGCGAACCGGAGGAGCTCCTGAACGCCATCCGGGTCGCGGCCGGCGGTGAGGCGCTGCTGTCCCCGGTGGCGACGAAGGGGCTCATCGCCCGTTTCCTCGCCCAGGGCGGCGACCGGGCGGACGGCGGGACGGGTCCGGCCGGCGCGGAACGGCTGGACGCGCTCACCGGCCGGGAGCGCGAGGTGCTGGTACAGGTCGCCGGGGGCCATTCCAACGACGAGATCGCCGAACGCCTGGTGGTCAGCCCGCTCACGGTGAAGACCCACGTCAACCGGGCCATGGCCAAGCTGGGCGCCCGGGACCGGGCCCAGCTGGTGGTGATCGCGTACGAGTCCGGGCTGGTCCGTCCGCGGGTGGACTGACCTCCGCCCCGCCTACTGCGGCGGCAGTATCCGGCACCGCGCGAAATGGACCTGGGGCTTACGGAATCACCCCCTCCATGGACCAGGGTGTAGGAGCGCGGCCCCGCACGCGCCCGCCCGCACGCCTACTCGCACCCGCCCGCCCACCCTCACGATCCACCCTCGCCCGCCCCGCCCGACCGGCGCGCCCGGCCGCGGCTCACCGCCGCACGCCCACGCCCGTTCCCGCGCGCCCGCCCCGCCCGTTCCCGCTCACGGAAGAGAGACCCCCGCTCCATGTCCCGGCTGTCCCGGTTCAGCCTCGCCCAACGGGCCCTCATAGGTCTGATCTCGATCGTCGCCGTCGTCTTCGGCGCGATCGCCATCCCCCAGCTCAAGCAGCAGCTCCTGCCCACCATCGAACTGCCCATGGTGTCGGTGGTGGTGCCCTTCCCGGGCGCCTCGCCCGACGTGGTGGAGAAGCAGGTCGTCGAGCCGATCGAGAACACGGTCGAGGCCGTCGACGGCATCACCGGCGTCACCTCCAAGGCCAGTGAGGGCAGCGCCGTCATCATGGCGTCCTTCGACTACGGCAACGACACCAAGCGCCTGGTCGCCGACGTCCAGCTCGCCGTCAACCGGGCCCGCGCCCAGCTGCCGGACTCCGTGGACCCGCAGGTCGTCGCCGGTTCCACGGACGACATGCCGACCGTCGTGCTCGCCGTCACCTCCGGCAAGGACCAGCAGGCCCTCGCCGACCAGCTCGACAAGAGCGTGGTGCCGGTGCTGAAGAACATCGACGGCGTCGGCCGGGTCACCGTGGACGGCGTACGGGACCTCCAGGTCACCGTCACCCCCGACCAGGCGAAGCTGGCCCGCGCCGGGCTCACCCCCGCGGCCCTCGCCCAGGCGTTGCAGACCGGCGGCGTCACCGTCCCGGCCGGTTCCTTCGACGAGGCGGGCAAGAACCGCACCGTCCAGGTCGGCAGCGGCTACACCTCCGTACGGCAGATCCAGGACCTGATGGTCACCGGCGAGGGCGTCAGGAAGCCGGTACCGCTCGGCGACGTCGCCACGGTGAAGCAGGAGGAGGCCACCGCCGACTCGATCACCCGCACCGACGGCAGGCCCAGCCTGTCCGTCAGCGTCACCATGGACCACGACGGCAGCGCGGTCGCGATCTCGGACGCCGTCCGGGACAAGCTGCCCGGCCTGCGGGGGGATCTCGGCTCCGGCACCGTCATCACGGTCGTCAGCGACCAGGGCCCGGCCGTGTCCAAGTCCATCAAGGGCCTCACCACCGAGGGCGGCCTCGGTCTGCTCTTCGCGATCGTCATCATCCTGGTGTTCCTGGCGTCGGTGCGTTCGACGCTGGTGACGGCGGTGTCGATCCCGCTGTCCGTCGTGCTGGCCCTGCTCGTGCTGTGGACGCGCGACCTGTCGCTGAACATGCTGACGCTGGGCGCGCTGACCATCGCCATCGGCCGGGTCGTGGACGACTCGATCGTCGTCCTGGAGAACATCAAGCGCCACCTCGGCTACGGCGAGGAACGCCAGGAGGCCATCCTCGGCGCGGTGCGCGAGGTCGCCGGGGCCGTGACCTCCTCGACCCTCACCACGGTCGCCGTGTTCCTGCCGATCGGCCTGGTCGGCGGCATGGTGGGCGCGCTGTTCGGCGCGTTCAGCCTCACCGTCACGGCGGCGCTGCTGGCGTCGCTGATCGTCTCGCTGACGGTGGTGCCGGTGCTGTCGTACTGGTTCCTGCGCGCCCCCAAGGACACCCCCGAGGACGCCGGCGAGGCCCGCAGGCAGGCGGAGGAGAAGGAGGCGAACAGCCGTCTCCAGCGGTTCTACGTCCCCGTCCTGCGGTTCGCCACCCGGCGCCGTCTCACCAGTGTGCTGATCGCCGTGGTGGTGCTGCTCGGCACCTTCGGCATGGCGCCGCTGCTGAAGACCAACTTCTTCGACGCGGGCGACCAGGAGGTCCTCACCGTCAAGCAGGAGCTGACGCCCGGCACCAGCCTGGCCGCCACGGACGTCCAGGCGCGCAAGGTCGAGAAGCTGCTCTCCGGCATCGACGGCGTCAAGGACTACCAGGTCACCATCGGCTCCTCCGGCTTCCTGGCCGCGTTCGGCGGCGCCACCAGCTCCAACCAGGCGTCGTACCAGGTCATGCTGGACGACTCGGCGTCCTACGACGCGGTCGAGCGGCGCATCACCGACGGTCTGCACGGTCTCAAGGGCATCGGCACCACGACCCTCACGGCGGGCGCCGGCTTCGGCAGCCAGGACCTCGGTGTCGTCGTCAAGGCGTCCGACGCGGAGGTGCTGCGCACGGCGTCGGAGCAGGTCAGGAAGGCCGTCGCGAGCCTGGACGACGTCACCGACGTCACCAGCGACCTCGCGCAGAGCGTGCCGAGGATCTCCGTGAAGGCCAACAGCAAGGCGGCCGCCGCGGGCTTCACCGACCAGACCCTCGGCGCGGCGGTGGCACAGTCCGTGAAGGGCACCACGGCCGCCAAGGTCGTCCTCGACGACACCGAGCGCGACGTCGTCATCCGCTCGGCGAAACCGGCCGCCACGCTGGCGCAGCTGGAGAACCTGCCGCTCGGCCCGGTGAAGCTCGGTGACATCGCCACGGTGAAGCTGGTCGACGGACCCGTCTCCCTGACCCGTATCGACGGCCAGCGGGCCGCCACCGTCACCGCCAAGCCGACCGCCGACAACACCGGCGCGGTGAGCACGAAGCTCCAGGCCAAGATCAAGGCGCTGAAGCTCCCGGCCGGCGCCACGGCCCAGATCGGCGGCGTCACCTCCGACCAGGACGACGCGTTCAAGAACCTCGGTCTGGCGATGCTCGCGGCGATCGCGATCGTCTTCCTGCTGCTGGTCGCGACGTTCCGTTCGCTGGCCCAGCCGCTGATCCTGCTGGTCTCCATCCCGTTCGCGGCGACCGGCGCGCTCGGCCTGCTGATCGTGACCGGCACCCCGATGGGCGTCCCCGCGATGATCGGCATGCTGATGCTGATCGGCATCGTGGTGACGAACGCGATCGTGCTGATCGACCTGATCAACCAGTACCGCGCCCAGGGCCACGGCGTCGTCGAGGCCGTGATCGAGGGCGGCCGGCACCGGCTGCGCCCGATCCTCATGACGGCCCTGGCGACGATCTTCGCCCTGCTCCCGATGGCCCTCGGTGTCACCGGTGAGGGTGGTTTCATCGCCCAGCCGCTGGCCGTGGTGGTGATCGGCGGTCTGGTCACCTCGACCCTGCTGACCCTGCTCCTCGTCCCCACGCTCTACGCGATGCTCGAACTCCGCACGGAGCGGCGGGCCGCGAAGCGGGCGGCGAAGCGGCGGGGGAAGGACACCGGGCAGGGTCCGGGGGCCGGACCGGAGACGGAGTCGGACGAGCCCAGGGAGCCCGCCACGGTATGAGGCCCAGGCGGACCCCTGCCGCACGGCAAGGAGACCGCACGGCACGGAGGCTCGGTACGCGCTCGTCGCGCGTACCGGGCCTCCGGTGTTTCGGCAGGGGGAGCGCCTACGGCAGGGCGAGCATCCGCTCGAGAGCCAGCTTCGCGAAGCGCTCCGTCTCCTCGTCGACCCGGATGCGGTTGACGACCTTGCCGTCCGCCAGGGACTCCAGGGCCCAGACCAGGTGGGGGAGGTCGATACGGTTCATCGTGGAGCAGAAGCAGACCGTGCGGTCGAGGAACACGATCTCCTTGCCCTCGGGAGCGAAACGGTTCGCCAGACGGCGGACCAGGTTCAGCTCCGTGCCGATCGCCCACTTGGAGCCGGCCGGGGCGGCCTCCAGGGTCTTGATGATGTGCTCGGTCGAGCCCACGTGGTCCGCGGCCATGACGACCTCGTGCGTGCACTCCGGGTGGACCAGGACGTTGATGCCGGGGACCCGCTCGCGCACGTCCTTGACGGAGTCCAGGGTGAAGCGGCCGTGCACCGAGCAGTGACCGCGCCAGAGGATCATCTTCGCGTCCCGCAGCTGCCCGGCGGTCAGTCCGCCGTTCGGCTTGTGCGGGTTGTAGACGACGCAGTCCTCCAGGGACATGCCCATGTCCCGCACGGCGGTGTTGCGCCCGAGGTGCTGGTCGGGGAGGAACAGCACCTTCTCGCCCTGCCTGAACGCCCACTCCAGGGCCCGGCGGGCGTTGGACGAGGTGCAGATCGTGCCGCCGTGCCGGCCCGTGAACGCCTTGATGTCGGCGGACGAGTTCATGTACGACACGGGCACGACCTGCTCGGCCACGCCGGCCTCGGCCAGCACGTCCCAGCACTCGGCGACCTGCTCGGCGGTGGCCATGTCGGCCATCGAACAGCCCGCGGCCAGGTCCGGCAGCACGACCTTCTGGTCGTCGCCCGTCAGGATGTCCGCGGACTCGGCCATGAAGTGGACACCGCAGAAGACGATGTACTCGGCCTCCGGCCGTGCCGCCGCGTCACGGGCGAGCTTGAAGGAGTCGCCGGTGACGTCCGCGAACTGGATGACCTCGTCACGCTGGTAGTGGTGGCCGAGCACGAAGACCTTGTTCCCGAGCTTCTCCTTGGCGGCGCGGGCGCGCTCCACCAGGTCCGGGTCGGACGGCGCGGGCAGGTCACCGGGACACTCGACGCCGCGCTCGCTCCGCGGGTCGGCCTCGCGGCCGAGGAGCAGCAGGGCGAGGGGCGTCGGCTGTACGTCGAGCTCCTGGGTCTGGGCGGTGGTCACGACACGCACCCTTTCTGTTCTGCGGTTTCTGCGGCTCACCGGTCCGGAGGCCGGGCCGGCGGGTCAGGCGGACGCGCCTTTTCGTCGAATTGACGCTATCTATCATAACCGCTTCACGTCATATTGACGACGGCCATAGCGTCCATGTGACGTGAATCCCGGCGGCCCTCCTGGCACGGCACCGGACCCGACCTAGGGCCAGTGACCGCTTCGGCGGGCATGTGCGAGCATGAAGGGGCAGGGACACCACACAGTGCTCGGCCCGGAGTGATCCGCGGACCCGGAATGAATCCGGGAACGTGCCGGTTGCACTCGTCGGCAAGCAGTCTCCGTACAACCCGGGAGAGATGTAGATGTCCGTATCGGACGAGACCAGCACCGTCACCGACGGCATCGTTCTGACCGACGCCGCGGCGTCCAAGGTCAAGGCTCTGCTCGAGCAGGAAGGCCGTGACGACCTCGCGCTGCGCGTCGCCGTCCAGCCCGGCGGCTGTTCCGGCCTGCGCTACCAGCTCTTCTTCGACGAGCGCTCCCTCGACGGCGACGTGGAGAAGGACTTCGGCGGGGTCAAGGTCGTCACGGACCGGATGAGCGCCCCGTACCTGGGCGGCGCCACCGTCGACTTCGTCGACACGATCGAGAAGCAGGGCTTCACGATCGACAACCCGAACGCGACGGGCTCCTGCGCCTGCGGCGACTCCTTCAGCTGACCGGCCCGTACGGCGTCGCCCGTACGGCGTACGTACGGACAGGGAAAAGGCGGCGGCTCCCGCGCTGAGCGGGAGCCGCCGCCTTTTCGTGACTCAGCGGGCCGAAGGGGCGGACGAGGCCGTGGGGGCGGGCACCCGCCTGCCCGGCTCGCCCCGCGGGATCTCCTTGCCGTCGGTGCCGACCACCTTCCGGTCGCCGAGCGGCCGGTCCAGCTCGACGACCTGCTCGTAGAACTTGGCGATCATGACGCAGACCGTACCGGGCCTCGTCGTCCCGGTCACCTTGACGGTCACCTTGCCGGACTCCTCGGTGGCGGAGGTGCGGAAGGTGGCACAGACTCCGCTGGTGAAGGTCACGGTCAGCTCCCTGCCGTCGGCCCGGTAGCCCTCCACGGCGATGTCCCGGGTCTGCGCGCCGCCGGTGCCGGTGCCGGTCGGCAGGGGAACCGGCTGCGCGGAGGAGGCGGAGGAGGCCAGGTACCGGGGATCGACGGCCGGACGGGCCACCGTGGCCGTGGCACCGCGCCGCCCGCCCTCCCGTACCTCGAACAGCCAGGACGGCACCAGCACCTGACGTCCGCCGGAGGTGTACGCGGCCAGCCCGAACACCGCCTTCTCCACGACGGCGGTGGCTGCCGCCGTGGACGTGGTGGCAGCCGTGGCCGTCGTACCGGTCCCGCAGGGCGCTTCCAGCCGGTCCTTGAGCGGTACGGGACTGGCACAGCCCCCGATGCCCATACGGTGGTCGCTCCCCGGCGCGGCGTTCATCAGGTCCAGGGTCTTCCGCGCGCTCAGCACGGGGTACGTCTCACCGCGCACCGGCATCTTCAGCCGGCCGGTCCCGGCGGCCACTTCGCCCTGCGCGTCGATCGCGAGCCCGGTGGTCCAGCCGTCGGTGGGCAGGTCGCCGACCACGGGATCCGCGTTCACCACCCGCTGGGAGCCCAGGAGCCGGCCCGCGTCCACCGCGGCGTCGTCCTGTCCGAGCGCCTCGAGCACGGGGGCGGCGGCCCGCTCGGCGGCGGACTCGCTCACCGGCGTGGCGGAGGAGGCGGAGGGCGAGGCGCCGGGGGTGCAGCGGGCGGTGCCGCTCCCGCACCCGTCGGTGCCGGGGGCGTACCGGCTGAAGGTCCAGGCGCCGGGTGCCGTCGTGCTCACCCGGAGACTCGGCCCGGTGCCGTCCCGGCCGGGGCCCACCCGCCATTCCGGTCCCTCGGTCACCGGCGTCCCGTCGACACCGAGCGCCTTCGCGAGCCGCGCCACGTCGCTCCGGGTGACCTCACCCGCGGCCCGGTACACGGGCGCGGAACGGGGACCGCCGGGGAGGGTGCCGGAGGCGCGGTAGGCCGTGCCGTAGGGATTCGGTTCCCCGGGCGCGACAGCGCCGGTACCGCCGGTGCCGCTGCCGCCGTACCCGTCGAGTACGAGCACCCCGGGCGTCCCCGCGGCCCCGGCACCGCCGCCTCCGCCCAGGGCGGAGGCACCCAGATAGGCGCCGCCGCCGACGACGAGCACGGCGGCGACGACACCGGCCACCAGCGCCGAGGGCCTCCGCCGCCGGACGTCCCGCCCCGCACCCTTCCCGGTGCCGGCCGCCCCCACCTCGACGACATCGTGCTCGTCGTCGGCGGGCTCACCGGCGGCGACGGCACCGCGGTCGCCCTCCCGGGCCGCGCCGGCCTCGGCGGTCTCCTCCACCGCGTCCGTGCCGGGAGTCCCCGCCGTCGTCTCCGTGCCGCCGGCCGCCGTGCCGCGTTCCTCCGCCGGGCCCGAAGGCCGTGACGCGTCGGAGGTCGGCGGGTCCGGCCGCGTGCCGCCGGCCGCCGTCGCCGGATCCCCGGCGCGGTCCCCGGGCGCCGGAGCCCCGCCCCCGCTCACCGGTGAGTCCGGTGCGGAGACCGGTCCGGAGGCCGGGCCGGATGTCCCGTCGGCCCGGTCCGGGCCGGAGTCCGGTGCGCCGGGCGTGCCGGGCGTGCCGTCGTGCTGCTCGGGTCGGTCGTCGGTGGTCACCGCATCGCTCCTTCGGCTGCGCCCTGCTGTCCCTGGCCCCGGCGGGCCGCAACCGGCTCGCGGGGCGTATCGCGCCTCCCCTGTACGGGGTGCGGCGATGGGACGCGGCGGGGGAGCGCGCGGTTCCCGTGGTGTGCTCCGACCGGGTGCTCGGCGCCCCGGCCGGCCGGCGGGCGGTCAGTCGCCGTAGTCGGACATCGCGTCCAGGAGATGTGCCGAGGAGGCCGGGACCTTCACCCCGTGGATCAGGGACGGCGGCACCGGGAGGGCGGCGGGGCGCTCGGGGACCGTCCAGTGCGGGGCCATCCGGGCGCAGTCGCCGCGCAGGGAGGCGAGGTCGCCGACCGGGCCGAAGAGGTCCGCCGGAGCGGGGGCATGGACCTTTAGGTTCGTCATAGCGGCACCGTAAGCATGCCGAAGCCTGCGAAGAAAGCGCTACTATCGGGTAGTTTCGGATGCTTCAGAGGCAGGCCCCCACCGGGTAGCGTGAAACGTCAATACCCCTCCCCCCAGGAGAGTTCCCGCCGTGCGCATCGCAGTCACCGGCTCCATCGCCACCGACCATCTCATGACCTTCCCCGGCCGCTTCGCCGACCAGTTCGTCGCGGACCAGCTGCACACGGTCTCGCTCTCCTTCCTGGTCGACAACCTCGACGTCCGCAGGGGAGGGGTCGGCGCGAACATCGCCTTCGGCATGGGCCAGCTCGGCTCCCGGCCGATCCTGGTGGGCGCGGCGGGCTTCGACTTCGACGAGTACCGCGCCTGGCTGGAGCGGCACGGGGTGGACACCGAGTCGGTCCGCATCTCCGAGACGCTGCACACCGCCCGCTTCGTGTGCACCACGGACGCCGACCACAACCAGATCGGCTCCTTCTACACCGGCGCGATGAGTGAGGCCCGCCTCATCGAGCTGAAGACCGTCGCCGACCGGGTGGGCGGCCTCGACCTGGTCCTCATCGGTGCCGACGACCCGGAGGGCATGCTCCGGCACACCGAGGAGTGCCGCTCCCGCCAGATCCCCTTCGCCGCCGACTTCTCCCAGCAGATCGCCCGGATGAACGGCGACGAGATCCGGATACTGCTGGACGGGGCGGCGTACCTCTTCTCCAACGAGTACGAGAAGGGCCTCATCGAGGCCAAGACCGGCTGGAGCGACGAGGAGATCCTCGGCAAGGTCGGCACCCGCGTCACCACCCTCGGCTCGCGCGGTGTCCGGGTCGAGCGGGCCGGTGAGGACCCGATCGAGGTCGGCACCCCCGACGAGGAGCGCAAGTCCGACCCCACCGGCGTCGGCGACGCCTTCCGCGCCGGTTTCCTCTCCGGCCTGGCCTGGGGCGTCAGCCTGGAGCGCGCCGCGCAGGTCGGCTGCATGCTCGCCACCCTCGTCATCGAGACGGTCGGCACCCAGGAGTACCAGCTGCGGCGCAACCACTTCATGGACCGCTTCACCAAGGCATACGGCGACGACGCCGCCACGGAGGTCAAGAAACACCTCCTCTGACCCGTCAGGACAGCCGGCGGACCAGATAGGCGGCACCCTGGTCCGCCGGTTCCTCGCCGGCGTACTCCTGGCCGCGCATCTCGCACCACGCCGGGATGTCCAGCCGCGCCGCCTCGTCGTCGGACAGCACCCGCACCAGCCCGCCCACCGGCACGTCACCGAAGACCTTCGCCAGCTCGATCACCGGAACGGGGCACCGCTTCCCGAGCGCGTCCACCACGACCCCCTCACCGCTCCCCGGGCCGCCGGCCGCCGAAGGGGGCGCGCCCAGCTTCTCCCGTACCCCGGCCACCGCCCCCGGCAGCACCTCCAGGAACCGCTCCACCTCCGCCTCGGGCGTGCCCGGCGGCAGCGACACCCGCACATTGCCCTCGCTCAGCACCCCCATCGCCTTCAGTACATGGCTGGGCGTCAGCGTGCCGCTGGTGCACGACGACCCCGACGACACCGAGAAACCGGCCCGGTCCAGCTCGTGCAGCAGGCTCTCCCCGTCGACGTACAGGCACGAGAACGTGACGACCCCCGGCAGCCGCCGCTCCGGATCGCCCACCACCTCCACGTCCGGCACCAGCACCGGCACCCGGGCCCGGATCCGCTCCGTCAGTTCCCGCAGCCGCAGCGCCTCCCCGGCCGCCTCCGCCCGCACCGCCCGGAGCGAGGCCGCCGCCGCCACGATCGCCGGGAGGTTCTCGAACCCGGCCACCCGGCCCGACTCCCGCTCGTCCACCGGCCCCGGCGGAGCGAACCGCACCCCCTTGCGCACGGCGAGCAGTCCCACCCCCGACGGGCCGCCCCATTTGTGCGCACTGCCCGTCAGCACCGACCAGCCGTCCTCCACCGGCCCCCAGGCCAGCGACTGCGCCGCGTCCACCAGCAACGGCACCCCCGCCGCCCCGCACACGCCGGCCACCTCGGCCACCGGCTGCACGGTGCCCACCTCGTGGTTGGCGGACTGGAGGCAGGCCAGCGCGGTGTCCTCCCGCAGCGCCTCGCCGTACGCCGCCGCGGTCACCGCCCCCGTACGCAGCACCGGCACCCGGGTCACCGTCCCGCCGCCGTCCTCCAGCCGCTGGGCCGAATGGAGGACGGAGGAGTGCTCGACCGCCGACACGACCAGGTGACGTCCGGTCCTGCGCCGCCCGGCCAGCGCCCCGGCGACCCCGAGGTGCACGGCCTGCGTGCCCGACGCCGTGAACACCAGCTCGTCCGCCCGGCACCCCACCGCCTCGGCGGCGGCCTCCCGGGCCGCGTCCAGCAGCAGCCGGGCCCGTCTCCCCTCCCGGTACAGCCGGGCGGGATCGGCCCAGCCCTCGTCCAGGGAGGCCAGCAGGGCCTGGCGTGCGACGGGATGAAGCGGAACGGCGGAGGCGGCGTCGAAATAAGACATACGGCCACGTTAGAACGCCGAATCGCACCCCCGGGGGTGAAGGGCGACGCGTATGCCACCCTCCCCGCGAACGCCGACAGAGCGTCGGCTAGGGTTTGCTCCGCATAAACATCCAAACCCTGCCCGACGCAGGGCGGCGACCGTGCAGACCGGGCCGCAGCCATGTCGCGGGCGAGACTCTCGGGAAGGCGCTACGTGAGTCCCAACGGCTCCGACCTCCCCCACGGCCCGAAGGGCGTGGGCGGGACCCTCAAGCCGCGGCGCCCGATGCGGCGGAAGCTGCTGCAGGCAATGACCGCGGGCCTGGTCCTGGCGACTGCCACCGGTTGCACATACAAGGACTTCCCCCGCCTTGGTATGCCCACCCCGACCACGGAAGAGGCGCCCCGCATCCTCTCCCTGTGGCAGGGATCGTGGGCGGCCGCGCTTGCCGTCGGCTGCCTCGTCTGGGGCTTGATCCTGTGGTGCGTCGTCTTCCACCGGCGCAGCCGCACCAAGGTCGAGGTTCCTGCGCAGACCCGGTACAACATGCCCATCGAGGCGCTGTACACCGTGGTCCCTCTGATCATCGTCTCCGTCCTGTTCTACTTCACGGCCCGGGACGAGTCGAAGCTCCTGGACATCTCCAAGAAGCCCGACGTGACGGTCAACGTCGTCGGCTTCCAGTGGAGCTGGGGCTTCAACTACATCGCGAACGTCGACGGTTCGACCGGCGACGCCAGGACCGACGCCAACCTGTCGGCCATCCCGGACGCCTACAGGAAGCAGTTCCCGTCGAACGCGGGCGGCGTCTACGACGTCGGCACGCCGAACACGAAGAACCCGCAGACCGGCAACCCCGGACCGACGCTCTGGCTCCCGGAGGGCCAGACCGTCCGCTTCGTCCTCACCTCACGTGACGTCATCCACTCCTTCTGGGTGGTGCCGTTCCTGATGAAGCAGGACGTCATCCCGGGCCACACCAACGCCTTCCAGGTGACCCCGAACAAGCAGGGCACGTTCCTCGGCAAGTGCGCCGAGCTCTGCGGCGTCGATCACTCCCGGATGCTGTTCAACGTGAAGGTCGTCTCGCCCGAGCGTTACCAGCAGCACCTCAAGGACCTCGCCAAGAAGGGCCAGACCGGCTACATCCCGGCGGGCATCCAGCAGACGGAGCACGAGAAGAACGCCGAGACGAACAGGACGAAGAATTGAGCATCCTCAACGAACCCCAGGGTGCCGCGGCAGAGGATTCGTACGAGAACGAGCTACCGGTACGACGCCGCCGGCCCGGCAATGTCGTGGTCAGGTGGATGACGACCACCGACCACAAGACCATCGGCTCGCTGTACCTGATCACGTCGTTCGTGTTCTTCTGTGTCGGCGGTGTGCTCGCGCTGGTCATGCGCGCCGAACTGGCCCGGCCCGGTCTGCAGATCCTGTCGAACGAGCAGTTCAACCAGGCGTTCACCATGCACGGCCTGATCATGCTCCTGATGTTCGCGACGCCGCTGTTCGCCGGCTTCGCGAACTGGATCATGCCGCTTCAGATCGGCGCGCCCGACGTCGCGTTCCCGCGGCTGAACATGTTCGCCTACTGGCTGTACCTGCTCGGCTCGCTCGTCGCGGCGGCCAGCTTCCTCACCCCGAGCGGCGCCCCCGACTTCGGCTGGTTCATGTACGCGCCGCTGTCGGACGCCGTCCACTCGCCGGGCATCGGCGCCGACATGGGCATCATGGGCCTCGCCCTGTCCGGTTTCGGCACCATCCTCGGCGCGGTCAACTTCATCACCACGATCATCTGCATGCGCGCCCCCGGCATGACCATGTTCCGCATGCCGATCTTCGTCTGGAACGTGCTGCTGACCGCGATCCTCGTGCTGCTGGTCTTCCCGGTCCTCGCGGCCGCGCTGTTCGCGCTCGAGGTGGACCGAAAGTTCGGCGCCCACATCTTCGACCCGGCCAACGGCGGGGCCCTGCTGTGGCAGCACCTCTTCTGGTTCTTCGGCCATCCAGAGGTGTACATCATCGCGCTGCCGTTCTTCGGCATCGTCTCCGAGATCATCCCGGTCTTCTCGCGCAAGCCGATGTTCGGCTACATGGGCCTGATCGCCGCGACCATCTCGATCGCCGGTCTGTCCGCGACCGTGTGGGCGCACCACATGTACGTCACCGGCGGTGTGCTGCTGCCGTTCTTCTCGTTCATGACCTTCCTGATCGCGGTCCCGACCGGCGTGAAGTTCTTCAACTGGATCGGCACCATGTGGAAGGGCAGTCTGTCCTTCGAGACCCCGATGCTGTGGGTGACCGGCTTCCTCGTCACCTTCACGTTCGGCGGTCTGACCGGCGTCATCCTGGCCTCGCCGCCGCTGGACTTCCACGTCTCGGACTCGTACTTCGTGGTGGCGCACTTCCACTACGTCATCTTCGGCACGGTCGTGTTCGCGATGTTCGCCGGCTTCCACTTCTGGTGGCCGAAGTTCACCGGCAAGATGCTCGACGAGCGGCTCGGCAAGATCACCTTCTGGACGCTGTTCATCGGCTTCCACGGCACCTTCCTCGTCCAGCACTGGCTGGGTGTCGAGGGCATGCCCCGCCGCTACGCCGACTACCTGGCCTCGGACGGCTTCACCGTCCTGAACACGGTCTCGACGATCAGCTCGTTCCTGCTCGGCATGTCGATGCTGCCGTTCTTCTACAACGTGTGGAAGACCGCCAAGTACGGCAAGCCGGTCGGCGTCGACGACCCGTGGGGCTACGGCCGTTCGCTCGAGTGGGCGACGTCCTGCCCGCCGCCGCGGCACAACTTCGTCACCCTGCCGCGGATCCGCAGCGAATCCCCGGCGTTCGACCTGCACCACCCCGAGATCGCCGCCCTCGAGCAGCTGGAGTACGCCGGTCACGGCGCCGCCGCGGGCAGCAAGGAGGCCGGCAAGTGAAGATCCAGGGCCGGCTGTTCATCTGGCTGAGCGTCTTCCTGCTCGTCATGGCCATCGTCTACGGCGTGTGGTCCAAGGAGCCGGCGGGCACCACGGCGCTCTTCCTCTCCTTCGCCCTGACCGTGATGATCGGCTTCTACCTGGGCTTCACCGCCCGGCGGGTCGACGCGGGCGCCATGGACGACACGGAGGCCGACGTCGCGGACGAGGCGGGCGAGGTGGGCTTCTTCAGCCCGCACAGCTGGCAGCCGCTCGCCCTCGGTGCGGGGGCCGCGATCGCCTTCCTCGGTGTCGCGATCGGCTGGTGGCTGCTGTTCTTCGCCGCGCCGGTCATCCTGATGGGCCTGTGGGGCTGGGTCTTCGAGTACTACCGCGGCGAGAACCGCACCCAGTAGCACGCCCGAGCAGGTCGAGCAGTCCGGGAGCCCGGGTCCTCCGTCACAGAGGACCCGGGCTCCCGTCGTTGCCTCGATTGCCGCAATGTCCCTCCCTCTTCCGAGTCACCCAGCGCGCCGCCCTTGACGGATCTTCCTAGCGTGGACCGCATGAACCCGTCTCCGCGCACCCGCACCGTCATCGGCTGCAGCCTGCTGGCGATGACCGCCCTCGGCGCGGGCCTCACCGCCTGCGGCACCGACGGCAACCCCCTGTCGGCCGAGCCGTTCGACGCGGCCGACCAGATCTCCGTCAACACGCCCACCGGCGGCGGCGAGAAGGCCGACCCCGACAAGCCGCTCGAGATCACCACCGAGGACGGTGACGGCCGCATCACCGACGTCACGGCCGTCGACGCCGCGGGACGCCGTGTGACGGGCGAACTCTCCTCGGACGGCACCCGCTGGCACAGCACCTCCGTGCTGGCCGCGGACGCCCGCTACACGGTGCGGGTGAGCACGGAGGACGAGGACGGCGCCCCCGGACGCCGGGTCGTCGCCTTCGACACGGGGAAACCGGTCGGCCGGGACCTGAACGTCGTGTTCGGCCCGGAGTCGGGCGCCTACGGCGTCGGACAGCCCGTCACCGCGCAGCTCAGCCGGCCGGTCAGGGACCGGACCGAGCGCGCCGTGGTGGAACGCGGCCTGCACGTCGACTCCGAGCCCGCCGTGCCGGGCGCCTGGTACTGGGTGGACGACAAGGAGCTGCACTACCGCCCCGAGAACTACTGGCCCGCCCACGCCACGATCCGCGTGCACAGCACCCTGGACGGCGTCCGCATCGGCGACCGCCTCCGGGGCACCGCCGCCAGGCCGCTGGCGCTCGCCATCGGTGACCGCGTCATCGCCGTCACGGACGCCGCGGCGCACCGGATGACGGTCTACAAGAACGACACCGAGATCCAGCAGATGCCGGTCACCACCGGCAAGCCCGGCTTCGAGACCCGCAACGGCGTCAAAGTCGTGCTGGCCAAGCAGTACTTCGTACGGATGCGCGGTACCACCATCGGTATCTCCGAGGACAGCGACGACTCCTACGACCTGCCGGTCTACTACGCCACCCGCGTGACCTGGAGCGGCGAGTACGTCCACGCCGCCCCCTGGTCGGTGGACTCCCAGGGCAGCGAGAACGTCAGCCACGGCTGCACCGGCATGAGCACGGAGAACGCCGAATGGTTCTACGACCACATCCACGAGGGCGACGTGGTCAAGGTCGTCAACTCGAACGGCGACCCGATGGAACCCTTCGGCAACGGCTACGGCGACTGGAACGTCCCGTGGTCCGTCTGGCGCAAGGGCACCGCCCTCACCCCGCCCCCGCCCCCGCAGGACCCGTCAAGACTGACCCCCACAGCGATCTAGCAACCCCGGCCCCCCCACGACCCGCCCGCAGCGAACGACGGACCGGCACCCCCCAAGGGGCGCGGGGCTGTGCCGATGTGCGGCTCCGCCGCGTGGGCGCGAACAACCCCCACCCGGCAGGGCACCGCAGAGGGGAAGGGGGCCGTCAGACCCCCACCAACCCCCGCCGCCGCAGCAGAGAAGCCAACGCCGCCGCAAACTCCACCGCCTCCAGCGGATGCGTGACCGTCGACTCGGCCCGGCTCCACGTGGCCAGCCACGCGTCCTGGGGCCGCCCGATCAGCAGCAGCACCGGCGGGCACTCGAAGACCTCGTCCTTGATCTGCCGGCACAGCCCCATGCCGCCCATCGGCACCGCCTCCCCGTCCAGGACGGCGACGTCGATGCCCCCCTTGTCCAGCTCACGCAGCGCCGCCTCCGGCGTCGCGCACTCCACGAACTCCACCACCGGCGCATCGGGAGCGGGCCTGCGCCCCGTCGCCAACCGGACCTGTTCGCGGGTGTTGGAGTCGTCGCTGTAGACCAGCACCGTGGCGGTCGGCTGCATGTTTCCTCCGGGACGTCAGCGTCGTACGGACTGAACCGCTGCCGCGGATGCTACTCCCTCGGACTCCCCGTCGACAGCCGTTGGATCACCCCTTCGATCACCCCTTTGATCAGCCATCCGGGCAGTCCAGGAGGGCCGGACACTCCGAACGGCACCCCCCGGAGTGAGGGCGAGATAAGCGACCGACATAATGTCGGTCGTGGCGACAGCAACGACAGTAGACACCGGGCACGCGCACCCGTCGGTCAATAGGCCGAACCTCACCAGCGTCGGGACCATCATCTGGCTGAGTTCCGAGCTGATGTTCTTCGCGGCCCTCTTCGCGATGTACTTCACCCTGCGATCGGTGACCGGTCCGGACCACTGGAAGGAGATGGCCGGCCATCTCAACCTTCCGTTCTCCGCGACCAACACCACGATCCTGGTGCTCTCCTCCCTCACCTGCCAGCTCGGCGTGTTCGCGGCCGAGCGCGGGGACGTGAAGAGGCTCCGGGGCTGGTTCATCGTCACCTTCGTGATGGGTGCCATCTTCATCGGCGGTCAGATCTTCGAGTACACGGAGCTGGTGAAGAAGGACGGGCTCTCGCTCTCCTCCGACCCGTACGGCTCCGTGTTCTACCTGACCACCGGCTTCCACGGCCTGCACGTGACGGGTGGCCTCATCGCCTTCCTGCTGGTCCTCGGCCGTACCTACGCGGCCAAGAGGTTCACGCACGAGCAGGCGACCGCCGCCATCGTCGTGTCCTACTACTGGCACTTCGTCGATGTGGTCTGGATCGGCCTCTTCGCCACGATCTACCTGATCAAGTAACCGGGCTGCCCGTCCGCGGCAGCCGGTCACCGCAGGTCCCGCAGTTCAGCGGGAGACCGCCCGGCCACGACGAGCCGATCCCTCACCAGAAGCATCGACGCAGAAGATCCTGACACCGGGGTAATCGTGAAAAAGCTCTCCGCACGACGACGCCATCCGCTGGCGGCGGTCGTCGTCCTACTCCTCGCGCTGGCGGCCACCGGGGGGCTGTACGCGGCCTTCGCGCCCGCGAGCAAGGCGCAGGCCGATGAAACCGCCCAGTCCCTGACCATCGAGGAGGGCAAGAAGCTCTACTCGGTCGGCTGCGCCAGCTGCCACGGCACCGGTGGCCAGGGCTCCTCCGACGGCCCGAGCCTGGTCGGCGTGGGCGCCGCCGCCGTCGACTTCCAGGTCGGCACCGGCCGGATGCCGGCCGCCACCTCGGCCGGCGCCCAGGCACCGCGCAAGAAGGTCCAGTACACGCAGGCCCAGATCGACCAGCTCGCGGCGTACGTCGCCTCGCTGGGCGCCGGTCCCTCGGTGCCGACCAAGGAGCAGTACAGCAAGGACGGCGCCGACATCGCCAAGGGCGGTGAGCTGTTCCGCACCAACTGCGCCCAGTGCCACAACTTCACCGGCAAGGGCGGCGCGCTGACCAAGGGCAAGTACGCCCCGTCGCTCACGGGCGTCGCTCCGAAGCACATCTACGAGGCCATGCAGACCGGCCCGCAGAACATGCCGTCCTTCCCCGACACGACGATGTCGCAGCAGAACAAGAAGGACATCATCGCGTACCTGAACGCGGTCAACGGTGACGAGACGACCAACCCGGGCGGTCTGGAACTGGGCGGTCTCGGTCCGGTCACCGAGGGCCTGTTCGGCTGGATCTTCGGACTCGGCGCGCTGATCGCGGTCGCCGTCTGGGTCGCCGCTCGGACCGCAAAGGCCAAGAAGTCATGAGTAGCCAAGACATTCCGGAAGAGAACCTGCCCACCGGGCAGGACACCGCGCACGGCACGGTGAGCGTCGCGGACGAGAAGCACCCGTTCGCCGACCCGGGCCTGCCGCCGCACGAGCACCGTATCCAGGACATCGACGAGAAGGCCGCCCGGCGCTCCGAGCGCACGGTCGCCCTGCTGTTCACGCTGTCGATGCTGGCGACCGTCGGCTTCATCGCCTCGTACGTGTCGATCCCGCACGACAAGAGCATCTACGTCTTCCCGATCGGTCACATCAGCGCGCTGAACTTCGCGCTGGGCCTGACCCTCGGTGCGGCGCTCTTCTGCATCGGAGCGGGCGCCGTCCACTGGGCGCGCACCCTGATGTCCGACGCGGAGATGACCGACGAGCGGCACGCCATCGCGGCCCCCCAGGACGTCCGTGCCAAGGTCCTCGAGGACTTCCGGCAGGGCGCCAAGGAGTCCGCGCTCGGCCGCCGCAAGCTGATCCGCAACACGATGCTCGGAGCGCTCACCCTGGTGCCGCTCTCCGGTGTCATCCTGCTGCGCGACCTCGGCCCGCTGCCCGGCACCTCGCTGCGGCACACCCTGTGGGCCAAGGGCAAGCGCCTGGTCAACATGAACACCAACGAGCCGCTCAAGGCCGAGGACATCAGCGTCGGTTCGCTCACCTTCGCCAAGCCCGACGGGCTGGAGGAGACCGACGAGGACTTCCAGACCCAGATCGCCAAGTCGGCCCTGATGATCATCCGGCTCCAGCCGGACAACATCAAGGACAAGCAGGAACTCGAGTGGTCCCACCAGGGCATCGTGGCCTACTCGAAGATCTGCACCCACGTCGGCTGCCCGATCTCCCTGTACGAGCAGCAGACGCACCACGCGCTGTGCCCGTGCCACCAGTCCACCTTCGACCTCTCCGACGGCGCCCGAGTGATCTTCGGCCCCGCCGGCCACGCCCTGCCGCAGCTGCGCATCGGTGTGGACAGTGAGGGCTACCTCCAGGCGCTCGGCGACTTCGAGGAGCCCGTCGGTCCTGCATTCTGGGAGCGCGGATGAGTACTACGGCAAGCAACGCGTCCGGCCGCGACCGCGGCAAGGCACCCGCCGGTGAGCGGGTGGCCGACTGGGCCGACGGCCGGCTGGGGATCTACTCCCTGGCCAAGTCCAACATGCGCAAGATCTTCCCCGACCACTGGTCGTTCATGCTGGGCGAAGTGTGCATGTACAGCTTCATCATCATCATCCTCACGGGTGTGTATCTGACGCTGTTCTTCCACCCGTCGATGAACGAGGTGGTGTACCACGGCAGCTACGTCCCGCTCCAGGGACAGCTGATGTCCGAGGCGTTCAACTCGACCATGCACATCTCGTTCGACGTGCGCGGCGGGCTGCTCATCCGGCAGATCCACCACTGGGCCGCGCTGGTCTTCATCGCGGGCATGTTCGTGCACATGATGCGCGTGTTCTTCACCGGCGCGTTCCGCAAGCCGCGTGAGGTCAACTGGCTGTTCGGCTTCCTGCTGCTCGTCCTGGGCATGTTCACCGGCTTCACCGGTTACTCGCTCCCGGACGACCTGCTGTCCGGCACCGGTGTGCGGTTCATGGAGGGCGCCGTCCTGTCCGTGCCGATCGTCGGCACGTACCTGTCGTTCTTCCTCTTCGGCGGCCAGTTCCCCGGCGGCGACTTCGTGGCCCGCTTCTACTCGGTCCACATCCTGCTGCTGCCGGGCATCATGCTCGGGCTGATGGTGGGCCACCTGATCCTGGTCTTCTACCACAAGCACACCCAGTTCGCGGGCCCCGGCAAGACGAACAACAACGTCGTCGGCATGCCGCTGCTGCCGGTCTACATGGCCAAGGCCGGAGGCTTCTTCTTCCTGGTCTTCGGCGTCATCGCGGCCATCGCCGCGGTCGCGCAGATCAACCCGATCTGGGCCATGGGCCCCTACCGTCCGGACCAGGTGTCCACCGGCGCCCAGCCCGACTGGTACATGGGCTTCTCCGAGGGCCTGATCCGCTTCATGCCGGGCTGGGAGATCAACTTCTGGGGCCACACGCTCGTCCTGGGCGTGTTCATCCCGCTGGTGGTCTTCCCGCTGGTCCTGGTCGCGATCGCGGTCTACCCGTTCATCGAGTCCTGGGTCACCGGCGACAAGCGCGAGCACCACATCCTGGACCGCCCGCGCAACGCCCCGACGCGCACCGCGTTCGGCGTCGCCTGGCTGACGGTGTACTTCACCCTGCTGATCGGCGGCGGCAACGACCTGTGGGCCACCCACTTCAACCTGTCGATCAACTCGGTCACCTGGTTCGTCCGGATCTTCGTCTTCGTCGGCCCGGTGATCATGTTCATCACCACCAAGCGGATCTGCCTCGGCCTCCAGCGCCGCGACCGTGACAAGGTGCTGCACGGCCGGGAGACCGGCATCATCAAGCGCCTGCCGCACGGCGAGTTCATCGAGGTCCACGAGCCGCTCAGCCAGGAGCAGCTGCACACCCTCACCGCGCACGAGCAGTACACGCCCGCCGAGATCGGCCCGACGGTCGACGAGAACGGCGTCGAGCGCAAGGTGAAGGGTTCGCTGAAACTGCGCGCCAAGCTCAGCAAGGCGTACTACGGCGAGGAGAACCAGATCCCGAAGCCGACCGTCGAGGAGTACAAGGAGATCACCAGCGGCCACGGTCACCACTGATCACCTGGATCACCGCGTGTCGCCACGCCACAGCCGAGGGGCCCCGTCCGGTGTTCGGACGGGGCCCCTCGTCGATCCCTGCGGCTCTAGTGCCGCAGCAGGCAATGTTCGCCCCGTCGCGACGCCCGGCACTCCCCCAAGCTCTTCGAGCAGGGACCCCCACTCGCCGCACCGGCCGAAAGCCCGAGTACATCCAGTACGGGGGCTTCCGGCCGGCACTCCCCCAAGCTCTTCGAGCAGGGGGGACCCCCAGAGAGCACGCACCGGACGCCGCTCCTTCACGGGCAAACATTGCCTGCCGCGGCACTAGGCTGGGGTCGCACCCCGATTCACGACACCCAGGACACCCAGGAGCGGCTGATGAGCGCTGTGACCCCCGCTGGAGGCGACACCGCGGCGGGCCGTTCCTGGCCCCAGGTACTGAACGCCCTGCTCGACGGCCGTGACCAGAGCGCCGACTCCACCGCCTGGGCGATGGACCGGATCATGCGCGGTGAGGCGACCGACGCCCAGATCGCCGGGTTCGTGGTGGCCCTGCGCGCCAAGGGCGAGACCGTCGAGGAGATCACCGGCGTCGTCCGGGCGATGTACGAGCACGCCAACGTCATCGAGGTGTCCGGCCGTACGGTCGACATCGTCGGCACGGGCGGCGACGGCGCGCGGACGGTCAACATCTCCACCATGTCGGCGCTCGTCGTCGCCGGCACCGGCGCCAAGGTCGTCAAGCACGGCAACCGGGCCGCGTCCTCCGCCTCCGGCTCCTCCGACGTCCTGGAGAAGCTCGGCGTCAACCTCGACCTCACCCCGCAGCGGGTCGCCGAGGTCGCCGAGGAGGCCGGCATCACCTTCTGCTTCGCCGTGAAGTTCCACCCCGCGCTGCGCCATGTCGCCGCCGCCCGCGGCCAGCTGGGCATCCGTACGGTGTTCAACGCGCTCGGCCCGCTGACCAACCCGGCCAAGGTGAAGGCCCAGGCGATCGGCGTCGCCGACCCGCGCATGGCGCCGATCATCGCGGGAGTCCTCGCCGACCGGGGCAACTCCTCGCTGGTGTTCCGCGGCGACGACGGCCTCGACGAGCTGACCACGACCGCCACCTCGCGGGTGTGGACCGTCCGCGACGGCAAGGTCGCCGAGGAGACCTTCGACCCGCGCGACGTCGGCATCGAGCGGGTGCCGGTGGACGCCCTGCGCGGCGGCGACCCCTCCTACAACGCCGATGTCGCCCGCCGGCTCCTGAACGGCGAGCGGGGCCCGGTCCGCGACGCGGTGCTGCTCAACTCGGCCGCCGCCCTCGCGGCCCTGGACCCGGCCGACGCGCCGCTCGCCTCGCAGCTGGCGGCCGGGATGGCGAAGGCCGCCGAGTCGATCGACTCGGGGGCGGCGGCGCGGACACTGGAACGCTGGGTGGCGGCGAGTCACGCCTGAGCCGGCACGCCTGACGGCTTCCCGGGGGCGGCTGCGCGGCCGGCGGTCCGCCCCCTCCGCCCCCTCCGCCCCTTCACCTCCGCGCTTCTCCGCCGGTCCGGTATGTGGACCGCGTCTTGCGCGGTGGTGATCGTGTGGCAAGATTCTGGACCAGGTCATGAGTGACAGTCATCAGGCCCCGGCCGACTGTCCGGCAACCCTCCGTCCGTGGCGGGGTGCCCCGGGTGAAGACCAGGTCGTGGACAGCAACGTCCACGGCAAGCGCGGACCCCTCGCGTATCAGGGGTCCTGGTCGTCGAGGAGCCTTCCGTGAGCAAGCGAATGCGCTAGGCCTGTCCGGCCGATCAAGCCGTGGACACCGGCGGTGCCCGCCCCCTCCGCGACGACCATCGGGTGTACAGGCCTCAGGCCCTGTCGTCACCTCCCCTCCGCCGTCTGTGACCGGCTCGACCGGCGGTCCGCCGTTCCGGACCGCCCGGCCGCCCCGCCACTCGGCGGGTGACGGGAACCCGACGACAGGCACCAGGGCCGCAGAGCTCTCTCCGCGCCCCCGGACCGCCCTGTCGCTCTTCCTTCCTTCGTCTTCACCCCGCTCGAGCCGTCCGCACCGGCCCGGTGACCGCCGCTTTCCGCGCGGCACCCGGCACCGGTCGCACGCGCCCGCGTGGTGAGTCCTTCTGCCTCACGGGAGTTCAGCCATGTCCGTCGCCACCGCCACCGCTGTCCGTACCGCCGCCGCCACCGAAGAGCCCCCCTGCGCTCCGCTGCCCGTGCTGGGGCGGGACGTCGCCGTGCCGCTCGTCACCGGTGGCTCCGTCACCTACGCCGCCCTCGACTACGCGGCCAGCGCGCCCGCGCTCCAGCGGGTCTGGGACGACGTCGCCGCGTACGCCCCGTACTACGGCAGTGTCCACCGCGGTGCCGGACACCTCTCCCAGCTCTCCACCGAGCTGTTCGAGAACGCCCGCCGCACCGTCGCCGCCTTCCTCGACTGCCGCCCCGACGACCAGCTGGTCTTCACCCGCTCCACCACGGACTCCCTCAACCTGCTCGCCGCCGCGCTGCCCGCCGGCTGCGAGGTCTACGTCTTCGAGACCGAGCACCACGCCGCCCTGCTGCCCTGGCAGAGCGCCCGCCTCACCGTCCTCGACGCCCCGCGCAGCCCCCGCCAGGCCGTCGAGACCCTGGAGCGGGCCCTCGCCGGCCGCGACCCCCACGGCCCGGCCCTGGTCTGCGTCACCGGCGCCTCCAACGTCACCGGCGAGCTGTGGCCGGTGCGCGAACTCGCCGCCGCCGCCCACGCGCACGGCGCCCGGATCGTCCTGGACGCCGCCCAGCTCGCCCCGCACCACCCGGTGTCGGTACGCGACCTCGACGTCGACTGGGTCGCCTTCTCCGGCCACAAGCTCTACGCCCCGTTCGGCTCCGGCGTCCTCGCGGGCCGCGCCGACTGGCTGCGCGCCGCCGAGCCCTACCTCGCCGGGGGCGGCGCCAGCCGCCGGGTCACCCGGGACACCGACGGCACGGTCGCCGTGGAGTGGCACGACAGCGCCGCCCGCCACGAGGCCGGCTCACCGAACGTCATCGGCGCCTACTCCATCGCGTCCGCCTGCACGGCGCTCACCGAGGCGGGCTTCGCCTCGCTGGTCGCCCGGGAGCAGCGCCTGATCGCCCGGGTCCGCGCGGGCCTCGCCGAGGTTCCCCAGGTCACAGTGCTGTCCCTGTTCGGCGACGACGCCCCGCGGGTCGGTGTGGTGTCCTTCGTGGTCGAGGGCTGGAACAGCTCCCACTTCGCCGCGGCCCTCTCCGCGGAGTACGGCATCGGCGTCCGCGACGGCCTCTTCTGCGCCCACCCGCTGCTCCGCACCCTGCTGGGCACCGCCCCGGCCACCGAGGCGGAGTGCGGCGCCCCGCAGAACCCCCTGAGCGCCCTCCGCGTCAGCTTCGGCGCCGGCACCCCCGACGAACACATCGACCGCTTCCTCACCGCGGTCCGCGAACTGGTCACCCACGGCGCCCGGTGGACCTACGAGACCAAGGACGGCCGCTGCGTCCCCGTCCAGGAAGACGGCAACTGATCACCGGTCATGTGGAAGCGCCGGCCACTCCAGCCGGCCCAGGGGCGCGGGGCTGTGCCGATGTGCGGCTCCGCCGCGTGGGCGCGAACAACCACGACGCACCCGCACCCGCGAACGCACCACGCGCCCCCACCCCCTGACCGGGCCCCCACCCGGCAGGGCTCCGTCAGGAATCCAGCCCGATGGAGAACGCCGCCTCCAGGTCATGCTGGGAGTACGTGCGGAAAGCAACGTGCGTGTCCGTGGCCTCCACCCCGGGAATCTTGCTGATCCGCCCGGGAATGACCGACGCCAGCTCCTCGTGCTCCCGCACCCGCACCATCGCGATCAGGTCGTACGTCCCGGTGACGGAGAACACCTCGCTGACGGACTCCAGCGCGGCGATCGACTCCGCGATCTCGGGGATCCGGTCCACGCTGGTCTTGATGAGGACGATCGCGGTGATCACGGTTGGTTCTCTCCCTCGTGGGCCGGAGCCTGAGCTGGGGCGGCTTGCGCGGCTTTCACTCTAGTCGCACGCCCGAACCGCACCCAGGCGAAGCAGAGCCCCAGCGCGAAGCCCACCAGATGGGCGAGGTAGGCCACGCCGGGTCCCTGGGGCGCCCGCTGGGCCGCCAGCCACTGGACGGCCGCCCAGAACGGCAGCACCACCCAGGCCGGCAGCCGCAGCGGAAGGAAGAACAGGAAGGGGAAGAGGCTGGTCACCCGGGCCCGCGGAAAGAGGAACAGGAAGGCGCCGAGCACCGCCGAGATCGCCCCGGACGCGCCGACCAGGGCCTGCCCGGAGGCGGAGTTCGCGACGGCGTAGCCCAGCAGGGCGAGATACCCGCAGCCGACGTAGAACAGCACGAACCGCAGGCGGCCCATCCGGGCCTCGGTCATCGCGCCGAAGACGTAGAGGAACAGCATGTTGCCCAGCAGATGCACCCAGTTGGCGTGCACGAAGAGCGCGGTGACGGGGGTGAGGGCCTCGCGGGCGGCGCTGTCGAAGAGGTCCGCCGGGACGACGCCCCAGCGCCGGAAATAGGCGTGCCGGGCGGTGAGCAGCGCCGCGCCGGACCCGTAGGACGGGTTCAGGCCGGAGACCGGGGCGGCCAGGAAGACGAGGGCGCACAGCGCGATCAGGCCGTGCGTCATCGGTGCCGGGGTGCGGCGCAGCGCCCTCAGCGCCCGGCCGGCCGGTGTGCTCCAGTTGCCGATCATGGTGATAGAGCATGACGTAACGGGACGCAACGGCGCGGACCGCCTCGCCGCCGTGGACGGACGGGCGACGAGTACCCGCCAGGCCGTAGGGTTACGAGCCAAACGCGCCGGGCAACCGGCGGTCACGGACACTGGACACTGCGACAGCGCCCGGACCTGGCGAAGGACCATGGAGAAGGAAGGCGAACAGCCCCGATGACGGTTCCCCTGCCGACCGCCACGACGCGGTGGCGCTGCACCCTGTGCGGCAACCTCACCCGTTTCGACGTGACCCGTTCCTCGAAGGTGGTGGAGTACGTCCACCTCGACCTGGCCGGGGAGCCCACGGTCGAGGAGCGCGAGGTGGTCAGTGAGACCATCGAGTCGGTGCGGTGCCGTTGGTGCAACGCCGTGGATCAGGTGGAACTGGTGGACAGGCCGGGCGCCGGCTCCTGACGGGAGCGGCCCCGCGGACGGCCCCTCGCAGGGGGCCAGACAGAGGCATGGGTGGTGACGGATGGTGGAGACCGCGGACGCGGAGCCTGACGACGGCGCCGCGGAGACGCTCGACCGTCCGCTGCCCGACGGCGTGCGCCGCCGGGTCGTGCAGATCGTCTCGGACGGCTTCGGCGGACTGACGGTCGCCGAGCTGCCCGCGCAGCTGAGACAGTACGCCCGGTTCGCCCCGAACCGGCGGGCGAAGTTCGCGGGCAACGCCATGGCGGCGGCCCTGGAGACCGACCCGCTGTTCCGCCAGCGCATCGGCGAGAAACTCCGGGAGGCCCAGCCGGAACTGTGCGGCGCCCTGGACTCCGGTGCGGCGCCCCCGGCCGCGGACCCCCTCGACGTCGCCGCCGCGGCCTACGTACTGCGCCCGGCCGACTGGGCCAAGCTGGTGACCGCGGCGGGCGAGGAGGCCCAGCGGGCCGACGCCGAGCGGGCCGGTGAGGAGAGCCGGGCCGAACTGGAGCGGCTGCGCGAGGAACTGGAGCGGGCCCGGGAGCTGACCCGCTCCGAGACGGAGCGGCTGCGGACCGAGCTGGACGCGGCCAGGAAGGAAACCGACGTACTGCACCGCAAGCTGCGCGCGGCGCACAGCGACGTCAAGCGCGGCGAGGCCGCGCTGCGCAAGGCGGTGGGCGAGATCGAGGCCGTACGGGCCGAGGGCCAGGCCCAGGTGTCCGCCGCGGAGAGCGAGAGCCGGCGGCTCAAGTCGCGTCTCGCGGAGACCGAGGCGGCCCTGGAGGCGGCCCGCCGCGCGGCCCGGGAAGGGCGCAGCGTCGAGGACATGCGGGTGCGGCTGCTGCTGGACACCGTGCTGGACGCCGCACAGGGCCTCAGACGCGAACTCGCCCTGCCGCCGGTGTCGGTGCGTCCGGCCGAGACGGTCGACGCGGTCGAACCGGGACGTATGACACCGAAGGACATCGCGACGCGTGCGCTGTCCGAGCACGATCCGGCCGTTCTCGACCAGTTGCTCGCGCTGCCGCAGGCGCATCTGGTCGTCGACGGCTACAACGTGACCAAGACCGGCTATCCCCAGATGCCGTTGGAGAAGCAGCGGCTGAGGCTGCTGGGGCAGCTCTCCGCGCTCGCCGCGCAGACCGGCGCGGAGGTCACCTGCGTCTTCGACGGCGCCGAACTGGCCGCCCCGGTGCTGCTCGCGCCGCCGCGCGGGGTGCGGGTGCTGTTCTCCAAGCCAGGGGTCACCGCCGACGAACTCATCCGCCAACTGGTGCGCGCGGAGCCGCCGGGCCGCCCGGTGATCGTCGCCTCGACCGACCGCGAGGTGGCCGACGGGATCGCCAAGGCGGGTGCCCGCCCCGTCGCGTCTGCGGTACTTCTGAAGCGACTGTCGTGAACGTCAACGTACAGGCTTAATGCCCGAATTGGCGTAAAGATCACGCAACCCAGCGTCAGGCAAGTGTCACCGGCTGTGTGTTGTGGGCAAAGAATGCAGGGTGTGACGGGATTTTTCTTCTGAGGATTTGAACTGATCACGGCTGGGTCACTAGGGTCAGGGCTCGAACCTTCACACGGGTGATCACTCAGAAGAAGGAGCGCGTCTCCGTGGCGTCCCACCGTCGACCGAAGCAGTCGAGCCGAGCACGCGTGACCGTGCTGACCACAGCAGCAGCTGCTGCCGTCGTTCTGAGCTCACAGGCCGCGAATGCGGCACCCGCAGAGAAGCTCAGCAAGGACGAGGTCAAGGCCAAGGTCGACGCCCTCTACGAGCAGGCGGAGCAGGCCACCGAGAAGTACAACGGGGCCAAGGAGAAGCAGGAGAAGCTCCAGAAGGAGATCTCCACGATCCAGGACAACGTCGCCCGCGGCCAGGACGAGCTCAACAAGCTCCGTGACGGCCTCGGTTCGATGGCGGCCGGCCAGTACCGCACCGGCGGGATCGACCCCTCGCTCCAGCTCTTCCTGTCGTCCGACCCGGACAGCTATCTCGACAAGGCCTCCACGCTCGACCAGTTGAGCGGGCAGCAGGTCGAGGCGCTGAAGAAGATCCAGGACAAACAGCGCGAACTGGCCCAGGAGCGCACCGAGGCGAGCGACAAGCTCGGCGACCTCGCCGCCACCCGCACCGAACTGGGCAAGAAGAAGAAGGAAGTCCAGAGCAAGCTCGCCGACGCGCAGAAGCTGCTCAACACGCTGACGGCCAAGGAGAAGGCGGCGCTCGCCGCCGACCAGGCGCGAGCCGACCGCTCCTCCACCGCCCGCGTCGACCTCGGCAACACCACCTCCGCCTCCAGCCGGGCCGCCGCCGCCTTCGCCGCCGCCCAGACGAGGATCGGCTCCCCCTACGTCTACGGCGCCACCGGCCCGTCCTCCTTCGACTGCTCGGGTCTGACCTCCTGGGCCTACGCCCAGGCCGGCGTCTCCATCCCGCGCACCTCGCAGGCCCAGGCGAACGCGGGCACCCGCATCTACAGCCAGAGCGACCTGAGGGTCGGCGACCTGGTCATCTTCTACGGCGACCAGCACCATGTCGGCCTCTACGCCGGCAACGGCCAGGTGCTGCACGCCCCCCGCACCGGCACGGTCGTCCGCTACGAGGCGATCAGCAACATGCCGTTCCAGTTCGGCGTCCGCATCTGAGCCGTACGCTCCCCGCTCCCTCGGAGCCTGCCGCGGTGCCGCCCGAACGGGCGAATCACCACCGGCCCCGCTGACCCCGCGCCCCGCCGCTGACCTGCGTCAGAGGCGGGGTGTCACGCTGTGTGCACACCCGGGTCGCTGGCCGTCACGGATCCGCGCGGCTACTGTCTGGCGCGTTTTCCCGCACCGGCGCGGCCCCCGCGCCGCCGCCGGTACGGGAGGACGGTCCGTGTCCGCCAGCGGAAGGAGTGCGGCTTCCCGTGGGGTCCCATCGCCGCCTTGCAGCGTTCCCAGGATTCGACCGGGGTGCCGGTGTCGCCCTCTGCGTCATCTCGGCCGCGGCCGCCGGTGCCCTGCCGGCCACGTCCGCCGGGGCCGCACCGCACGACGGCACCCGCTCCGAGGTCGACCGCCTCTACCACGAGGCCGAGCGGGCCACCGAGGCGTTCGACCGGGCCGGCGAGCGTGCCGGACGGCTGCGCCGGGAGACGAACGACGCCCAGGACCGCATCGCGCGGCAGCAGTCGCGGGTCAACACCCTGCGCGAGGAACTCGGTTCGCTGGCGGGCGCCCAGTACCGGTCCGGCGGCCTCCCCTCCTCGCTCCAGCTGTTCCTGTCCTCCCGCCCGGACGACTACCTCGACAAGGCGGCCGTCCTCGACCGGATCACCGCCCGGCAGGCCGGCCGGCTGCGGGACTTCCGGGCGGCGCTGCGCGAACTCGACCAGGAACGCGCCGCGGCGACCGGGAAACTCGCCGATCTGGAGAAGGCCCGCCAGGCCGTCGCCCGCCACAAGAGGACCGTGGAGCACAAGCTCGCCCGGGCCCGCCGGCTGCTCGACTCCCTGCCGCCCGCGGAACGCGCCGCGCTCGACCGGGTCTCCCGTACCGGCCGCGCGGACCTCCCCGGCCTCGGCGGCCCTGCCGCCCCGGCGGGCCCGCGCGCCATGGCCGCCGTCGCCGCGGCCCGCTCCGCCCTCGGCCGCCCCTACATCTGGGGCGCCAGCGGCCCCGGCGGCTTCGACTGCTCCGGCCTCATGCAGTGGTCGTACGCCCATGCGGGCGTCCAGCTGCCGCGCACCTCGCAGGAGCAGCGCTTCGCCGGCCGGCACGTGCCGCTCTCCGAGGCCCGCCCCGGCGACCTGATCGTCTACCGCTCGGACGCCAGCCATGTCGCGATGTACGTCGGCCACGGCCAGGTCATCCACGCCCCGCACCCCGGCGCCCCCGTCCGCTACGACCCGGTCGGCATGATGCCGATCTCCGCGGTGACCCGGGTCTGACCGGCACCGGCACCGGGTGCGGAGGCCGTGAGTCCGGTCCGGTGCCCCGGTCCGGGACCGGCCCGGTCCGGCGGGCGGGCCCCGGCTCCCCGTACGATCGGAAAGGTGGCTGGTCGTACGCGCGTGTCGCGCTCCTCGGTCCCGGGGCTGTGCCTGCTGCTGGTGTCCCTGCTGGTGTCCCTGGTGGCGTGCGGCGGCGGCCCCGCCGCCGACCGTGCCCGCGCCGAGGTGCAGGGGCTGCTGGACCGCCGCTCGGCGGCCCTCCTCCACCACGACGCCACCGCCTGGGCCCGTACCGGCACCCGCACCGGCTACACCGGCCTGAGCGCCGTCCCCCTCACCGCCTGGTCCTACCGTCTCACCGCCTTGCACCGCACCGGCGCGACCGCCACCGCCGACGCCGAACTCCGCTACCGCGTGACGGGCTACGACAAGGTGCCCGTCACCGCCGGGCGGACCCTCGCCCTCAGCCGTACCGCGGACGGCCGGTGGTACGTGAACTCCGACCGCCCGGCCGCACGGAGCGGGCAGCAGCTCTGGGACCAGGGCCGGATCACCGCCGTGCACGGCCGGCACAGCCTGGTGCTCGGTGTCGGCACGTCCACGGCGCTGCTGCGCGCCTTCGCCGGGCTCGCCGACCGCGCCGTCCCGGCCGTCACCGGTGCCTGGGGCACGGACTGGGCCCGCCGGGTCGTCGTCCTCGTTCCCCGCTCCCTGGAGGACATGGCGGGCCTGCTCGGCTCCCCGGCCTCCTCCTACCGGGGGATCGCGGCGGTCACCACCGGCGAGGCGGGCGGCTCGGGGCGGACCCCGGCCGACCGCGTCATCGTCAACCCGGAGGCGTACGCCGTCCTCGGCCCGGCCGGCAAACAGGTCGTCCTCACCCACGAGACCACCCATGTCGCCACCCGCGCCCGCACCACCGCCGCGACCCCGCTGTGGCTCTCCGAGGGCTACGCCGACTGGATCGGCTACCTCGGCACCGGCCGCACCCCCGCCGAGGCGGCCCCCGAACTGTGGCGCGCCGTCCAGGACGGCAGCCTCCCGTCCGCCCTGCCCGCCGACAAGGACTTCGGCTTCACCGGCGACGCCACCGAGCTGGCCCGCGCCTACGAGGGCGGCTGGCTGGCCTGCCGCATGATCGCCGCCCACTGGGGAGCCGACCGGCTGGACCGGTTCTACCGGGCGGTGGGCGCCCGTCCACAGCGGGCGGGAGCGGTGGAGGACGCCCTGCGGACGGTCCTCGGCACGGATCTCACGGCCTTCACCGCGCGGTGGCGGGACTATCTCCGGACTCAACTGGGCTGAGTCCGGGCCCGAGTCCGTGCTCGGCTCCGTGCCCGGCTTCGTGCCCGGCTTCGTGCCCGGCTTCGTGCCCGGCTTCGTGCTCGGCCTCGGGCCCGGTGACCGTCGAGCGCCACAGCCGCACCGCCGCCATGACCGACGCCGCCACCAGCAGCCCGTCGCGCAGCAGGAGCAGGGCGATGCCGAGCGGATCGCTCGCCACGACGTGGACGAAACCGAGCGGGAACTCCAGCACGGTCACGAACGACGCCACCAGCACCAGTCCGACCGGCCGGCGCATGACCCCGGCACGGAAACAGAGGCAGACCGCCCCGGTCCCCACCAGCCACACCAGGTACTGCGGGCTGATCACCCTGCTGGTCACCGTGAACAGCAGCACCGCCGTGAACGCCGCCTCCGCCAGGGTGTGCGGCAGGAACCGCGTCGCCGTCAGGCGCCACAGCAGCAGCCAGCCGAACACCGCCCCGGTGAGGGTGAGGGCGATCGTACTGACCACGTCCACGTACGGGCCGAGGAATTCGATCGAGCCGTAGTTCAGCAGCACCTGCCCCCGCCAGCCGAAGTGCCGGGCCACATGGAAGCACAGGCCCCCCAGCGACTCCACCTCCGTGCCCCGGTCCCGCTGCGCGGTCAGGAACGCGAAGGCGCCGGGCGCGGCCAGGGCGGCCAGTACCGAGAGGCCGCCCGCCGTCACCCCGGCCGTCACCCACGCCCGGCGCCGTACCGCGCCCACCAGCAGCAGCGCGGGCCATACCTTGAGCAGCGCGCCGAAGCCCGCCAGCGCCCCCGCCACCCGGGGACGCCGGGCTCCGGCGAGCAGCGCGGCCACCGCCACGGCGGTCACCATCACGTCGTAACGGGCGTACACCGTCGGCCCGAGCAGCGGCACGCCCGCCACCCACACCCAGGCGCCGCGCGGCGTACGGCCGGGACGCAGACCGGCGCGCAGCAGGAGGACGAGCACGGCGAGGTCGGCGAGGCAGGCCAGCACGAAGAAGGCGGTGGCGTAGCCGAGGAACGGCAGCAGACCGGGGGAGAGGACCGCGAGGGCGGCTGCGGGCGGGTACTGCCAGGTGACGTCGCCCGCCGGGAAACTCCCGTGCCGCAGCACGTCGTACCAGCCCTGGTAGATCACCGACACGTCGGTCGTCACGTCCGGACCGGGGAAGACGAACACCTTGAGGACGAACAGCAGCAGCACCGCCCGGGTCACCCCCCAGACCACCGGCGGACGCACCAGGTCGCGCCGGGTGGCCCAGCCGTCGCCGCCGTCCATGCCGCCGCCCGTCTCCCGCCGCTGTGCCCGTCCGCTGTGCCCATGATGATGGCGCGGCCGGCTGTGCGCCGCCCATGAGACACCACGGGGAGCACCTGTGGGGCGTCCCGTTCGATAGGGTCGGCGGTGCGATGCACAGGACCTTGATCGTCACGAACGACTTCCCGCCCCGCCCCGGCGGCATCCAGGCGTTCCTGCACAACATGGCGCTACGGCTGGACCCGGACCGGCTCGTCGTCCACGCCTCCACGTGGAAGCACGGCCGCGAGGGCGCCGAGGCCACCGCCGCCTTCGACGCCGAGCAGCCCTTCACCGTCGTACGCGACCGTACGACGATGCTGCTGCCGACCCCCGCGGCGACCCGGCGGGCCGCCGGGCTGCTGCGCGAACACGGCTGCACCTCCGTATGGTTCGGGGCGGCGGCACCGCTCGGCCTGATGGCACCGGCCCTGCGCAGGGCCGGCGCCGAGCGGCTGGTCGCGACCACCCACGGCCATGAGGCGGGCTGGGCCCAGCTGCCCGCGGCGCGCGGACTGCTGCGCCGCATCGGGGAGTCCACGGACACGCTCACGTACCTCGGCGAGTACACCCGCTCGCGGATCGCCGGCGCGCTGACCCCGCAGGCCGCGGCGCGGATGACGCAGCTGCCGCCGGGGGTGGACGAGAAGGTCTTCCACCCGGACTCCGGCGGCGACGAGGTACGGGCCCGGCTGGGCCTGACCGAGCGCCCGGTGGTCGTGTGCGTGTCCCGGCTGGTGCCCCGCAAGGGCCAGGACACCCTCATCCGCGCCCTGCCGCGCGTCCTGGCCGCCGCACCGGACACCGTGCTGCTGATCGTCGGCGGCGGGCCGTACGAGAAGGACCTGCGCCGGCTGGCCGCCGAGACCGGCGTCGCCGCGTCCGTACGGTTCACCGGTGCCGTCCCCTGGTCGGAACTGCCCGCGCACTACGGCGCCGGTGACGTCTTCGCCATGCCCTGCCGCACCCGGCGCGGCGGCCTGGACGTCGAGGGGCTCGGCATCGTCTACCTGGAGGCGTCCGCGACCGGCCTCCCCGTGGTCGCCGGGGACTCGGGCGGCGCGCCGGACGCGGTCCTGGACGGCGAGACCGGCTGGGTCGTCCGCGGCACCTCGGTGGAGGACACGGCGGACCGCATCACCACCCTCCTCGCCGACCCCGGACTCCGCCGCCGCATGGGCGAACGGGGCCGCCGGTGGGTGGAGGAGAAATGGCGCTGGGACCTGCTGGCGGAGCGCCTGAAGACGCTCCTGTGAGGGCCGTCGGCGGAGCCGGGAAGGGCCGCCGCCGGGCCGGGAGGAGGGCGGGCCGCTGTCTGCGGCCCGCGGCCCGCGGCGGACGGTGCGGCTGAGGCGAGCCGCACCGTCCCGGGAGCGCGGGGCCGCCGGGGCGCGGGCCCGGCCCGGGGAACGGGCGGCAGCAGCGCGCCCGTACGCGGCAACGCACCCGCACCCCGCACCGCACCCGCGCGCGGCGGCGATCCGGCACGTGCCCGCGTTTCTCCCCACCCCCTGGCCGGAACGGGAAAATCCGCCGATGCTGCGCCCATGACACCAGAACTGACGCAACGTCAGATGACAAGGCGCCGAATCCTCGGTCTCGCGGCCCTGCAGACCGCGGCCGCCCTCGGCATCACCAGGATCTCCCTCCAGGCGGCCCAGGGCGCCGAGCCCGCCGCCGTCGACACCGTCCCGGCCGTCGTGGTCGGATCGGGCTACGGCGGTGCCGTCTCCGCCCTCCGCCTCGGACAGGCCGGCGTCCGGACCCTCGTCCTGGAGATGGGCCGGCTCTGGAACACCCCCGCCTCCGACGGCAAGGTGTTCTGCCCGACCACCTCCCCCGACCGGCGCTCGATGTGGTTCCGCACCCGCACCGAGGCCCCGCTGTCCACCTTCCTCTGGCTGGACGTCGTCAACCAGGACATCAGCGCCTACCCCGGCGTCCTGGACCGCGTCCACTACGACAACATGTCCGTCTACGTCGGCCGGGGCGTCGGCGGTGGCTCCCTGGTCAACGGCGGCATGGCGGTCACCCCGCTCCCGTCGTACTTCGCCGAGCAGTTCCCCACGGTCGACGCCATCGAGATGTACGCCACGTACTTCCCGCGCGCCCGCGCGATGCTCGGCGTCAACGCCGTCGACCCGGCGTGGTTCGAGTCCACGGAGTGGTACCGGTTCGCCCGTACCTCCCGGAAGGCCGCCGCCGCCACCGGTCTGAGGACCACCTTCGTGCCCAACGTCTACGACTTCGGCTACATGCAGCGCGAGGCCGCGGGCACGGTCACCAGGTCCGCCCTCGCCGCCGAGGTGATCTACGGCAACAACCACGGCAAACGCAGCCTCGACCAGACGTACCTGGCCGCCGCCCTGGGCACCGGCAACGTCACCGTCAACACCCTGGAGAAGGTGACCGCCGTCAGCCGTGCGAGCGACGGGAGCTGGGTGCTGACCGCGGACCGGATCGACGAGACCGGCGCGGTCGTGGCGACGCGGCAGTACGGCTGCAGGTATCTGTTCCTCGGCGGCGGCAGCATCGGCACCAGCGAACTCCTGGTCCGCGCCCGGGACACCGGCGCGCTGCCCGCGCTCGGCGCCGACATCGGGGCCGGCTGGGGCACCAACGGCAACACCATGCTCGGCCGCGCCAACCACATCTGGGACACCGTCGGCGCCGACCAGTCGACCATGCCGGTCCTCGGCATCGACGACTGGGCCAACACCGACAACCCGGTCTTCGCGGAGATCGCCCCGCTGCCCATGGGACTGGAGCACTGGATCAGCCTGTACCTGGCGATCACCAAGAACCCGCAGCGGGCGTCGTTCACCTACGACTCCGCGTCCGGCACGGTCAAGCTGGGCTGGACCGCCGCCCAGAGCGCGGTGTCCGTCGCCATGGCGAAGAAACTCTTCGACCGGATCAACGCCGCGAACGCCACGATCTACCGCTACGACCTGTTCGGCTCCACCGGCAAGGTCTTCGCCGACGACTTCACCTACCACCCCCTGGGCGGCTGCGTCCTCGGCAGGGCGACGGACGACTACGGCAGGGTCAAGGGCTACCCCAGGCTCTACGTCACCGACGGCTCGCTCGTCCCCGGCTCCATCGGCGTGAACCCGTTCGTCACCATCACGGCCCTGGCCGAACGCACCCTGGACCGGGCCATAACCGAGGACATCACCCCCGGCACCTGACCCCCGGCACCTGGCGCAGCGGCAGCCCGCGGCCGGGAGCCGGCCCCGTGGGCCTACCGCCGGTAGATCGCCTCGATCTCGGAGGAGAAGTCCTTCGCAACAACGTTCCTCTTCAGTTTCAACGACGGAGTCAGATGTCCGGACGCCTCCGTGAACTGCGCGGACAGCACCCGGAACTTCCGCACCGACTCCGCCTTGGACACCGCCGCGTTCCCGTAGTCGACCGCCGTCTGGATCGCCGCGAGCAGTTCGGGATCCTCCCGCAGCGACCGCACCGAAGAACCGGCGGGCTTCCCGTGCTCGGCGGCCCAGCGGGCCAGGAACTCCTCGTCCAGGGTGATCAGCGCGCCCACGAACGGCCGCCCGTCACCCACCACCATGCACTCCGCGACCAGCGCATGCGCCCGGATCCGGTCCTCGAGCACCGCCGGCGCCACGTTCTTGCCGCCCGCGGTGACGATGATCTCCTTCTTGCGCCCGGTGATCCGCAGATACCCCTCCTCGTCGAGGGTGCCGATGTCACCGGTGTGGAACCAGCCCTCGGCGAGCGCCTCCGCGGTGGCGGCCTCGTTGTTCCAGTAGCCCGTGAACAGGTGCTCGCCGTGCAGCAGCACCTCCCCGTCGTCCGCGATCCGGATCACCGAACCCGGCAGCGGCTGCCCGACCGTGCCGATCTTCTGCCGGTCCCACGGGTTGAACGCGGTGGCCGCACAGGACTCGGTCAGCCCGTACCCCTCCAGCACCCGGAAGCCGATGCCGCGGAAGAAGTGGCCGAGCCGCTCGCCCAGCGGGGCGCCGCCGGAGATGGCCCACTCACCGCGCCCGCCCAGCACCGCGCGCAGCTTGGAGTAGACGAGCCGGTCGAAGACCCGGTGCCTGATCCGCAGCCCGAGGGACGGCCCCGACGGCGTGTCCAGCGCCTTGCTGTAGGCGATGGCGGTGTCGGCGGCCCTGTCGAAGATCTTGCCCTTGCCGTCCGCCTGCGCCTTGGCCCGCGCCGAGTTGTACACCTTCTCGAAGACCCGCGGCACGCCGAGGATCAGCGTCGGCCGGAAGGCGGCCAGCTCGTCGGTGAGGTTCCTGATGTCGGGCAGGTTGCCGAGCTTGATCGGCGCCATCATCGGCGCGATCTGCACCAGCCGCCCGAAGACGTGCGCCAGCGGCAGGAACAGCAGCACCGAGCACTCGCCGGTGCGGAACAGCGGACGCAGCCGCTCCACGATGTTGCCGCACTCCGCGAAGAAACTGCGGTGGGTCAGCACACAGCCCTTGGGCCGGCCCGTCGTACCGGAGGTGTAGACGATGGTCGCCGGGTCGTCCGCCTTCGCCAGCGAGGTGCGTTCCTCGACCGTCGCGTCCGTGACGTCCTGCCCGAGCCGCCCCAGCTCCTCCACCCCGCCGGCGTCGATCTGCCAGACCTGCTTGAGGGCGGGCAGTCTCTCGCGCACCGACTCCACGGCGGCCGCGTGGGCGTCCAGCTCCACCACACAGGCGCTCGCGCCCGAGTCGGACAGGATCCACTGCACCTGCTCCGGCGAACTCGTCTCGTACACCGGCACGGTGACCGCGCCCGCCGTCCAGACCGCGAAGTCCAGCAGCGTCCACTCGTAGCGGGTGCGCGACATCAGCCCGACGCGGTCGCCCGGCTGGATCCCGGCGGCGATCAGACCCTTGGCGGTGGCCCGCACCTCGGCGAGGAACTGCGTCGAGGTGACGTCCTGCCAGCCCCCGTCCGTCCTGCGGGCCAGCACGGCGACCTCGGGATGCTGCGCGGCGTTTCTGCGGACGATGTCGGTCAGATTCCCGTCCGCGGGGACCTCGTACAGAGCCGGAAGGCTGAACTCGCGCAAGACTGCTGCTCCTCATAGGGCGCCGGCGCCACGACGTTGTGTGATGCGACCGGTGCGGTCCAAGGCTCGGGCAGGTGCTCGGGCTCGTCAGCGGCCGACGGGCCACCGGTTGGTTCCTGAGCACGACTGGACGGCCCGGACGTTACCCGTCGGTATGGCCATCTCGACAGGGGGTCCCGACGAGATGTTCGCTGCGTCACACGGATTGCTGTTCTCTCCGGTACGGTAGTCGACCCGCTTCCGGACTGGCCAGTAACCGCAGGTCCGGCCGCCACTGTTCACCCGGGCCGCGCACCCGTACCCTTGATCGCCATGGCACCCGTACCGGCCGGTCACCGCACGACCCGCGTCCACGTGGTCAGCGACGTGCACGGCAACGTCCGCGACCTGGCCCGCGCGGGCGAGGGCGCCGACGCCCTGGTCTGCCTGGGTGACCTGGTCAACTTCCTGGACTACGCCGACCACTCCCGCGGCATCTTCCCCGATCTGTTCGGCGAGGCGAACGCCGACCGGCTGGTGGAGCTGCGCACCGCGCGCCGGTTCGCCGAGGCCCGCGAGTTCGGCGCCCGGCTGTGGGCCGGGGTCGGCTCCGACCGCACCCCGGTGATCGAGAAGGCGGTGCGCAAACAGTACGCAGAGCTGTTCCCGGCCTTCCCGACACCGACGTACGCCACCTACGGCAATGTCGACATACCGCGCCTCTGGCCCGAGTACGCCGCCCCCGGCACCACCGTCCTCGACGGCCGGACCACCCGGATCGGCGGCTGGACCTTCGGCTTCGTCGGCGGCGGACTGCACAGCCCGATGCGCACCCCGTTCGAGATCAGCGACGAGGAGTACGCCGCCAAGATCGAGGCCGTCGGCGCCGTCGACGTCCTGTGCACCCACATCCCGCCGGAGGTCCCGGAACTCGTCTACGACACGGTCGCGCGCCGCTTCGAGCGGGGCAGCCGCGCCCTGCTAGACGCGATCCGCCGGACGAAACCCCGGTACGCGCTCTTCGGACACGTCCACCAGCCGCTGGTGCGGCGGATGCGGATCGGCCGCACGGAGTGCGTGAACGTGGGCCACTTCGCCTCGGCCGGGCAGCCGTTCGTCCTGGAGTGGTGAACCGCCGTCCGGGCCCGGGCCGGGGTGAACGCACCAGGTCGCGTGCGCGGTAGCCTTCACGCTGCACACACGTGCGCATCCCCGCGCACGACGACGACCTCTCTACCGGTCTACCGGCCCGTCTGTCCGGTCTGCCGGCCCGCATCCGGAGGAGCCACGGAGATGGCGGAACACACCAGCTCGAGCATCACCATCAAGGCGGCCCCGGCCGAGGTCATGGGAGTGATCGCCGACTTCGCCCGCTACCCGGACTGGACCGGCGAGGTGAAGGAGTCCGAGGTCCTCAGGACCGACGACCAGGGCCGCGCGGTCCACGTCCGCCTCGTGATGGACGCCGGCGCCATCAAGGACGACCAGGTCCTGGAGTACACCTGGACCGGCCCCGGCGCGGTCTCCTGGACCCTGGTCAAGTCCCAGATGCTCCGCTCCCTGGACGGCTCCTACCGCCTCGAGGCCACCCCCGAGGGCATCACCGAGGTCACCTACCAGCTCACGGTCGACGTCAAGATCCCCATGCTCGGCATGATCAAGCGCAAGGCGGAGAAGGTCATCATCGACCGCGCCCTGGCCGGCCTGAAGAAGCGCGTGGAGTCCGGCGAGGCCTGACGGCCCGCCCGAGAGCGGTGCCCGGCGGGCGGGGCCGGGCGTTCCGTGCCGGAGCCGATGACCTTCCGGGCCGTCGGACGGGCTTCCCGCGCCACGGCCGTGGCCGAGCCGATGACCGCACGGGCCGCCGGCCAGGCTAGCGTGGTGGACCATGCGCACGATCCTGATCACCGGCCCCGGCGGTGCGGGCCGCACCACGGTCGCCGCGGCCACCGCCCTCACGGCCGCCGCCGCCGGCACCCGCACCCTCCTCCTCGGCGCCGACCGCACCGACACCCTCGGCGCGGCGCTGGGCGTGAGCACGGGCGCCGCGCCGGTCCCGGTCGTGCCGCACCTCACCGCCTGGCGCCCCGACGCGGCCCGGGGCTTCCGCGAGGACCTCGCCGCCTTCCAGGACCGCGCCTCCACCGTCCTCGACCTGCTCGGCGCCGCCCGTCTCGACGCGGAGGAGGTCACCCCGCTGCCCGGCGCGGAGGAGCTGAGCTTCCTGCGGGCCCTGCGCGACGCCGCGCTGTCCGAGCGCCACGACCTCCTCGTCGTCGACCTCCCGCCCGTGCCGCAGGCCCTGGCCCTGCTCGCGCTGCCCGAGGAACTGCGCCGCTACCTGCGCCGCATGCTGCCGCCCGAACGGCAGGCGGCCCGCGCCCTGCGCCCCGTCCTCGGCCGGCTCGCCGGCGTCCCGATGCCCGCGGAGTGGCTCTACGACACCGCGGCCCGCTGGGACACCGAACTCGCCGCCGTGGAGGCGGTACTGGCGGACCGCCACACCGCCGTACGGCTGGTCGCCGAGCCGGGACCGGCCGGCGCCGACGCCGTACGCACCGCGGCCCTGGGGCTCGCCCTGCGCGGCCTCGCGGTCGAGACGGTGGTCGCCAGCAGGGTGCTGCCCGAGGCCGCGGCGGACGCCTGGCTGGCCGGGCCCATCGCCCAGCAGCGCAAGGCGCTGGCCGACTGGCGCGAGGAGTTCCCGGTGACCGAGGTCCCGCACCTCGGCCGTGACCCGCGCGGCACCGACGACCTCGCCGCGCTCACCGGCGCCGCCGGGACCGGCCCCGCACCCGCCCCGGCCCCGGTCGAGTGGCCGGTCGCCGACCGCATCGCCGACGACGGGGTGCTGGTGTGGCGGATCCCGCTGCCCGGCGCCCGGCGCGACGCACTGGACCTGATCCGGCGCGGTGACGAACTCGTCGTCACGGTGGGACAGTTCCGGCGGATCGTGCCGCTGCCGTCGGCGCTGCGCCGGTGCACCGTCGAGGGGGCCGCGCTGCGGGAGGGCGAGCTGCGCGTGCGGTTCGCGCCGGACCCCGCACTGTGGCCGCGTACGCGGTGAACGTCCCGCGGCCGTTCGGGTAACGTCGGAGGGACGAACCGTAGTCAGGAGTCCGTCATGAGCGAAGAGCGTCCCGCGCCCGACGACGAGGCCACGCCTGAGGCGATCGACGCGACGGGGCGGCCGCCCGCCCACGCGGGGGAAGCGGCGGCGGACCGGAAGCCGGGGTCCGGGAAGGCCGCCGGTCCGGGACCGGCGCAGCCGCCCGCGGACGAGGTGCCGCAGACGCCGGAGCCCGCCGAGGCGCCTGCGGACGGCGGACCGAAGACCCCCAGGGCGACCGTCAGGCCCGCCGGGGCCGGCCGCAGGACACCGACGACGCCCGCCGCGCCCGCGTCCGCGGAGGCGCAGGCGGCGCCCGCGGACGACGAGCCGGAGACGCCCCGGGAGGCCGCCGGGCCCGCCGGGGCCGGACCGGCGACGCCGGAGCCCGCCGCGCGGCCCGCGCCCGGCGCCGCCGACGTTCCCGGGGCGCCGCCGTCCCGCGCGACACCCGACGACGACGCCTGGGCCACCGCCTGCGCCGAGGACCTCGCGGCCGAGAAGGCCCGCCGCCAGGCCCGTAACGGCCCGCCGCCCGGCTCGGCGGCGGAGGAACTGCGCAAACTCGTCGACGCCGTGGCGGACCGGCTGTCCGGCTTCCGGTCGCCGCTGTTCGGGGCGGTCGCGGGTCCGGCCGCCCAGCAGGTGGTGCGGCAGGTCGTGCAGCAGGCGAAGGCGGCGGTGGAACCGGTGATCGAACGGAACCCGGACGTCTTCGACCACTTGGCGGCAGCGGGCGGGGAGCTGCTCGCCGCGTACCGCTCCGCCGTCCAGGCACAGGAGAAACGCTGGACGGACCGCCCGGCGCGTCCGGAGGACACCCTCGGGGACCGGTGGGCCGACCGGCGTGACGGCGGGGAGGGTACCACTCCGGGGGAGCGTATCGACTTGGACTAGCGCTCACTCGGGTACGGTTGGCCGTAGCGGGGCTCGACCGGAACTGAGGGATTCATGGGACTCACCATCGGCGTCGACATCGGCGGCACGAAGATCGCGGCCGGCGTGGTCGACGAGGAAGGCAACATCCTCTCGACCTTCAAGGTGCCGACCCCCACCACGCCCGGGGCCATCGTGGACGCCATCGCCTCGGCGGTGGAGGGCGCGCACGCCGGGCACGAGATCGTGGGCGTGGGCATCGGCGCCGCCGGCTACGTCAACCGGCAGCGTTCCACGGTGTACTTCGCGCCCAACATCGACTGGCGCTCCGAGCCTCTCAAGGAGAAGGTCGAGGCCCGGGTGGGTCTCCCGGTCGTCGTCGAGAACGACGCCAACGCCGCGGCCTGGGGCGAGTACAAGTTCGGCGCGGGCAAGGGCCACCGCAACGTCATCTGCATCACCCTGGGCACCGGGCTCGGCGGCGGCATCATCATCGGCAACAAGCTGCGCCGCGGACACTTCGGCGTGGCCGCCGAGTTCGGCCACATCCGGATGGTCCCGGACGGCCTGCTGTGCGGCTGCGGCTCGCAGGGCTGCTGGGAGCAGTACGCCTCCGGCCGTGCGCTGGTGAGGTACGCCCATCAGCGGGCCAACGCCACCCCCGAGGCCGCCGAGATGCTGCTGGCGCTCGGCGACGGGACCCCCGACGGCATCGAGGGCAAGCACATCTCCATGGCCGCCCGGCAGGGCTGCCCGGTCGCGATCGACTCCTACCGGGAGCTGGCCCGCTGGGTCGGTGCCGGCCTCGCCGACCTGGCCTCCCTGTTCGACCCGTCGGCGTTCATCGTCGGCGGCGGCCTGTCGGACGAGGGCGAGCTGGTCCTCGACCCGATCCGCAAGTCGTACAAGCGCTGGCTGGTCGGCGGCAACTGGCGTCCGGTCGCCCAGGTCCTCGCGGCCGAGCTCGGCAACAAGGCGGGTCTGGTGGGCGCGGCCGACCTGGCCCGGGAGCCCGACCCGATCATGTGATCCACGGCTCACGGCACCGTCCGCCCGCCGCACCCCCGAACCGGGGACGGCGGGCGTTGCCGTACCGGTACGAGGCCGTTATGACGCGTATCTTGACGGACATGCCGACGACGACACCGCTGCAGCTTCCCAACTCACGCACCGAGCCAGACGGTTCGGCCGTCATCCGGGTCCTCAGCTACAACATCCGCTCGATGCGCGACGACACCGACGCACTCGCCCGGGTGATCGGCGCGTGCGCGCCCGACCTGGTGCTGGTCCAGGAGGCGCCGCGGTTCTTCCGCTGGCGCAAGAAGCTCGCCCGGCTCGCGGCCGAGAGCGGACTGGTGATCCTCACCGGCGGTGCCACGGCGGCGGGACCGGCCCTGCTGTGCTCCCTGCGGGCCACGGTGGAGCGCACCGAGGACGTCCTGCTGCCGCTCGCCCCGGGGCAGCACCGGCGCGGCTTCGCGACGGCCGTGGTCCGCTTCGGCGGGGCCCGGCTCGCGGTGGTCAGCTGCCATCTGAGCCTGGAGAAGGAGGAACGCTACGAGCAGGGGGGCATGCTGCTCGACCGGCTCGCCGCGATGGGCGTCGACCACGCGGTGGCCGGCGGCGACCTCAACGAACGCCCCACCGGCCCCACGTTCTCCCGGCTGGCGGAGGACCTCCAGGACTGCCGCGCCACGGCCCCGTGGGGCTCCGACGACCACACCTTCTCCTCGGCGGCCCCCTACCAGCGCATCGACGCGATCTTCGCGACGAAGGGCATCGAGGTCCTGGCCTGCGGAGTCCCCCTGTACCACCCGGGCGTCACGGAACCCGACCTGAAGGCGGCCACGGACCACCTCCCGGTCCTCGCAGCCCTGAAACTCCCCCCGACCTGACCCCACCCTGAGACCTCCCGCTGCCGCGGCCCGCCACGCAACACGGACGACTCGTCCTGGCCCCCCCCGCGTGCAGGCGTGCGTGTGGGAGCGTGCCGACCTGGGCGGCGTGGGCGTGGGGGTCCGGGACGGGTAGGCGCCGATGGCGCTTCGCCCCCGCGGGAGACGGCCGTCTCTCAGCCGCTGAACGGGCGGTGCGCGGGTGGGAGGGACCGCCGGCCCGGCAGGGCCGGCGTCAGACCACCGCCCCCCGCCCCGGATCGTCGCCGTTCTCGTCGTCCGGGCTCATCCGCGCGACCAGCGTGACGAACCCGCCCAGGAACCCGCCGACCCCCAGCGTCGTCAGCCACCACGTCATGTCCCACCCGAACAGCACCGCCAGCAACAGCAGCACCGGCCCGCCGATCACCCCCAGCCACGCGAACCGCGCCGTCGTATCGCCCGAAGGCAGCGGCGGAGGCTCCGGCGGCACGAAATGACCCTCGTCGTCCTCGTCGAAGTCGGCCTCGTCCGGCTCCCGGACCGTGAAGTCGCGAGGCCCGACCCCCGGGGCGAAGGACACCGAACTCCCCAACGGCGGCTTCACGGCCCCGGCGGGCGGGGTCGTCCCGGGCGCGGGCTCGCTCTTCGCCGCGGCCCCGGCCGCCTCCCCGGCGTCCGCCGCCGTATCGGCGGCCTCGGCGGCCTCGGCGGCCTCGGCCGCCTCCGCCACCTCCGGCCCCCGCCCCGCCGCAGGCTCCCCGTCCGCGGCGGGAGGCGCGGGAGGCGCGGGCGCGGGAGGAGGCGTGGGCTGGAAGACCGACTCCGGCAGAGCGAGATCCTCGACCGGCTTGAACGGTCTGGCACCCGGCGGGTCCGGCGGCTCCTCGCCGTACCCCGCGACGATCGCCGCCCAGGCGGCCTCCTCGTCGAACGGGCCGTCCAGCTCCTCCGGCACGCGGTCCTCGCGCCCGTCGCGGTCGTCGCGGTCCTCGCGCTTCTCGCGGTCGGAGTCGTGCTCAGCCAACGGTGGCCGTCCCTTCCTTGCCGGCATGGGGCGCGAGCCGGCCGATGAACGCGAGGCTCTCCGTGAAGATCCGGTCCGCATCGTGGTCCAACGTCGCGACGTGGTAGCTCTGTTCCAGCAGGATCTCCGTGACGTCCGTGGAGGAGACCCGCGCCAGGACGCGTGCCGCGTCGGCGGGCGGCACCACATGGTCCTGCGGGCTGCGCAGCAGCAGCAGCGGCTGGGTGACCTGCGGCAGCTCCCCGTCGACCATCCGGAGGAAGACCCGCAGCGAGTACGCCGCGTGCAGCGGTACCCGGTCGTACCCCAGCTCCGTCGCGTCCGGCAGGGCGATGTCGCTCGCGATGCCCTTCGTGGAGGGCACCAGATGCCGTATCACCGGCAGGGCGTGCGCGGCCGCCCCGTGCACCTTGTTGGCCGGGTTGACGACCACCACCCCCGCGACCGCGTCCCCGTGCCGCGCGGCCAGCCGCAGGGCCAGCGCACCGCCCATGGACAGCCCCGCCACGAACACCCGGGAACACCGTTCGCCCAGGGCACGCAGCTCGCGGTCCACCTCCGCGTACCAGTCCGGCCAGCCGGTGAGGTTCATGTCCTCCCAGCGGGTGCCGTGCCCGGGCAGCAGCGGCAGCGAGACGGTCAGCCCCTGCGCGGCGAGCCGGTCGGCCCACGGGCGCAGGGACTGGGGGGAGCCGGTGAAGCCGTGGCAGAGGAGGACGCCGACCTCCCCGCCCTCATGACGGAACGGCTCGGCTCCGGGGAGCACCGCCACCTTGGGTCTCCTGTTCGTCGAGGGAACGAGTCCCTGAGGGTGAAGTCCAGGTGTGCTTCACGGTACGCGACCGCACTGACACCGACCAGGGTCGTCGGGCTCATTGGGCCCTTCGCGGGTTATGGTCTGATCGACACACATGGGAGGCACTCGCTTGTTGTACGGCGCGATGAAGGTCGCTATCGGGGGACCGCTGAAGGTCGCCTTCAGGCCCTGGGTGGAGGGGCTGGAACACATTCCGGCCGAGGGCCCCGCGATCCTGGCGAGCAACCACCTCTCCTTCTCGGACTCCTTCTTCCTGCCCGCGGTGCTCGACCGCAAGGTCACCTTCATCGCGAAGGCGGAGTACTTCACCACGCCCGGCGTGAAGGGACGCCTCACGGCCGCCTTCTTCAAGGGTGTCGGCCAGCTCCCCGTGGACCGCTCCGGCGCCCGGGGCGCGGGCGAGGCGGCGATCAGGAGCGGTATCGAGGTGCTGGAGCGCGGCGAGCTGTTCGGCATCTACCCCGAGGGCACCCGCTCGCCCGACGGCCGGCTGTACCGGGGCAAGCCCGGCGGCCTGGCGCGCGTGGCGCTCGCCACCGGCGCTCCCGTCATCCCCGTCGCGATGATCGACACGGAGAAGATCCAGCCGCCCGGCAAGGTCGTGCCCAAGCTGATGCGCCCCGGCATCCGGATCGGCGAGCCCCTCGACTTCACCCGCTACCAGGGCATGGAGCACGACCGCTTCGTCCTGCGCGCGGTGACCGACGAGGTCATGTACGAGATCATGAAGCTCTCCGGCCAGGAGTACGTCGACGTCTACGCGACCGCCGCCAAGCGCCGGATCGCGGAGGCCGCGAAGGCCGCGAAGAAGGACCTGAAGGACTCCGCGGACCTGTAGAACAGCCTTGTAGAACAGACCTGCAGAACCAAGGGGACGGAGAGGACGGACCGGGGCGCGCGGTCCGGACGGGGGGCGGGGCATGGCCCGGCGCGAGCGGGTGATGAGGATGTCCGTCGAGCTGCCGCTGTGGCGCGCGCTCGCCGGGTACCGGGTGCTGACGATGCTCTACGCCGTCGGCCTCTTCGCGACCGCCTACGACCGCTTCTCCCGCCCCTGGCTGGCCGTCGCCTACTACGTCGTCCTGTGCGGCTGGACCCTCGCCACCCTGCCCAGGGTCGCGAACGAGGCCGCCTGCACCCGGCGCTTCCTGGCCGCCGACCTCACGCTCGCCGTCACCGGCATCCTCCTCACCCCCGTCGCCGACACCCCCCGGCGGGTCCTGGCCGGCGGCCCCACGCTGCCCTCCATCTGGACGGCGGGCGCGGTGCTGGCCTTCGCCCTCAAGGGCGGCTGGCGCTGGGCGGCGCTCGCCTCCTCGGCCGTCGCCGTCACGAATCTGGTGGAACGCGGCCGGCCGGCCCGCGACACCGTGCACAACGTGGTCCTCGTCTGGGTCGCCTCCATCGCCATCGGCTACGTCGTCGAGGTCGCCCGCGCCTCCGAGCGCACCCTGGCCCGCGCCCTGGAGATCGAGGCCGCCGGCCGGGAGCGGGAACGGCTGGCCCGGGACATCCACGACGGTGTCCTCCAGGTGCTGGCGATGGTGCAGCGGCGCGGCGCGGTGCTCGGCGGCGAGGCGGCCGAGCTGGGCCGGATGGCGGGGGAGCAGGAGATCGCGCTGCGCACCCTGGTCTCCGGCGGCCTGGTGCCCGTCTCCCGGGTGTCGGAGGACGCCGCCGAGGGGGCGGTCGTACGGCTGGTGGAGGAACCCGACGAGGCGGGCGCGGGCGACGGCGGCCCCCTGGACCTGCGGACGCTGCTGGCGCCGTACGCCGCCCCCCGGGTCAGCCTCGCGGAGCCCGGCGCCCCCGTGCCGCTGCCGCCGCACACCGCCCGGGAACTGGCCGCGGCGGTCGGCGCCGCCCTGGACAACGTGCGGGTGCACGCGGGCGACGGCGCCCGCGCCTGGATCCTGGTCGAGGACGAGCCGGAGTCGGTGATCGTCACCGTCCGGGACGACGGCCCCGGGGTTCCCGAGGGCCGTCTCGCGCAGGCGGCGGGGGAGGGGCGGCTCGGGGTGGCGCAGTCCATCCGCGGCCGGCTCAGGGACATCGGCGGCACGGCCGAGCTGGTCTCGGTGCCGGGCCAGGGCACGGAGGTCGAGATGACGGTACCGAAGGACAGGCACGACAGACACGACCGGCAGCAGCGGGCGCGCCGGGCGGACGGGGCGCGGGGGAAGGCGGAGCGGCGATGAGCGAGCGGCAGGGCCCGATCAAGGTCATGGTGGTCGACGACCACCCGATGTGGCGCGACGCCGTCGCCCGCGACCTGGCCGAGTCGGGCTTCGACGTGGTGGCCACCGCGGGCGACGGCGAACAGGCCGTACGGCGCGCGCGGGCCGCCGGGCCGGAGGTCCTGGTGCTGGACCTGAACCTGCCGCAGAAGCCGGGCGTGCAGGTCTGCAAGGAGCTCGTCGGCGCCGACCCGGCGCTGCGCGTGCTGGTCCTGTCGGCGAGCGGCGAGCACGCCGACGTCCTGGAGGCCGTGAAGTCGGGTGCCACGGGCTATCTGGTGAAGTCGGCCTCGACGGCGGAACTGCTGGACGCGGTACGCCGTACGGCGGCGGGCGACCCGGTGTTCACGCCGGGCCTGGCCGGTCTGGTGCTCGGCGAGTACCGGCGGCTGGCCGCCGAGCCCGCGGCCGCCCCGGACACCGGCGGACCCGACGCCCCGCGGCTGACGGACCGGGAGACGGAGGTGCTGCGGCTGGTCGCCAAGGGCCTGAGCTACAAGCAGATCGCCGAGCGCCTGGTGATCTCCCACCGCACGGTCCAGAACCATGTGCAGAACACCCTCGGCAAGCTCCAGCTGCACAACCGGGTCGAACTGGTCCGCTACGCCATCGAGCGCGGCCTCGACGACGAGCGGCCGTGACGGGGCCCCGGTACCCCGGCGGCCGGACAGACGAGCGAACGCGCAGACAAACGAGCGGCGTCTAAACGGGCCACAGGTGCCCTCCAGGACCCCCTCCCGCCCCTCCCCGCCCGCCCCGGCCCGTGACTAACGTGGATCCGTTCGGTACGAACCGGACGTTTCGGCGGTACGGCGGCGAAGGGACGTTGACATGCGTGTCGGAGTGCTGACCGGAGGCGGCGACTGCCCGGGGCTCAACGCGGTCATCCGGGCCGTGGTCCGCAAGGGAGTCCAGGACTACGGCTACGAGTTCACCGGCTTCCTGGACGGCTGGCGCGGCGTGGTCGACGGGGACACGATCCCCCTCGACATCCCCTCGGTGCGCGGCATCCTGCCCCGCGGCGGCACCGTCCTCGGCTCCTCCCGCACCGACCCGCACCATGTGCCGGACGGTATCCGCAAGGTCAAGGACACCCTGGCCAAGTACGAGATCGAGGCGCTGATCACCATCGGCGGCGAGGACACCCTGAGCGTGGCGGCGCAGCTGTCGGAGGAGCACGCGATGCCGTGCGTCGCCGTCCCCAAGGCCATCGACAACCACCTGTGCGCCACCGACTACACCTTCGGCTTCGACACCGCCGTGGGGATCGCCACGGAGGCCGTCGACCGGCTGCACACCACGGCCGAGTCGCACATGCGGACCCTGGTCGTCGAGGTGATGGGCCGGCGCGCCGGCTGGATCGCGGTCCACTCGGGCATCGCCGGCGGCGCCAACGTCATCCTCATCCCCGAGCAGCCCTTCGACATCGACCAGGTGTGCGACTGGGTGGCCTCGCGCTTCCGGGCGTCGTACGCCCCGATCGTGGTCGTCGCCGAGGGCGCCAGGCCCAGGGGCGGCATCCCGGAGCTCGCCGTCGACCCCTGCGCCCCGGCCCCGCCCGGACGCACCCGGCTGTCGGGCGTCGGCGAATGGCTGGCCCGGGAGATCGAGCGGCGCACCGGCAAGGAGTCCCGGATGACCGTCCTCGGCCCCATCCAGCGCGGCGGCACCCCGAGCCCCCACGACCGCTGGCTCGCCACCCGCTTCGGGCTGCACGCCGTCGAGGCCGTCCACGACGGCGCGTACGGCACGATGGTCGCCCTGCGCGGCACGGACATCGTCCGGGTGCCCGTCGCCGACGCGGTCGCCCGGACGAAGACGGTCGATCCCGGGCTGTACCGGGAGATCGGTGTCTTCTTCGGCTGACCCGCGCGCCGGTCACGCCCCTGCCGCGCCGGAGGGGAGCCGGTCACGCGCCGGCCGCGTACCGGCCGGGAGCCGGTCGCACGGGCGGTGCCTCCGGGGTCGTAAACTCGCTGGTAGCACACCAGTTCCGGCCCCGACCCCGGAGGGACACCCTTGGAGATCCTGGCGTTCGGCGTACAGGCCGACGAGAAGCCCCTGCTCGAGCAGGCGTTCGCGGGACATCACGAGATCCGCTGTCTGGACGTCTTCCTGAACCAGGACACCGCCAAGATCGCGGCCGGTTACGACGTCATCTGCACCAGCGTCAACTGCGGCCTCGACAACCACGTCCTGCAGACCCTGGCGACCGGCGGCACCCAGATGGTCGCCCAGCGCTCCACCGGGTTCAACAACATCGACCTCAAGGTGGCCGAGCGCCTCGCCATGACGGTCGCCCGGGTCTCCTTCTACTCGCCGTACTCGGTCGCCGAGTTCGCCTGGACGCTCGCCATGGCGGTCAACCGCCGCATAGTGCGCGCCTCCACCCGCACCCGCGACTTCAACTTCCGGCTCGACGGGCTGATGGGCCGCGACATGCACGGCCGCACCGCCGGAGTCGTCGGCACCGGCAAGATCGGCGAGGCGTTCGCCCGGATCGCCCACGGCTTCGGGATGCGGCTGCTCGGCTGGGACATCGCCGCGAACCCGGCCTGCCTGGACCTCGGCATGGAGTACGTCTCCAAGGAGCAGCTGCTCGCCGAGTCCGACCTGATCACCCTGCACGTCCCGCTGATGCCGCAGACCCAGCACCTCATCGACGCCGACGCGCTGAAGTCGATGAAGGACGACGCGATGCTGGTCAACACCAGCCGCGGCGGCCTCGTCGACACCGCCGCCCTCGTCACCGAGCTGCGCGAGGGCCGCTTCAGCGGCATCGGCCTCGACGTCTACGAGGCGGAGGCGGGCCTGTTCTTCCTGGACAAGTCCCTGGAAGCCATCGCCGACGACACCCTGGCCCGCCTCGTCACCTTCCCGAACGTGCTGGTCACCTCGCACCAGGCGTACTACACCGAGGACGCCGTGGGCCAGATCATCGACGCCACCGTGCGCAACGTCGACGACTACCTGGCCGGCCGCCGCTCGGACAACGTGCTGGTGCCGCGCCTGCCCGCCCCGTCCGCCGGGGCCAGCTGACCGACCAGCTCCCGGACGACGGCGGCGCCGTCCAGCGACAGCACCGACTCCGGGTGGAACTGGACACCGGCGAAGCCCGGGCCGCGCACGGCGTGCACCTCGCCGTTCGCGGCCCGGCTCACCTCCACGTCGTGCGCGGCCAGCTCCCGCGCGGCCTCGTCGTCGCAGTACGCCACGAAACTGTTGTAGAAACCGACCGTCTCGGGCCGCCCGAACAGGTCGATCACCGTCTGCGCGCCCTGGTACGGCACCTCCTTGCGCACGATGTCCAGCCCCAGCTCCGCCGCGATCAGCTCGTGCCCCAGACACACGCCCAGCACCCCGTGCCGGTGCTCCCGGATCACCCGCGCGGCCAGCCCGCGCAGGAAACGCATCTTCGGATCGGTGCGGTCGGAGGGATCACCGGGACCGGGGCCCAGCACCACCGGGCCCTCGTGCGCCAGGACCGCCGCCCGCAGCCCGGGCTCGTCGTAGCGCCGTACGGTCACCTCCAGGCCGGCCGAGCGCAGGACGTGCGCGAGCATCGCCGTGAAGGTGTCCTCACCGTCCACCACCAGGGCGTGCCCGGACAGCTCCCCGGACCGCTCCTGCATCCGCAGCCAGAACGGCGCGAGCGCCGCCCGGCGGCCGTCCAGCGCCGCCCGCACCCGCGGGTCGCCGGCCAGCCGGGGACGCCCGTGCTCCGCCCGGGGCCGGGACGGCCGTACGCCCAGCGCCGCCAGCACGCCCGCCGCCTTGGCGTGGGTCTCCGCGACCTCGCCCGCCGGGTCCGAGCCGCGCACCAGCGTCGCGCCCACCGGGACGCGCAGCCGCCCGGCCGCGTCGATGTCGGCGGTGCGGATCAGGATGGGGGAGTCCAGCGTCTGCGCGCCCCCGGAGTCCCGGCCGAGCAGGGCCAGCGCGCCCGCGTAGTAGCCGCGCCCACCGGCCTCGTGCCGCTCGATGACCCGGCAGGCGTTCTGCACCGGCGATCCGGTGACGGTGGCCGCGAACATCGTCTCCCGCAGCACCTCCCGCACATCCATGGAGGAACGGCCGCGCAGCTCGTACTCGGTGTGCGCGAGGTGTGCCATCTCCTTCAGCCGGGGACCGACGACCACCCCGCCCATGTCGCCGACCGTGCACATCATCTTCAGTTCCTCGTCGACGACCATCGACAGCTCCTCGATCTCCTTGCCGTCCGCGAGGAAGCCGAGCAGGTGCTCCGGGGTGGGGCCGCCGTCCGGGTAACGGTAGGTGCCGCTGATCGGGTTCATGACCACCGTGCCGCCGGACATCCGCACATGCACCTCCGGACTCGCCCCCACCAGCGTCCGGTCACCGGTGTGCACCACGAACGTCCAGTACGCGCCGCGCTCGCCCTCCAGCAGCCGCCGGAACAGCGCGAGCGCGTCCGCCCGCCCGAACCCGGGGATCTCACCCTCGTACGTCCGCCGGATCACGAAGTTCGCGCCCTCGCCGCGCCCGATCTCCTCCCGCAGCACCCGCCCGACGATCTCCCCGTACTCCGCGTCGTCCACGTCGAAGCCGCCGCCGCGGACCCGCACCTCGTGCGACGGCAGCTGCGCGAGCACGTCCTCCAGGGGCAGGACGTGGGTCTCCTCCGGCGTGAGGACCGCCAGCGGGGTCCCGTCGTCGCGCACGTCGAAGCCGCGCTCGCGGATCTGCCGGAAGGGGACCAGGGCGAGACCCTCGCCGGGAAGGTCGGCGAGCCGCTCGCAGGTGGTGACCGGGCCGAGGAACAGCTCCACGGTGTTCTCGTCGTGGCCCGGCGTGCGCCGCCGCAGCAGGGCGAAGGGGCGGGGGTCGTGCGCGAGCTGTGTCAGGTCCATGCTTCCTCTTCCAGCGACGGAGGTATCGGTGGCGGTGAGGAGCGGACCCCGGAAACGCCGAAGGCCGCCCCTCGGGCGGCCTTCGCGAAGTCGTGCGTACGCGCAGTCAGTGGGCCGCCGGATGAGCGGTCCACCACCAGGTCTGAACGAACGGAGACGCGTACATGCGGGGAACCCTAGAGGTCATGGACCGTCCGTGTCCACCGGTCCCCGCGATCGTCATGACGGACATGAGATGTGTGTCCCCGCCCGCGCGGGGGTGGCGGGGCGCGACGACCGGAGTCGCGTTCCCGGCCGTCTCATCTGACGGGAACGAGGGGGATCACCAGACATGACCCCGTAGTGTTAGAGCGTGACCGTGAACGCTGAATCCCACGCCGTCGCCGCTCAGGCGACCTGGCGCAACCTGCCCGCGGCGCAGCAGCCGGACTACCCCGACGCCGAGGCTCTGCGCGAAGTGATCGCGGAGTTGTCCTCCTATCCTCCGCTGGTCTTCGCGGGCGAGTGCGACCAGTTGCGCGCCCGGCTCGCGTCCGTCGCCAAGGGAGAGGCGTTCCTCCTCCAGGGCGGCGACTGCGCCGAGGCGTTCGACGCCGTGTCCGCCGATCACATCCGCAGCAAACTCAAGACGCTGCTCCAGATGGGCGCCGTGCTGACGTACGCCGCCTCGGTGCCGGTGGTGAAGGTCGGCCGGATCGCCGGCCAGTACTCCAAGCCGCGCTCCAAGCCCGACGAGACCCGCGACGGCGTCACGCTGCCGACCTACCGGGGCGACTCCGTCAACGGCTTCGACTTCACCGAGGCCGCCCGCATCCCCGACCCCGAGCGGCTCAAGCGGATGTACCACGCGTCCGCGTCCACGCTGAACCTGGTGCGCGCCTTCACCACCGGCGGCTACGCCGACCTGCGCCAGGTGCACGCCTGGAACCAGGACTTCGTGAAGTCGTCCCCCTCCGGCCAGCGCTACGAGCAGCTGGCCCGCGAGATCGACAACGCGCTGAGCTTCATGATGGCCTGCGGCGCGGACCCGGAGGAGTTCAGGACCGTCGAGTTCTACTCCTCGCACGAGGCCCTGCTGCTGGACTACGAGTCGGCGCTCACCCGCGTGGACTCCCGTACCGGGCAGCTGTACGACGTCTCCGGGCACATGGTGTGGATCGGTGAGCGCACCCGGCAGCTGGACCACGCGCACATCGAGTTCGCGTCCCGGATCCGCAACCCGATCGGCATCAAGCTCGGCCCCACGACCACGGCCGAGGAGGCGCTGCGGTACATCGACCGCCTCGACCCCGACCGTGAGCCCGGCCGGCTGACGTTCATCGTCCGGATGGGCGCCGACAAGATCCGCGACCGGCTTCCCGAGCTGGTCGAGAAGGTCACCGCGTCCGGCGCGGTGGTGGCCTGGGTGACCGACCCGATGCACGGCAACACCTTCGAGGCGGCCTCCGGCCACAAGACCCGCCGCTTCGACGACGTGCTCGACGAGGTCAAGGGCTTCTTCGAGGTCCACAAGGGGCTGGGCACCCACCCGGGCGGCATCCACGTCGAACTCACCGGCGACGACGTCACCGAGTGCGTGGGCGGCGGCGACGAGATCTTCGTCGACGACCTCCACCAGCGCTACGAGACGGCCTGCGACCCCCGCCTGAACCGCAGCCAGTCCCTGGACCTGGCGTTCCTGGTCGCGGAGATGTACCGGGACCAGTGAGGAACCACCGACCGCCGGTCCGGCGGCGGCGGCCCTGGGGCGCGGATCACACCGGATCCGCGCCCTTGTCCCTTTTGCGGGGACCGTCGGCCGCGTAAGGTTAGGTTTGCCTCACCGAACCACGGGGATCCGGTGCGGCAGGCTCTGAACCGATCCCGCCAGGGGGTGAACCGCGTGTACGTCTGCAGTTGCTTCGGCGTCACCGAGCAGCAGGTCAAGGAACACGCGGACGGCGGTGTCCGCACCCCCCGCCAGATCGCCTCGGCCTGCAAGGCCGGCACCGACTGCGGCTCCTGCGTCCGCCGTATCCAGGCCCTCCTGGGCCGGGCCGCAGCCCCGCGCCGCGACCTGACCGACCTGCCGACCTCCCGGCCCGCGGCCCTCGGGGAAGCGGCCTAGCTCCGCGGCGGGGCGCCGGTCGCGGAGCTAGCTCTCCGGCTGCTCGACGACCTGGGCCAGGTACAGCGCCTCGCCCAGCTTCTCCAGCAGTTCCAGCTGGGTGTCGAGGTAGTCGATGTGCTGCTCCTCGTCGGCGAGGATGTCCTCGAAGATGTTCGCGGACGTGATGTCGCCCTTGTCACGCATCACGGAGACGCCCCGCCGGAGCCGGTCGATCGCCTCGATCTCCACCTGGCGGTCCGCCTCGAACATCTCCTTCACCGTCTGGCCCACCCGGACGTGGAACAGCCGCTGGTAGTTGGGCAGGCCCTCCAGGAGCAGGATCCGGTCGGTGAGCACCTCGGCGTGCTTCATCTCGTCGAACGACTCGTGCCGGGTGTATTTCGCGAGCTTCAGCCAGCCGAAGTTCTCCTGCATCTTCGCGTGCAGGAAGTACTGGTTGATGGCGGTCAGCTCACCGGTCAGCTGCTCGTTGAGGAATTCGATGACCTCGGGGTCGCCCTGCATGGCAGCGGCTCCTTCCAGAGCGGGACGGGCGCTCGTCCGGGGCGGAACGGGCGCAATGCGCCGCATGATGGCACCGGTGCACCGGATCGTCCAGTAAGTGCACACTTATATGTGCTCGCTGTGAAATGCCCGTTTCGGGTTCCCGGTGGTCGGTCGCACCGCTCCGGGTCTGTCAGGATGGAGGCATGCGTCATCCGGTGGAACCCGAATCAGGAGAATCAGGAGAATCGGGGGAGACCCTACGGTCCGACCTTCCGCCGGGGCAGCGACTGCAACGCGGCTGGCCGGTCACCCACTACGGCCCGGTGCCCAAGTTCCGGCCCGAGCGCTGGGAGTTCCGGGTCTTCGGAGCCACCGCCGACGGCGACAAGCACACCTGGGACCACGCCGGATTCACGGCCCTGCCGTATGTGACCGTGGTCGCGGATCTGCACTGCGTCACCAAGTTCAGCATGCCCGGCGCGGAGTGGGGCGGGGTACCGGCCCGTACGATCCTCGAGGCCGCGCCGCCCGCTTTGGCGGTCACCCATGTGATGGTCTGGGCGGAGTACGGCTACAGCGCCAACCTCCGGCTGTCCGACTTCGCCTCCGAGCGCACCGTCTTCGCCACGCACAAGGACGGGGAGATCCTCACCGCCGAGCACGGCTTCCCGGTCCGGCTCGTCGTCCCCGACCTGTACGCCTGGAAGGGCCCCAAATGGGTCCGCGGCGTCGAGTACATGACCGCCGACCGCCGGGGCTTCTGGGAGGAGCGCGGCTACCACAACATCGGCGACCCCTGGAAGGAACAGCGCTACTCCTACCAGGAGGCACCGGGGGACGGCCCCGAACTCTGACCCCGGCCCGGACCGCCGCCCGTCAGCCCCCGTCGCGCAGCTTCTTCAGCCGCTCCACGTCCGCCGCGTGCCCCTCCCTGCCGCCGGGCGTCTCGATGACCAGCGGTACGCCCTCGGTGGCCGGGTGGGTCATCAGCGCGCGGAAGGGATCCTCGCCGATGTGACCGGCGCCGATGTTCGCGTGGCGGTCCTTGCGGGCGCCGGAGACGTCCATGGAGTCGTTGGCGTGCACGAGCTTGAGCCGCCCCGCGCCGACCGTGTCGACCAGCAGATCGAGGGTCCGGTGCATGCCGTGCGGGCCGGTCAGGTCGTGCCCGGCGGCGAAGACATGGCAGGTGTCCAGGCAGACGCCCAGCCGGGGGTGCGCGTCCAGCGCCGCGAAGTACGGCCCGAAGTCCCAGGTCCGGGAGCACAGCGACGCGCCCTGCCCCGCCGTCGACTCCAGCAGCAGGAACGGGTCGTCGTCGTGGGTGAGCTCGTCCAGCAGCGGCAGCAGCAGCCGCCGTACCTGCGCCAGCGCCACGGACCGCTCCCGGCCGCCCGTCGCGCTGCCGGTGTGCACCACCACGCCCCGCGCGCCGATCTCCCGGCCGCGCCGCAGCGAGTGCCGCAGCGACTCGGCCGACCGCTCGGCGGTGGCGTCGGTGTGCGAGCCGAAGTTGATCAGATAGGGGGCGTGGACGTACACCGGGAGCGACTCGGCCTCGCACACCGCGCGGAACGCCTCGTCCTGGCGCGGATCACCGGCCGGGGTGGCCCAGCCGCGCGGGTTGGCGACGAAGACCTGCAAGGCCTCCGCGCCCAGCTCACGGGCGTAGGCCAGCCCCACGGAGTGGAGGCCGCCGGCGACCGGGACATGGCCGCCCACGGGATTGCGCACGGCGCCGGCATCGCGCACGGCACCGGGACCGTGTTCGCCGACGGGACCGTGCACGGCACCGGGACCGCGCCCGACGGCGGCGTCGCGTCCGCCGGCGGGACCGTGCTCCTCAGAGGTGCCGTGCACGCCGCCGGGAAGGGGAGAGGACTGCTGACTGCTCACCCGGCCAGGGTGCCATGCCCTCTCCGGTGCCCGGTCACCGGATGGTGATCTTGATCGTCGAGCCCTTGGGCGCGGTGTCGCCGCCCTTCACCGACTGGCTCTTGACCGTGTCGCCGAACAGCCCGAGCAGCCCGCGGTCCTCCTCGACCTTGAACCCGGCGTCCTCGAGCGCCTGCGTCGCGTCGTCGACGTTCTTCCCGGTCACGTCCGGCACCTCGACCATCACCGGGCCCTTGGAGACCGTCAGCGTCACCGTGTCGTCCTGGGCGGCCTGCGCGGCGCCCGCCGGGGTCTGCTCGGCGACCTGGCCCGCGTCGAACTCGGAGTTGACCTGTTCGGCCGCCACCTTCACCTTCAGGCCCGCGCCCGTCAGGTCCGCCTTCGCCCGGTCCAGGTCCTCGCCGGTGACGTCCGGCACGTCGATCGGCCTGCCCTTGCTGACGGTGAGCGCGATCGCGGAGCCCGCGTGCCGCTCGGTGCCCGCGGCGGGCACGGTGCCGGTCACGGAGCCGCGGGGCACGGTGTCGTCGAACTGCCGGGTGACCATGCCCGGCTCCAGCCCGCTCTTCTTCAGCAGGGCGCGCGCCTCGTCCAGCGGCCGGCCCGCGACATCGGGGACCTTCACCGTCTGCGGACCGTCCGAGACGACCAGGGTCACCGCGTCGTTGCTGCGGATACGGGCGCCGGAACCGGGGTCGCTGCTGATGACCGAGCCGCGCTGCACGGTGTCGCTGTAGGCGTGCTCGACCTTCTTCACGTCGAGCCCGGCGCTCTTCAGCCGTGCCTCGGCCTGCGCCTGCGTCTTCGCCAGCAGCGGCGGGACCCGCGTGAACTGCCCGGAGTTGATGTACCAGACACCGCCGCCCACCCCGAAGATCACGAGCAGCGCCACGACGACCGTGACCAGCCCGCGCCGGGACCGGGCCGACGGCTCGGGGCGGGGCGCGAGCGCCGGGCTCTCCAGCCGGCTGGTGCGGTTCAGCAGCGTCTGGGTGTCACCGTCGTCCCCGGTGAAACCCCGCTCGTCCTCGTTGACGGGCAGCGGGCGCGGCACGCTCAGCCCGTGCGCGATGACGCTCGTACGGTCGTCGGCGTTGTCGTGCGGCCCCGGCACCGCCCGCGGCGGGAGGGCGTCCAGCTGGGCGTCGGTCAGGGGGGCGCGCGCCTCGCGCGCCCGTGCGAGCAGCTCCACGGCGTCGTGCGGCCGGACGTCCGGGACGCGCGCGGTGGCGGTGGCGACCAGGTCGTCCAGCTCGAAGGGCAGCCCCGGCACGGCGGCCGAGGGCGGCGGCACGTCCTCGTGGAGGTGCTGGTAGAGCACCTGGGCGGGCGACTCCCCGGCGTGCGGCTTGGCGCCGGTCAGCATCTCGTAGAGGACGACGCCGCACGCGTACACGTCGACCCGCGGATTCGCCGTGCCGTGCTCGATCTGCTCCGGCGCGAGATACGACACCGTGCCGAGGACCGCGCCGGTGCTCTGGGTGACCGTGTCCACGGCCCGCACCAGCCCGAAGTCGGCGACCTTGACGCTCCCGTCGTCGCCTATCAGCACGTTCTCCGGTTTCATGTCGCGGTGCACGAACCCGGCGCGGTGCGCGGCCCCCAGCGCGGCCAGCACCGGCTCCAGGATGTCGAGCGCGGCCCGCGGCTGGAGCGCGCCCCGCTCGCGCAGCACGTCACGCAGGGTGCAGCCCGGCACGTACTCCATCGCCAGATAGACGTACGACCCGTCGGTGCCCTGGTCGAAGACCTGCACCACGTTGGGGTGCGCCAGCCGGGCCACCGACTTGGCCTCCCGGATGAACCGCTCGACGAAGGAACCGTCGGCGGCCAGCGTCGGGTGCATCACCTTGAGCGCGAGAACCCGGTCCAGACGGGTGTCCAGAGCCCGGTAGACCGTGGCCATCCCGCCCACCGCGATGCGCGCGTCCACGCGATACCGGCCATCGAGCACACGGCCGACCAAAGGGTCCTGAAGGGTCGTATCCACGCAGGCGAGTGTACGAGGCGTCCGCGACACCGCAGACGTTCCGGCCACCGCGGAACCGCTACTGCAGCGCACCTGTGACGCAAATCCCGGCCGGCGGCGGCCCCCACCCACCGGAAACCCGCCGGCGGTGAGCACCCGGCGGTGAGCACCCCGCCGCCGGGCGCGAACCGGCTCAGAACGCCGGCCGTTCGGGATCCAGCACCCCGATCCCCTCCGCGGGAGAACTCGCCAGCGCCAGATACCGCCGCGGCATCCGCCCCGCCAGCCGGGCCAGCCGTCCCGCCTCCACGGCGAGCCGCATCCCCGCGGCCATCCGCACCGGAGACCGCGCCCGGGTCACCGCCGACGCGAGCATGACCCCCGCACACCCCAGCTCCATCGCCAGCGCCGCGTCCGACGCCGTCCCCGCGCCCGCGTCGAGCAGCACCGGCACCCCCGCCCGCTCCACGATCAGCTCGAAGTTGTGCGGATTGCGGATCCCCAGCCCGGACCCGATGGGCGAACCCAGCGGCATCACGGCCGCGCACCCCACGTCCTCCAGCCGCCGCGCCAGCACCGGATCGTCATTGGTGTAGGGCAGCACCGTGAACCCGTCGTCGACCAGGGTCTCCGCCGCGTCCAGCAGCTCGACCGGATCGGGCAGCAGCGTGCGCTCGTCGGCGATCACCTCCAGCTTCACCAGATCCGTGCCGAGCGCCTCCCGTGCGAGACGGGCGGTGAGGACGGCCTCCCCGGCGGTGAAGCAGCCCGCGGTGTTGGGCAGCACCCGGATGCCGAGCCGGTCGAGCACCGACAGCACGGAGCCCCGTACGGACGGATCGACGCGCCGCATCGCCACGGTGGTCAGCTGGGTGCCGGACGCCACCAGGGCCCGCTCCAGCACCTCCAGGCTCGGCGCGCCGCCGGTGCCCATGATCAGACGGGACGTGAAGGACGTCCCGCCGAGGACGAGAGGATCGTCGGCCATCGGTCAGCCTCCCTGGACGGCGGTCAGGACTTCGACGCGGTCGCCGTCGCGTACGGCGGTCCGCGCCCACCGCGCGCGCGGGACGACGGTCTCGTTGAGCGCGGCGGCCACCCCGGACGGGGCGGCGGTCAGCTCCCGCACGACGGCGTCGAGCGCCGTCCCCGTCGGGAACCGCCGCACCTCACCGTTGACGGACACGGACACGGCGGCACGCCCGGCACTCATACGTTCCGCCCGGCACTTAGTCCGGCGCCCAGCCCGGCGCCGGGCCGGGCGTTCCGTCCGGCGTCCGGTTCGGCGTTCCGCTCCCCGCCCGGCTCCGTGATCCGCCCGGCGGCGGAACCGTCCGCCGAGAACCTCGACGCCGCGAACGGCCGGGCCTCCGGCGGAAGTTCCCCGGTGACCAGGGCATGCGCGAGCGCGTCCCCGGTGACCGGTGTCAGCAGCACGCCGTTGCGGTGGTGACCGGTGGCCAGCAGCAGACCGGGCAGCGCGGTCGGACCGAGCAGCGGCGCGTTGTCGGGGGTGCCGGGACGCAGCCCGGCCCGGGTCTCGGTCAGCGGCAACTCGGTGATTCCGGGCACGAGTTCATGCGCGTCGCGGAGCAACTCGTAGACCCCGCCCGCCGTCACGGTGGTGTCCCAGCCGAGGTCCTCGCTGGTCGCGCCGATCACCAGCTCGCCGTTCTCCCGGGGCACCAGGTACACCTGGCCGCCGCGCACCACCGCTCGCACGGTACGGCTCAGGAAGGGCGCGTACCGGGGCGGCACGGTCAGTCGCACCACCTGGCCCTTCACCGGCCGTACGGGCGGCACCACGGCCCCGGGCACCCCGGCGAGCCGCCCGCTGCGGCTGCCGGCGGCCAGCACCACCCGGTCCGCGCCCAGTTCACCGCCGTCCGCAGTGACCACGCCGGTGGCCCGGTCCCCGGTGACCCGCAGCCGCTCCGCCCACACCCGGTGGAAGACCACCCCGGCCCGCTCGCACGCGGCCAGCAGTGCCGTGGACAGCCGCCGCGGGTCGATCTGGTGGTCCCCGTCCACCCGCAGCCCGCCGCGCACCCCCGGCGCGAGCATCGGTTCCAGCCGCCGGCACTCCCGCCCGGACAGCCACTCCGTATCGAGCCCCGACTGCCGCTGCAACAGGTGCAGTTCGCGCAGCTGGGCGCGGTCGTCGGCGTCCAGGGCGACGGCCAGGGTGCCCGAGCGGCGGTAGCCGAGGCCGTGGCCGGTGAGTTCGGTCAGCTCGGCCGCGAAGTCCGGGTAGCGGCGCGCCGACTCCAGGTTCAGGGCGAGCAACGTCTGCTCCCCGGTGTGCAGTTCGGTGACCGGCGCCAGCATCCCGGCGGCCACCCGGGCGGCCCCGCCGCCGGGTGCCGGGTCCACCACGGCGGTGCCGAGCCCGCGTTGCGCGGCCCGCCAGGCCGTGACCAGGCCGATGATCCCGCCCCCGATGACGAGGACGTCCGACGTACATGAAGCGTGCGATGCGTGTGAGCGTGACGGCATGGGCGTCCAGCCCCTCCCTTCGCCGGCATGACCCGGATCAGGTTCGTACGGTCGGAGGCCGCCAGCCTCCCTCTCAGCCCGGTGCGTCCGGGCTCCCGCGAGTGCTTGTACGGTGGCCACCCTAGACCCTGCCGCCCGGACTGTCCCCGACCCCGGTGAAGGAGCCTCCCGCATGCCCCGTTCGCTCGACGGCCTCGTCCTCGCCCCGGTGGCGGACCAGGCCCCCGGCCAGGTGGGCACCCGTACCCGCTTCACCTACCACGAGCGGGACGGCGTGGTCTGGGCCGACTACACGGGCGGTGACGTGGTGCGCGGCCATCTGCTCGGCACCCGGGACGGCGACCGGCTGGACTTCCGGTACGTGCAGCTCGGGCGGGACGGAACCACCTCCTCGGGGCACTGTGTGTCCGAGGTCGCCGAGCTGCCCGACGGGCGGATCCGGCTGGCCGAGACCTGGGAGTGGGAGTCCCGGGAGGGCCACGGCACGAGCGTCGTCGAGGAAGTGGCGCGGGAACCCGCCTGACCCCGGCCGGGCATGTGCAGGACGTCACTGTCCGCAGCGGCCGACGGGCGCATCGTCATGGCTAAGGTGATCGTGTGAGCGTGCGGAGACAGGACGAGCGGACAGCCGGGCGGCCGGACGAGCGGCCGGACGGACCGACGGACTCACCTGCGGCGGAGGAGCCCGGCACGGGCGCCCGCCCGACGGGGCACGGCACGCCACCGGAGCGGCGCGTGGTCGTCGTCGGCGCGGGCATGGCCGGGGTGCAGACCGCGGTCGCACTGCGCGAACAGGGTTTCACCGGCACCGTGACGCTGATCGGCGCGGAACCCCACCGGCCCTACGACCGCCCCCCGCTCTCCAAGGCCGTGCTGCTCGGCAAGGCCGAGGACCCCGCCTTCGACATCGACTTCGACGCGCTCGGCATCGAACTGCGCCTCGGCCGCACGGCCCTGGGCGTCCGGCCCGCCGACCGCGAACTGGACACCGACGCGGGCCCGGTGCCCTACGACGTCCTCGTGCTCGCCACCGGCGCCGAACCGATTCGCCTCCCGGGCACGGACACCGTGCCCGGCGTGCATCTGCTGCGCACCCTGGACGACGCCGGGCGGCTGCGGCCGGTACTGGCGGCGCAGCGCGACGTGGTCGTCGTCGGCGCGGGCTGGATCGGCGCCGAGTTCGCCACGGCCGCCCGCGAGGCCGGCTGCGCGGTGACCGTCGTCGAGGCGGCCGACCGCCCGCTGGCCGGTGCGCTGCCCGCCGAGGTGGCCGCGCCGATGGCCGCCTGGTACGCCGACAGCGGGGCCGTGCTGCGCACCGGCGCGCGGGTGGCGGCCGTCGAGCCCGGCGCGGTCGTCCTGGACGACGGCACCCGGCTGCCCGCCGCGGCCGTCGTCGTCGGCATCGGCGCCCGCCCCGCCACCGGCTGGCTCGCGGACTCCGGCATCGCCCTCGGCGCGCACCGCGAGGTCCTCGCCGACGACCACCTGCGCACCTCCGTGCCCGACGTGTACGCGGTCGGCGACTGCGCCTCCTTCCCCTCCGCGCGCTACGGCGAGCGGCTCGTCGTCCACCACTGGGACAACGCCCTCCAGGGGCCGCGCACGGTCGCCGCGGACATCGTCGGCGAGGACCCGGCGGCCTACGACCCGGTGCCGTACTTCTGGTCCGAGCAGTTCGGCCGGTTCGTGCAGTACGCCGGACACCACGCGGCGGCCGACGGCACGGTGTGGCGCGGCGACCCGGACGGTCCCGCCTGGTCGGTCTGCTGGCTGCGGCAGGGCCGGCTGGTCGCCCTGCTCGCCGTCGGACGCCCGCGGGACCTCGCCCAGGGACGCCGACTGATCGAGGCGGGCCGCCGGATGGACCCGGAGGTCCTCGCCGACCCGTCCCGCCCGCTGAAGACCGCGACCCTCGCGTAGCGCCTCGCGCGGCGTCGTGCGAGGGGTCTCGCGGGGTGCGGCCGGGCGCGCGGTGGCCGGCCGTGCTACCCCGGCCGGACCGGCCCGGCTTCCGGCTGTCAGCGGCAGATGGCAATCTGGTGACTGTGACCGAGATTGACACGAAGACCGATGCTCTCGTCCCCGCCTGGCTCACCGTGCCCGACATCGCCGAACAGCTCGGCGTCGACGTGCTGCGCGTCCGGCAGCTGGTCAAGGAGGGCCAGCTCATCGCCGTACGCCGAGGTGAGAACCGCGCCCTGCACGTCCCCGCCGCCTTCATCGACGGCGACAAGATCGTCAAGGGTCTCACCGGAACCCTGACGCTGCTGAGGGACGACGGCTTCACGGACGAAGAGATGATCGAGTGGCTCTTCACCCCCGACCCCAGCCTGCCCGGCACCCCCGCGCAGGCACTCAGCGAGAACCGCGGCACGGAGGTGAAGCGCCGCGCCCAGGCGCTGGCCGTCTGACCCGCCGCCGGCGGCGGGTCGTCCCCCGCCCGTGACGGCCCGCCCCCGCCGCAGCGGCCCACGCCGCGCCGGCCGGTGCGGTGCGGTTCCGCCGTGGCGAGGCGTGCCGGGCCGTCCCGGCCCGTGCAAGCCGCGGTGGGACGGTCCGGCAGGCCCCGGGAGCGGGCCGCGCCGTGGCAGGGCGGCCGGTGCCCCGCCACCGGTACGACGCGCCTGCCGTCGTACGGCGGTCCGGGGCTGCCCTGGCCCGTGACCGCCGCCGAGGCCCGGCAGGTCCCCGGCACGTCCGCGCCGTGCCGGGAGGCAGGCCCGCGCCGCCCAGCGCACGGCGGACGACGCCTCCCCGCGCAGGACGGGCGCCCCGGCGGACCACAGGGCCGCCCGGTTCCACCGGCACGGCCCGCACCCGGCATCATCCGCACCAGACACCGCACCACCCGACACGGGGGACCCGCTCATGACCGCCAGCGCACGTACGCGGCTCGCCGACGCCCGGCTCTACCTCTGCACGGACGCCCGCCGCCGCCAGGGGGATCTCGCCGGGTTCCTGGACGCGGTCCTGGCCGGTGGCGTGGACATCGTGCAACTGCGCGACAAGGGCATGGAGGCGGCCGAGGAGCTGGACCGGCTGGAGGTCTTCGCCGACGCCTGCGCCCGGCACGGCAAGCTGCTCGCGGTCAACGACCGCGCCGACGTCGCCCACGCCGCCCGTTCCGCCGTGCTGCACCTCGGCCAGGGGGACCTGCCCGTCCCGGCGGCCCGCGCGATCCTCGGCCCGGACGTCCTGATCGGCCGCTCCACGCACAGCGAGGCGGAGGCCGCCGCGGCCGCCGCGCAGGACGGCGTGGACTACTTCTGCACCGGCCCCTGCTGGCCCACCCCCACCAAGCCGGGCCGTCCGGCGCCCGGCCTCGGCCTGGTCCGCCGCACGGCGGCGCTCGGCACCGCGCGCCCCTGGTTCGCCATCGGCGGCATCGGCCTCGGCAACCTCGACCAGGTGCTGGAGGCGGGCGCCCGCCGGGTCGTCGTCGTCCGGGCGATCACGGAGGCGGACGACCCGGGCGCGGCGGCGGCCGAGTTCGCGAAGCGGCTCCGTACGGCCTGAGCCCGCGACAGGCCCGCCCGGCTGTGTCCGGCCCTGTCCAAGGCGTGGACAACAAGGCGACAAAAAGGTCAAATCCTCAGTGTGCGGTTGGGTGACCCGCGACGCCTGGCTAACCTGCCGGTATGGCCCTCGGAACCCCCTCCACCAGGACTGATCGCGCACGCGTCGTGCGTGACATGCTCGCCGCCGGCAAGACGACGTACTCCTTCGAGTTCTACGCGCCGAAGACCCCCAAGGGTGAGCGGAACCTGTGGGACGCGCTGCGCAGGGTCGAGGCGGTGGCCCCGGACTTCGTCTCCGTGACCTACGGCGCCGGCGGTTCCACCCGGGCGACCACGGTCAAGGAGACCCAGCAGATCGTGGCCGACACCACGCTCACCCCGGTCGCCCATCTCACCGCCGTCGACCACTCCGTCGCCGAACTGCGCAACATCATCGGCCAGTACGCCGACGCCGGGATCCGCAACATGCTCGCGGTGCGCGGCGACCCGCCCGGCGACCCCATGGGCGCGTGGGTGCCGCACCCCGAGGGGCTGACCTACGCGGCCGAACTCGTCCGGCTCATCAAGGAGTCCGGCGACTTCTGCGTCGGCGTCGCCGCCTTCCCGGAACTGCACCCGCGATCCGCCGACGAGCAGTCCGACATCCGGCACTTCGTCGACAAATGCCGGGCGGGGGCCGACTACGCGATCACGCAGATGTTCTTCCGGCCCGAGTCCTATCTCCGGCTGCGTGACCAAGTCGACGCCGCCGGCTGCACGACCCCGGTGATCCCCGAGATCCTGCCCGTGACCAGCATCAAGATGCTGGAGCGGCTGCCGCAGCTCAGCAACGCGGCGTTCCCCGCGGACCTCCGGGAACGCATCCTCACAGCGAAGGACGATCCCGCCGCTGTACGCTCCATCGGTATCGAGTTCGCCACGGAGTTCTGCGCGCGGCTGCTGGCCGAGGGAGTGCCCGGACTGCACTTCATCACGCTGAACAACTCCACGGCGACCCTGGAAATCTACGAGAACCTGGGTCTGCACCACCCACCGCAGGCCTGGACCGGCCGCACGGGCGTACGCCACACTGCGTAGCGGCCACTGGGAGAGGGGCGTACATGGGCTGGACGGTCCTCTATATCGCGTTCGGCATCGTCGCGCTGTGGTTGCTCGGCGAGGTGCTGCTGCAGTACAAGGCGCGGCTGCGCTGGCGGCTGCTCGCCTTCGCCGGCTTCCTCGGCGTGGTCGTCGGTGTGCTGATGGCCTCGGTCGTCGTGATCGGGATCGGTGCCGCCGCGTTCGCCGTCGGCCAGACCTACGTCACCCTGTCGTTCCGGCGCGGCTTCGTCGCGGGCTGGGCGGTCAAGCGGCCCGAGGACGAGGCCGGGGACGGACCGGCCGGCGGCTTTGGTGCCGTTCCCGGCGTCGGCAGCAAGCGCCGCCGCGGCAAGAAGGACCGCCAGGAGGCCGTCCTGGAGGTCTCCGACCTGGAACCCGAGGAGAGCGGCTACGCCGAGGAGGCCGCCGCCTACCGCCGTGACGGCCTGGCGTACGGCCAGGAGGACGACGACCGCGACGACGTCTTCGCCCCCGGCCGTCCCCCCGCGCCCACGGCCGCCGAGGCGACCGCCGTTTATGAACCGCAGCCCATCCCGGACGACACCGGCAACTACGGCGTGTACGGCGACTCGGGAGCCGCCGGCTATCCGGGCGCGGCGCAGTCCGGGCAGCAGCCCGCCTCCCCGGACCAGGACTACGCCGCCGCGGCCCAGGGCACCGGCCAGAACTACGGCTACGACTACTCGGGATACGGCCAGCAGCAGTACGGCTACGACGCGAACGGCCAGCAGCAGTACGCCGGTTACTCCGACCCCTACGGCAACGGCGGCCAGGCGTACGACCCTTCCGGTGCCTCCTACGACGCGTACGGCCAGCAGCAGTACGGGCAGCAGCAGGGCTACGGCCAGGACCAGTACGGGACTTCCGGCACCGGTGGCAACGCCGAGACCCCGGCCGGCGGCGTCTGGGTCCCGCAGCAGCGCAACGACGAGTCCTACGGCGGCGCGCTCCCGCCCGAGCAGCCGTACCCCTACCAGCAGACCGGCGACGGCCAGCAGCAGACCGGCGGCTACGACGACCAGCAGTACCGCTTCTGATCACTGCGAGCCGCGGAACCCCGGTCCCTCCACGATCAGTCCGGCCACCAGCGCGCCCGACATCCCGGCATGGGCCAGCCCGCCGCCGGGATGGGACCAGCCGCCGACCGCGAACAGCCCCGGTACCGCCGTGCTGTTGGCCGGATGCAGCACCCCTCCGGGCGCGGCCAGCGAGGGCGGCGGCACCGCACCGCCCGCCGCCCCGGTCTCCCGCTCGGTGTGCACCGGTGTGCGCACCTCACGCCACAGCGTCCGCTCCCGCAGCCCCGGCACCGCCCGCTCGGCGGCGGCGGCCATCCGGTCCGCGAAGGCGTCCGCCGCGCCCGGCGCCGTCCAGTCGTGGTCGCGCCCCGACGGCACCGTCGCCGTCAGCACCACGGACTCGTGCGCCGCGTCGGGACGCAGCGCCGGGTCGTCGGGGCGGTCGATCCGCACCGTGAGGTGCCCGGACGCCGGCTCCCGCCCGGACAGGCCCGGTCCGCCGGCCGCGTCCGGCGAGTGCACCACCGTGCGGTGCGCCGCACCCGGCTCCCGTGCGCCGCGCAGCGCGAGGCACACCACGACCCGGCCCGGCCACCGTTCCTCGGGCTCCGGGGGCGGGCCCTCCGCGCCGTGGAGCTCACGGCCGGGCAGCAGTCCCCGCAGCCGCCACGGGCCGCCGCCGACGACCGTGTCGGCCTCGGCGACGGTGCCGTCACCCAGTTCGACCCCGGCCGCCCGGCCGTCCTTCTCCAGCACCCCCGTGACCTCGGCACCGAAGACGAACTCGACCCTCCGCGCCAGGCACCGCTCGTACACCGCGCGCGCCAGCTCCCGCATGCCGCCGCGCACGCACCAGACACCGAAGGCGTGCTCCATGTACGGCAGTACGGCCGCGCTCGCCGGGGCCGTGGCCGGGTCGACGCCGTAGGCCAGCGCACAGCTGTCCAGCAGGGCCGCGAGGCGCGGGTCACGCAGCTCCCAGGCGCCGATCTCGGCGAGGGTGGCGGCCCGCCGGGTGCGCAGCAGCCGCTTGTGCGGCACCGCGGGGTAGGGCTCACGCTCGGCCAGTACGGCCCAGCCGGGCCACAGCGGCTCCTCCAGGAGCGGTCTGCGGGTGCGGTCCCACGCCTCGCGGGCCCGTACCAGGAAGTCGCCCCAGCGCTTGCCCGCGCCGTCCCCCAGCGCCTCGTCGAGCGCCGCGACCACACCCGCGCGCGAGGCGTTCGGCAACGCCACCTCCGTACCGTCCGCGAACAGATGCCGTGCCGCGGGGTCCACCTGGACCAGCTCGACGCACTCCTCCAGCGGCTGCTTCCCGGTCTTGACGAAGAGGTCGCGGTAGACGGCGGGCAGGGTCAGCAGCCCGGGGCCGGTGTCGAAGGCGAAACCGTCCCGCTCCAGCCGGCGCACCGCGCCGCCGTAGGTCTCCGTGCGCTCGTACACCACCACCCGGTGCCCCGCGACGGCCAGCCGGGCAGCAGCCGCCATCGCGCCCGTACCGGCGCCGATCACCGCGATCCGTCCCATGCCCGCGACTGTATCGGGCCCCACCGGCGCTCCGGCCCGTGAGCCCCGCCGGACCACCGGACCACCGGACCACCGGACCACCGGACCACCGGTCCGGCGGGGCCGGAGAAGCGGCGGCATGTCGTGGGGGCGCGTACGGGGACCTGAGTACCTGTACCCAGACGCGGAGATGAGTACCCGCACGGATGGGCCGCGACCTGCGGGAACGGGAGAGTGGAGACACGGAGGGGGCGCGGTTCCGTACCGCCGGCACGGGGCGGCGGAACGGAGCCGCGCCCCTGCTCCGCTCCGGGCGACGGCCCGGGGACGGTACGGGGGACGCCACGGGGGTGCGGGAAGGCGCCGGTGCGGCGGACGGCCCGCGGGGGACGCGGCCGCCGTCGGACCGGCGCCTTCGTGCCGCCGCCGGGGCGACGGCGGACCGGGACATCCGCCCGGCGGGCGCCCTACGGCGCGCAGCGGCCGCCGACGCGGCCCTGGAGCAGCAGGGACAGGGACGCGTGGACGTCGTCCAGGGTCCGCTCCGGCTGGAAGGCCTGCCAGTCGAGGGCCGCCACCAGCACCATGCCGACCAGGGCGGCGGCCGTCAGGGCCACGTCGATCTCCTCGCTCAGTTCGCCGTTCGCGACGCCCTCGCGCAGGACGTCCTCGATGACCGCGACGGCCTGCTGACGCACCACCATCAGCGTGGACTGCCAGGCGCGGTTGGTGCGCCACAGCTCGGCGACGTACAGCTGGGTGAACGACGGGTAGCGGGCGATGAAGCCGAGCCCCGCGCGGATCATCGCGTCCAGGGCGTCCACCCGGCTGCCGCCCTCGCGGGCCGTCCGCTCGGCGGCCTCCCGCAGCGACGCCGTGAGCAGTCCCACGCCGTGCCGCAGCAGCTCCTCGAAGAGGACGGACTTGCTCGCGAAGTTGTAGTAGACGGTGCCCTTCGCGACCCCGGCCCGCTCGGCGATCTCGTCCACGGTGGTCGCGGAGAAACCCTGCTCGGCGATGAGGGTGACGGCCGCCTCGTAGAGCTTCTGCCGGGTGGCCTCGCGGCGCGTGGTGCCCCCGGTCCTGGCGCTGCTGCTTTCCATGGCCCCGATTCTCACAGGAACGGCTCCTTCGGTGGGCGTGGAAGAGGGAGGTTGGGGAGAGCTGGGGGAGGGGCGACGGTGGAGCAGGTGGGGAGGGAGGGCAGGGCCGGTGAGGGGCGGCCGGTGCCCCGGCTGCCGCCCCTCACCGGCCGGTCACAGGGTCAGCTCCGGGTGCAGCCGGCGCACCGTCCACACCTGCTGGCGCCGGGCGGACACGGTCGTCAGCACCAGGCAGCCCACCAGGAAGGCGGTCAGCACCGCGCAGGCGTGCCACACCGGCTGCAGACCGCCGCCCGAGATCAGCCTGCGCAGCGACTCGATGACGTACGTCATCGGCAGGAAGGGGTGGATCGCGGTGAAGAAGCCGGGACTGGTCTGGATGGGGTACGTGCCGCCCGCCGCCGTCAGCTGGAGCATCAGCAGCGCCAGGACGAAGACCCGGCCGGCCACGCCGAAGAGCGCGTTCAGCCACTGCACGATCGCCGCGAAGGAGACCGCCGTCAGGGCCAGGAAGGCGATCGTCCCCGCCGCCCGCGCCATCTGGAGGCCGATCGCCCAGTGCAGCACCGTCATCAGCGCCAGCATCTGGATCACGCCGACCGACGCCACCGGCAGCCAGCCCGCCAGCGCGATCCGCCGCGCGGAGGCGCCCGCGGCGAGGGCACGGCGGTTCATCGGCGGGATCAGCATGTACGCCACCATCGCGCCCACCCACAGGGACAGCGGGATGAAGAACGGGGCGAAACCGGTGCCGTAGTTGGGCGCCTCGTGGATGTTCTTCGTGGCGAGCTGCACCGGGTCCGACATCACCTGGCTGCGCAGATCGCGGTCGCTCTTGTCGTAGTCGGGGATCTGGGACGCGCCGTCGTGCAGTCCGCCCGCGAGCGTGGAGGAGCCGTCGGCCAGCTTGTACATGCCTCCGGAGAGGGTGTCCGCGCCCGCCTCGAGCTTGCCGACGCCCGTGTCGAGGGCGGTCGCCCCGCTGCGGGCCGTGCCGAGGCCGGAGTGCAGGGTCTTCGCGCCCGCGGCGACCTCGGCGGCGCCGTCGTTCAGCTTGTCGACCTTCTTCACGGCGGCGTCGAGGTCCGAGGACAGGTGCGGGGCGTCGTCGGCGAGCTGCCGGGCCTGCTCCTGGAGCGTGGCCAGGTCGCTGTCGAGCTTCTTCAGGTCACCGTGCTGGTCGGCGACGAGGGTGTCGAGGTCGTCGGCGATCGTGGCGACGTCGGTCGCGGCCTGCTCGGCCTTCTTGAGGTCGGCGCAGGCGTCGTCCGACGGCGTGGCGCTCTCGCAGCGGTCCCGGTAGACCGTGCCGAGCGTGTCGGAGGCGGCGTGGGCGCCCTTGGCGGCGACCGGGGCCGTCTTCACCAGCGTGTCCAGGTTGGCGCGGATCACCTTGGCGGAGTCGGCGACCAGCCGGGCGGTGTCGCCGATGGTCTTCTCGTTGTCCTTCAGGAACGGCCCGACCTTGTCGGTGACCCCGTGTACCTGGTCGGCGAGGGTCTGTGTGCCGTCCGCGACCTGCCGGGAGCCGTCCTCCAGGTCACCGGCGCCCGTGGTGAGCTTCTTCAGCCCGCCGGCCAGCCGCGAGCTGCCGCTCCTGGCGTCCTTCAGGCCCGCGGCGAGATCCTTGGAGCCCTGCTCGGCCTTGCCGATGCCGCCCTCCAGCTTGTCGGCGCCGTTCGCGGCCTTGACCGTCTCGTCGTGGATGGAGGAGAACGAGATGAAGATCCGGTCGAGGAACGACCGGGACGTCTTCGTGGACGCCGCCTTGCGCACCTCGCTGAAGACCGACCGGGAGATCGAGCCGATGATGTAGTTGTTCGCGTCGTTGGTGCGCACCTGGAGCGCGCCCGTCTCCGGCGAGTCGCCGGAACTCGACGCGATGCGCCTGCTGAAGTCGGCCGGCATGGTCAGCGACAGGTAGTAGGTGCCCTTCTCGACGCCCTTGCGTGCGTCCGCGGCGCTCACCTCGTGCCACTCGAACGTGTCACTGTCCAGCAGGCCCTTGGTGATGTCGGCGCCCGCGTCGATCTTCTCCCCGTCGGCGGTGGCGCCCTTGTCGGCGTTCACCAGGGCGACGGGAATGCGGTCGAGACGGCCGTACGGGTCCCAGAAGGACCACAGGTACAGGGCGCCGTAGAGCAGCGGCAGCAGCAGGATGGCGACCAGCGCCACCCGGGGCAGCTTGCCGCGGCCGAAGCGCAGGAGCTCAAGCGCGGCCAATTTCGGCAAACGCATCGGCCGACTCCTTCGCTGTGTCGGTCACGTCGTCCGTGACGTGGTCGGGGGTGCCGGCGGGATCGGAGGCGGCCACGAGGGTGGAGGCGGTGGCTGCGTCTGCGGCTGCGGGGGCCGGGGCTGCGGGGGTCTTGCGGAGGTTCACGGCCCCGGGGGCGCTGTTCTCCCGGTCCGCCGCGTCGTCGGCGACCGCTCCGGCGTCCGCGGCGGACGGGTCCGCCGGCGCACCGCCGGTGGTGCCGGTGCCGGTGTCGTCGGTGGTGCCGGTGTCGTCGGTGGTCCCGCGCGGGCGGCCGTCGCCGGGAGGCGGGGCGTCACCCTTGCCGCGCGGATCGCCGCAGCCGGGCTCACGGGTGGGGACCACGACGGCGCCCTCCGGGGCCGTGCTGCACACCGCGATCACCGTCGTCCCGTTCCCGGCGATGGACCTGAGGAGTTCCCACACCTCGGTCCGCTCGGCGTCGGAGAGCTTGAGGTCTGTGTCGTCCACGCCCAGCAGCCGGGGCCGGCCGATGAGGGCCAGGGCGATGGACAGCCGCAGCGCCTCGACCCGCTCCAGATCGCGTACGACGGTGCGGTTGCCCTTGGGCAGCGCCTCCCGGTCGAGCCCGGCCGCCTCGAGGGCCGCCTCGATGCGCAGCCGTGCCGCCAGGCGCCGCTCCCTGCCGGGCCGCATCAGCCCGCGCAGCGAGTCCCAGAACTGCCGCTGCAACAGCGCGCGTTCCCGCAGGTGCTCGCCCACCGTCAGAGCCGGATCGAGCTCGGTGACCCCGGCGACGTGCGCCAGCGCGCTCACCCGGCGGACCGCCGCCAGCTGCTTGGGCAGCCGGAACCCGCCGACGGTCGCGGTGCCCTCGGTGGCCTTCATCCGGCCGGTGAGGGAGAGCAGCAGACAGGTGCGGCCCGTGCCCGACGGCCCCTCGACCGCGATCAGCGAACCGGGATCCGCGTCCACGCCGATCCCGCGGAACGCGAAGCCGCGGGGGCCCTTGAGCCCGTACCCGCGGGCCGTGACGGCCAGTCCGCCGCCTTCACTACCCCGCATGACCCATCCCCTTGTTTCCCCAGTGCCCGGCGAGCCAGGTTTTTGAACTGACTGGTCAGTTCAAAAACTAACCCGAACTTGCGCTCGAAGCAAAACCGCAGGTCAGAACGGATTGTCAGTGGCATACCTCACGATGGGCACATACGGCACCATGTGTCAGGGCGTGCCGTCACCCAGACGACAGGAGGTTCGTCATGGCCAGCCACCACGGAGCCGCCGCCCACCGGCGCCGCGCCAGCGGCCCTGCCCCCTCACTGACCGGCCCGGCGAGCGACGTCCACCCCGTGCTGCGCAGGGCCACGGCCCCGCCCGCCGCCCTCGACCTGCTCGCCCAGGCACGGGCCGGTCTCGACGAGGCCGACGCCTTCGAGGCGCCCAACGAGCGCTACGCCACCGCCCACCTCGCCGCCCTGCGCACCGCTGCGGCGGTGCTGGCCGCACGGGGCCGCCCGGAGACCGCTCCGCGCCGCCGGGCCCGCATCCGGAGCGCCTGGGAGGTACTCCCCGAGATAGCGCCCGAACTCACCGAATGGAGCGCGCTGTTCGCCTCCGGCGCCCGCCGCCGCGCGCGTGCCGAGGCGGGCATCCGGGGCGCGGCCAGCCGTCGGGACGCGGACGACCTGATACGTGACGTGGAGATGTTCATCCGCCTCGTGGAGCGCATGCTGGTACTCCAGCCGGTCCTGCCCCAGCCCCGCCCGGACGCGGAGGCGCCCGACGTCCCCCGTCCGGGCCGGCACCCCGGGAGCGACCTCCCGGACGCGGGCTGACCGCCCCGGGCCCGCCGGCCGCCCCTACGGCTCCCGCCCGGCGTCCGCCCGGCGTCCGTTCTGCGTCCGTTCTGCGTCCGTTCTGCGAGACAGGGGGCGGCGCGGGTCGTCGCGGCGACCTGGCAGGGGCTGAGGCAATAGGGTGGACAGTGCCTATGGCCTCCCTCCTCCCCGCCTGCGGGGGCGGGAGGCGCCCCCGTTCGCGCCGCCGGGCAAGTGGCGGTGCTGCGCCGAGGAGTCAACTGCCGTGTCGGACCACCGCCCTCCCACGACGTCGCCGCGCTCCGACCCCTCCCGGCCCCGCGCCGCGCTCCGCACCGCCGTGGTCTGGGAGGTCCTCCAGGACGCCCTCGAACGCCGGGTGAAGGCGACCGGACGGGAGTCGCTGGACGTCCTCGACACCGGCGGCGGCAGCGGTAACTTCGCGGTGCCCGCCGCCCGTCTCGGCCACCGCGTCACCGTCGTCGACCCCAGCCCCAACGCCCTGTTCGCGCTGGAGCGCCGCGCGGCCGAGGCCGGTGTCGCCGACCGGGTCCGCGGCGTCCAGGGCGACGCCCACGGGCTCTTCGACGTGGTCGAGCGCGGCCGCCACGACGTCGTGCTGTGCCACGGCGTGCTGGAGTACGTCGACGACCCCGCCGAGGGCGTCCGCAACGCGGTGGCCGCGCTGCGTCCCGACGGCGTGCTCAGCGTCCTCGCCGCCGGGCTCGGCGGCGCCGTGCTCGCCCGGGCCCTCGCCGGTCACTTCAAGGAGGCCCGCCAGGCCCTCGCCGACCCCGACGGCCGCTGGGGCGCCGGTGACCCCGTGCCCCGGCGCTTCACCGCCGAGCAGCTCACCGGGCTGGTCGAGGGCGCGGGCCTCACGGTCGCGGCGGTGCACGGCGTACGGATCTTCGCCGACCTGGTACCCGGCGTCCTCGTCGACACCGAGCCCGGCGCGCTGGAGGCCCTGCTCAAGCTGGAGGAGGCGGCGGCCGAGTTGCCGGCGTTCCGCTCCGTGGCCACCCAGCTCCATGTGCTCGGCGAGACACAAGGGGCCCACGGGGCGGAGGGGGTCTGAGTCCCCTCCCGGGGCGCGGCCCCTGATCAGGGCCTTGTCCGTGGATGGAGTACGCCACAGACCGCCCGAACGGGCGACCTGGGCCGTATGATCGAGGTGGAACACCTGGCATGACGGGTCGGCCACGGGGGAATGGAAGCCTCAGTGGGCCGGGACGTCCGTGGCGGGATCCGGTTGGCCAATTGGCGCAGAGGGGCGGGTTTCACGGGGGCGATTCCCTGCCTATCCTGAAGGGACCCCCCGGGTCGCCCCGGCGACTGCACGATGAGGAGGACTCCGTGCCGCTCTCGGAGCACGAGCAGCGCATGCTCGAGCAGATGGAGCGAGCGCTGTACGCCGAAGATCCCAAGTTCGCGTCAGCGCTCGAGGGAAGCGGGCTGCGTACGTACACCCGGCGGCGGGTCTACCAGGCGGTCGCTGGCTTCCTCGTGGGTATTGCGCTCCTCATGGCCGGTGTGGTCGCGCAGCAGATCCCGGTCAGTGTGGTCGGCTTCCTCGTGATGCTCGGCTGCGCGGTGCTCGCCGTCACCGGCTGGCGCAAGGCCCCCAAGCCGGGCGAGCAGCCCGCCGGTGCCCCGCACGCCCGTCGCCGGCCGAAGCAGAAGCGCTCCGTGATGGACCGCATCGAACAGCGCTGGCAGCGCCGCCGCGACGAGCAGGGCCAGTAGAGCGGGACGGCCGCCCGCCGGGGTTCGGCCGCAGACGTCCGTGAGGGGCGGTCACCGACCGGTGACCGCCCCTCACGCGCATCCCTGACCCGAATCCACGCGCCCGCGCCCGCGCCTTCACCGACCGACCCGGCCCTGCCCGACCCGGTCCCGGCCCATGCGGTCCTGGGCCACCCGGTTCGGCCGAACCGGTCCTGGGCAACCCGCTTCCGGCCGGTCCACCGTGCCGCTCGGGCCCGCCCGGCCGGCCTCACGCCCGCGTCGCCGGAGCGCCGGTCTCAGCCCCGTTGCCCCGACGGTCTGCGCAGCCTCGGTACCGGGAGAACGGCCTTGACCCGCGCCGTCAGTGCCGCCCGGCGGGCCGAGAACGACCACGCCATGCGGACGGCCGAGCGGGGCGCGAACAGGGCCCGCAGCCGGGTGCCCCGGCCGGCGGAGGCCCGCAGGGCCGTCAGGACCCGGCGTGCCTCCTGAGCGAGCCCCGGCACCGGACGCGGCCGGGGCGCGTACAGGACCTGCTCCACCGCGTCCGCGATCCGGTGCACCGACGCCGCCGCGACCGGATCCAGACGCCCCAGCCGGACGAGGCGGGCCGCGGCGCCGCGCGGGGTCTGTGAGTCGTCCGGGAGGATCCCGAAGTCCCAAGCGGTGTCCGTGAGTTCCTGCCAGACCGCCAGCGTGTGCAGGGCCGCGTCCGCCTCCGTGCGGCCGCGCGCGCTGAGCCGTACCGCCCGGATCCGCAGCCTCCACAGCATCGGCGCCAGCGGGATCGCCAGGGCGGCGAGGACACCCAGCGCCAGCAGCACCGTCAGCCACCACGTCGGGCCGCCCCCGTCCCGCACGAGCGCGATCTGCGCCGACTCGCTCGGACACGCGCCCAGCTTGCGCTGCCGCGCCGTGCAGCTCTCGGTCGCCGAGGGCGCCGCGGAGGCCGACGGGCCCACCGCGCGGGACGGCAGGCCCGGATCCGGGACGGTGCCGCCGGGCGTCGTGGACTGCGTGTACGACGGCACCGTGCCCCGGCTGGGCGTCGGCTCGAAGCGGGTCCAGCCGACGCCCTCGAAGTACAGCTCGGGCCAGGCGTGCGCGTCCTTCAGCCCCACCGACACCGAGCCGTCCGCCTGCTGCGCGCCCGGCAGGAAGCCCACCGCGACCCTCGCCGGAATGCCCAGGGTGCGGGCCATCGCCGCCATCGCGAAGGAGAAATGGAGGCAGAAGCCCTCCTTGTCCCGCAGGAAGTTGGCTATCGCGTTCGTGCCCGTGCCGACCTTGACCGAGGTGTCGTACTGGAAGCCGCCCGTCAGGGAGAACCAGTCCTGGAGCCTGACCGCCTCCTCGTAGTGGCTGCTCGCGCCCTCCGTGACCTGACGGGCGGTCCGCTCCACCACCGACGGCAGCGAGTCCGGCACCCGGGTGTACTCGCGCTCGAACGCCTTCGACGGCTCCGGCGCCCCCGCCAGCTGTTCCGCGGTCGGCTGCACGGCCAGGCTGGTGACCGTGTACGACACGCCGCTGGTCGTCTGGCCCCGGACACCGGCCAGGAGCATGCCCACCGGTTCGTACCGCCAGTTGCCGCCGACCGTGACCTCGCTCGGCGGATACGGCATCGGCAGCCAGTCCTGGACGTACGACTCCGCCGCCACGACCCGGGTGGTGACCCGGGTGCTCCTGACGCCGGAGCCGAGGCCCGGCGGCGTCGGGAGCGGATCCGGCACGGACGTGCCGGGCCGCGGGGACGCCTTCCAGGTGGTGCCGTCGAAGATGTCCAGAGAGACGATGCGCAGATACAGGGAGGAGAGGTCGTCGCTGGTGGTCCGCAGTTTCAGGACCGTGCGGTCCTCGTCCACGTTCAGGTTGTCGCGCAGCGCCACCACCGGGTCGACCGCCGTGCCGCCCCGGCCGATGCCCACCCCGATGCCGGTCCTGGCACCGTCCAGCAGCCCGCCGTGCATCGCGGGCAGCGCGGCCGGCACCACCAGAGCCACACCCAGCGCGACCGCGCCGATCCGGCGGCCGGTGCGCACCGGCGCCACCGCACCGGGGGACGGCTCCCCGGGCGCGCGTGGCGCCCCGCCGAAGACCCGCCCCCACCGCGCGAGCCGGTCCCGGCCCTCCGCGAGCAGCAGCGTCAGATAACCGGCGGCTGCCACCAGGAACCACAGCCAGTCCGTGCCGCCGCCGGACAGCCCCGCCGCGACCACGTACGGCACGAGCAGCGGCAGACCGGCCGGGGCCGCGCTGCGGTAGGTCACCGCGAGGGTGTCCACCAGGAGACCGATCAGCAGCACCCCGCCGATCAGCATCAGCCGGATGCCGTCGGACAGCGGTGCCGGGATGGCGTACCGGCTCACGTCGTCCGTGCCCGTCTGCAACAGGCCGCCGAGGTGCCGGAAGGCGTCCGGGCCGGGCAGCAGCCCGGCGAAGGCGTACGCGCGGGCGAAGACCAGGGTCAGCAGGAGCAGCGTCACCAGGGCCTGCGCGGCCACGGTCAGCGGCCTCGCCAGCGGCACCCGCCGCGCCGCCGCACCCACCCCGGACTGCACCGCGAGCAGGAAGGCGGCCTGGATCAGCCAGGTCGCGGGGGAGACCAGCGGCAGCATGGCGCAGGCCGCCGCCAGCGTGGCCGCGGCCGCACACAACGCCACCCGGGCCTGCCCGCTCATGTCCGTACCTCACTCACGTCGCGGTCTCCGGTGCCGGGGCCCGTGCGTTCGTGGTCGGCCTGGCGCCACAGCGCCTCCAGGGAGGTGCCGCGCGGCACCCTCACCGCCGTCCAGCCCGCCTCGCGGAGCATCCGCAGCCGCTCCTCCGGGGAACGGGCGGGTGCGGGCACCTCGTCCGGCCTGCGGCCCCACCCGTCGCCGTCCAGCAGGAACGCCACCGCGCCCCCGCTGCGCCGGCGCATCTTCGCGGCCACCGCCGCCTGTTCCTCGTCGAGGTCGCCGAAGAAGGCCACCAGCAGCCCCTCGTTGCCGCCGCGCAGCACGTCGTAGGCCGGCGACAGGCCCTCGCAGTCGGAGTGGTCGATCACCGCGAGGGTGTCCATCATCAGCCCCGCCGCGTCCGCCGACTGCTGACCGGTACCGGCGAACCCGTCGGTGCCCTCGCCGGGTACCGAGTTCCCGGTGTCCGTGAGCAGCCGTACCGCGAAGCCGCGCTCGAGCATGTGCACCAGCACCGACGCGGCGCCCGAGACGGCCCACTCGAAGGCCGAGTCGGGCCCGGCGCCCCGGAAGGCGCTCCCGCGCGTGTCCAGCAGCACCGTGCAGCGGGCCCGCTGGGGCTGCTCCTCACGGCGCACCATCAGCTCGCCGTAGCGTGCGGTGGAACGCCAGTGCACCCGGCGCAGATCGTCGCCGTGGCGGTATCCGCGCGGGATCACGTCGTCCTCGCCCGCCAGGGCCAGCGAGCGCTGCCGCCCGTCGCCGTAGCCCCTCGTCTCGCCGCTCAGGCGGATCGGGGACAGCGGCTCGACCCGCGGGACCACGGTCAGCGTGTCGTACGTCGAGAAGGCGCGGGTCAGTTCGCACATCCCGAACGGGTCGGTCAGCCGCAGCTGGAGCGGCCCCAGCGGATAGCGGCCCCGCAGATCGGAGCGGACCCGGTAGGACACCTCACGGCGGCCGCCCGGCTCCACCCGGTCCAGCACGAAACGGGGCCGCGGCCCGAGCACGTACGGCACCCGGTCCTGGAGCATCAGCAGCCCCGTGGGCATGCGCGACACGTTGTCCATCCGCAGATGGACGCGCGCCTCGCCCGCCGCGGGCACCCGCGAGGGGGAGAGCCGGCGGCTGGCGGCGACCCGGTACCGCGTGCGGTACAGGACCCCCGCGCAGATCAGCGGCAGCACGGCGAGCAGCAGCCCGACCCGGAGCAGATCGCTCTGCCCCAGCACGTACGCGCAGATCCCCGCCGCGATCCCGGCCGCCAGGAAGGAACGGCCACGGGTGGTCAGACCGGCCAGCGCGGTCCGTACGCCGCCTTTCTCCCCGCGGTCCGGGCCCGGCCGGCCCGCCGGCCCCGGGGAGGTCATCACAGCCCCCGCGGCGGCCGGCCGTACGCGGGCGCCCCGCGGCCCGGCCCGCCGCCGAAGCCGCTCTGCCGCGCCGGCGCCGTGGGCACCGGGGTGCGCTGCAGGATCTCCTGCACGATCTGCTCGGAGGTGCGCCGGTTGAGCTGGGCCTGGGCGGTGGGCAGCAGCCGGTGCGCCAGGACGGCCACGGCGAGGGCCTTCATGTCGTCCGGCGCCGCGTAGTCCCGGCCGCAGAGCGCGGCGGACGCCTTCGCGGCGCGCAGCAGATGCAGCGTCGCGCGCGGGGAGGCGCCGAGTCTCAGCTCCGGGTGCGTGCGGGTGGCGGCGACCAGGTCCACCGCGTAGCGCCGTACCGGCTCGGCGACATGGACGCCGCGCACCGCCTCGACCAGCTTCAGGATGTCGTGCGCGTGCGCCACCGGCTGGAGATCCTCCAGAGGGGAGACCCCGCCGTGCACGTCCAGCATCTGCAGCTCGGCCTCGGCGCTGGGGTAGCCGACCGAGACACGGGCCATGAAACGGTCGCGCTGCGCCTCCGGCAGCGGATAGGTGCCCTCCATCTCGACCGGGTTCTGCGTGGCCACCACCATGAAGGGGCTGGGCAGTTCGTAGGTCTGCCCGTCGATGGTGACCTGGCGCTCCTCCATCGACTCCAGGAGCGCCGACTGGGTCTTGGGCGAGGCGCGGTTGATCTCGTCGCCGATCACGATCTGGGCGAAGATCGCGCCCGGCTTGAACTCGAAGTCCCGCCGCTGCTGGTCCCAGATGGAAACGCCGGTGATGTCCGACGGAAGCAGGTCGGGCGTGAACTGGATACGGCGCACCGAACAGTCGATGGACCGGGCGAGCGCCTTGGCGAGCATGGTCTTGCCGACGCCGGGGACGTCCTCGATGAGGAGATGCCCCTCGGCGAGCAGCACGGTCAGCGAGAGCCGTACGACCTCGGGCTTGCCCTCGATCACCCGCTCCACCGAACCGCGGACACGCTCCGCGACGGCGGTCAGGTCCTCCCCCGCCCTCGCGTACGTCCGAGCGGGGGCACCCCCTTGGCTCGCCCGATCGTCATAGGTCGTCACCCGGCCCTCCTCGGCCCGTTCTTACCGGGCCGACGCTCTGCGGTGCGGACCGGCCCTCCCCGAAACACGAACACCACGCGTGAAGAGTTCCGCGTGACGCCACAAGCGCATTCTTGTTGCCGTTACCGGTTCGTGTCACTCGCCTGTGGACAACTGGCCTCGGAATGTCCGCCTTGCCGGTTTTTTGCGCAGAGTGTCGCCTTGTGGATGACCGGATGTACCGTCCGGCCCGTCCGGCCGGCACATCCGGACGCCCCGTCCGTCAGGCCGGGTCGACCTCGGTCAGCAGACCGGTCCGCACGTCGAAGACGAAGCCCCGCACGTCGTCCGTGTGCAGCAGGAACGGCGAGGTGCGCACCCGCTGCATGGACTGCCGTACGTCCTGCTCGACGTCGCGGAACGCCTCCACCGCCCAGGCGGGACGCTGGCCGACCTCCATCTCCAGGTCGTGCCGGAAGTCCTCGGTGAGGGACTGCATACCGCAGCCGGTGTGGTGGATGAGGACCACGCTGCGGGTGCCGAGCGCGCGCTGGCTGATGGTCAGGGAGCGGATCACGTCGTCGGTGACCACACCGCCCGCGTTGCGGACCGTGTGGCAGTCGCCCAGCGACAGGCCGAGCGCGGCGTGCAGGTCGAGACGGGCGTCCATGCAGGCGACCACGGCCACCTGGAGGACGGGACGGGCGTCCATGCCGGGATCGGTGAACGCGTGGGCGTAGCGCTGATTGGCCTCGACGAGGCGGTCCGTCACGGTGCCGCCGCCCGTTATGGCGCCTTCAGACCCGGCGGGAACTGCTGCGGAAGTCGTCATAGTCACGACCGTACTGGTCAAGGGCCGTTCGGTCCTGCTGTGGAACGGGACAAAGAACGTCATCGTGACTTGTTGTGAATAACCCCACACGAAGGGCGAGCGCTGGACCGTACGGGTGATTCCGAAGGAATCACGGGACGGCCCGGGACGGGGCGCGACGCGCAGCCGGTTGATTGACCGCGCGACACGGTCGACTAAAGTGACGCGGAGCGGGAGGCGAGGCTCCCCCTGCTGCCGTCCCGGGGACCCCGGTGACGCTTTGGAGTTCACCCGCGTGCGCGGCGCGTACGTACGGCCCGGCCTCCTCCCGCTCGCGGCCGGCCGACGCCTCCGGCGCCGGCGGGCCCCCTTCACGGCCGAGCGGGCGGGGACCCGGTGGTGCGTCCGGCCCGCCGGACCTGAGAGGGCCCCTTGAGCAACACTCGACATGTCCCGGTGATGCTCCAGCGCTGCCTGGACCTGTTGGCCCCCGCCCTCACCGCCCCGGGGGCCGTGGTCGTCGACTGCACACTCGGTCTCGGCGGCCACAGCGAGGCGCTGCTCACCCGGTTCCCCGAGGCCCGGCTCGTGGCGCTCGACCGTGACAAGGAGGCACTGCGCCTGTCCGGCGAGCGTCTCGCGCCGTTCGGCGGACGCGCCACCCTGGTGCACGCCGTCTACGACGAACTGCCCGCCGTGCTCGGCAGGCTCGGCATCCCGCGCGTCCAGGGCGTGCTGTTCGACCTCGGCGTGTCGTCCATGCAGCTCGACGAGGCGGAGCGCGGGTTCGCCTACGCGCAGGACGCCCCGCTCGACATGCGCATGGACCAGACGGCCGGCATGAGCGCGGCCGAGGTCCTCAACACCTACCCGCCCGGTGACCTGGTGCGCATCCTCCGCGCGTACGGCGAGGAGAAGCAGGCCAAGCGGATCGTCTCCGCGATCGTGCGGGAACGCGAGAAGGAGCCGTTCACCACCAGCGCGCGGCTGGTCGAGCTGATCCGGGACGCGCTGCCGCAGGCCGCCAAGCGCACCGGCGGCAACCCGGCCAAACGCACCTTCCAGGCGCTGCGCATCGAGGTCAACGGCGAACTCGCCGTGCTGGAACGGGCGATCCCGGCCGCCGTCGGCGCACTCGCCGTCGGCGGACGGATCGCCGTGCTCTCGTACCACTCGCTGGAGGACCGGCTGGTCAAGCAGGTGTTCGCGGCAGGGGCCGCCACCACCGCCCCGCCCGGTCTGCCCGTCGTGCCCGAGCGTTACCAGCCCCGGCTCAAGCTGCTCACCCGTGGTGCCGAACTTCCCACCGAGGACGAGGTCGCCGCGAACCGGCGCGCGGCCCCGGCCCGGCTGCGCGGGGCCGAACGCATCAGGGAAGCCGTGGAGTAGGGATCGGACGGATCGTGGAGCGAGCGCGATGACGGGCGTGCGGGGCGGCGCGGGCGGGCCCAGGGCCTGTCCGGCGGACCATGCCGCGCAGGCGGGGCGAGGGGCGCCGCCGGTGCCCTCCGGCGTGAGCCGCCGGGCGGCCACCGGCTCCCGGGAGGGCATGTGAGCGGGACACCCGAGCTGAAGGGCCGGGCCGCGCGGCTCGCCCGGCTGTTCCCGGCGGGCCGGGGACGGGCCGCCAGGACGCCGTTCGTCCTGCTCGTCGTGCTGCTCCTCGGCGGCGGCCTGATCGGGCTGCTGATGCTGAACTCGGCGCTCAGCGCGGGGGCGTTCCGGATGGACGATCTCCAGAAGGACACCAAGAACCTCACCGACGAGGAACAGGCCCTCCAGCGGGACGTCGACTCCTACTCCGCGCCCGACGCCCTGGAGCGCCGGGCCCGGGAACTCGGCATGGTCCCCGGCGGCGACCCGGCCTTCCTGAACCCCGACGGCACGGTGAAGGGCTCCCCGAGCCCCGCCCCGGCGGCGGCCGCCGCCCCCCTGGTCCTGGCCCCCGAGGCCCTCCGCACCACCGCCCCGCCGGCCGCCCCCGTGCTCCGGGCCACCCCTTCGGCCGCCCCGGCGCTCCCGGCGACCCCTTCGGCCGCCCCCGCGCTCCCGGCGACCCTCACGGCCACCCCGACCCCGACCCCCGGCAGGTGACGGAAGTGACCGACAGGCAACCGCCACGGCGTCGTGTGCCCCCGCCCGCCCGGCCCCGGGCGGGCGGCGGACAACGGCCCGGGCCCGGGGCCCGGCCCGTACGGCGGCCGGGCGCGCCGCGGCCCGCGCCGAAGATCATCCGGCTCGGCAGCCCGCGGCCCCGGCTGCGCCTCGTCGGCTTCGCGCTGACGCTGGTGCTGCTGATGTTCGTCGTACGGCTGCTTCAGGTCCAGGCGGTCGACGCGAGCGCCTACGCGGCCAAGGCCGAACAGAACCGCTACGTCGTGCACACGCTGGCGGCCGAGCGGGGCGGGATCACCGACCGCGACGGAGTGGCCCTGGCCATCAGCGTGGACGCCGACGACATCACGGCCGACCCCACGATGTTCACCCGGAAACAGCTCGGCATCGACGACGGGCCCGAGCGGGCCGCCGACCTCCTCGCACCGGTCCTCGGCCAGGAGAAACCGGCGCTGGTGAAGAAGCTGCGGACGAAGGACACCCGCTACGTGCTGCTCGCCCGCCGGCAGACCCCGCAGGTGTGGAAGCAGATCAAGGACCTCAAGGCCGGGCTCGCCGCGAAGGCCGGCGGCGGCAAGCCGGTCGTGAACGTGCTCGCGGGTGTCTTCTCGGACCCCAGCAGCAAGCGGGTCTATCCCAACGGCGACCTCGCCGCCGGGATACTGGGCTGGGTCAACGCCGAGGGCAGGGGCGGCGGCGGTATCGAGCAGCAGCTGAACGCGCAGCTGTCGGGCAAGGACGGCAAGATCCGCTACGCGCAGGCCGGCGGACGTGAGGTGCCCACGGCGGGCTCCACCGAGACACCGGCGGTGTCGGGTTCGGACGTCGAGCTCACCATCGACCGCGACATCCAGTGGGCCGCGCAGAAGGCCATCACCGAGCAGGTCGGGCAGTCCAAGGCCGACCGGGGCTACGTCGTCGTCCAGGACACCCGTACCGGGGAGATCCTGGCCATGGCCGACTCGCCCGGCTTCGACCCCAACGACCTCTCCGAGGCAGACCCCGCCGCCCTGGGCAACGCGGCGCTCCAGGACGCCTACGAGCCCGGCTCCACCGCCAAGGTCATGTCGATGGCCGCCGTCCTCGAGGAGAACGCCGCGACCCCGCTCACCCATGTCGTCGTGCCGAACCGGCTGCACCGCGGCGACCGGCTGTTCCAGGACGACGTGGACCACCCGACCTGGAACCTGACGCTCAACGGCGTGCTCGCCAAGTCCAGCAACATCGGCACGATCCTGGCCGCCGGACAGCTCGGCAGGACCCAGCCGGAGGCCAACCGGGTCCTGTACTCGTACCTGCGCAAGTTCGGCCTCGGCAGCTACACCGGCCTCGGCTTCCCCGGCGAGACGAAGGGCATCCTCGCGCCCCCGGGTTCCTGGTCGACCTCGCAGCAGTACACGATCCCTTTCGGCCAGGGCATGTCCCTCAACGCGGTGCAGGCCGCCTCCGTCTACTCGACCATCGCCAACGGCGGCGTCCGTGTCGAACCGACCCTGGTCCGCGGCACCGAGGACGCCCAGGGACGCTTCACCGCCGCCGCGAAGCCCGCGAAGACCAGGGTGGTCAGCGAGAAGACCGCCCGCTCGGTCGCCCGGATGCTGGAGTCCGTGGTGGACGACGAACAGGGCACCGGCGCCAAGGCCCGCATCCCCGGCTACCGTGTCGCCGGCAAGACCGGTACCGCGAACCGAGTGGATCCGGCCACCGGCAAGTACCGCGGCTACACCTCCTCGTTCGCCGGGTTCGCCCCCGCCGACCAGCCCCGCGTCACCGTCTACTGCGCGATCCAGAACGCCACCGAGGGCAGCTACTTCGGTGGCCAGATCTGCGGCCCCGTCTTCAAGCAGGTGATGGAGTTCGCGCTGAAGTCCCTCCAGGTCCCGCCCACCGGGGCGAAGGCCGCCAACCTGCCCGTCTCCTACACCCCTTGAACCGCCCCTGACCCGCCCCTGACCCGCCCCTCACCAAGGCCAGAAACCGTCACTGATCAGCGCAACCAGCCAGGAACGCCCGTGACCATGATCACTCCCGACCCCGGGAACCCCATCCCGCCCCCGCCTCCGCTTCGCCCGCAGGCGGGTACGCCCGGTACGCTCACCGCCGTGCCACACGCTGATCAGTTCCAAACCACCCAGAAGGGCGTTTCCGTGACCTACCCGGGACCGCCACGACCGGTTCAGGTCTCCGCCACCCCCCTCGCGGAGCTCGCCGATCAGCTGGGTGCCGCCGCCCCCGACACCCCCGCGGAGGTCACCGGCATCACCCATGACTCGCGCGCCGTCCGCCCCGGCGATCTGTACGCCGCGCTGCCGGGCGCCCGTGCGCACGGCGCGGACTTCGCCGCCCAGGCCGCCGGACTCGGCGCGGTCGCCGTGCTGACCGACCCGTCCGGCACCGCCCGCGCCGCCGCCACCGGCCTTCCGGTACTGACCGTGGACGACCCGCGCGGCCGCATGGGCGAACTCGCGGCCACCGTCTACGGCCGGCCGGGAGGCGATCTCCTCCAGATCGGCATCACCGGCACCTCCGGCAAGACCACCACCGCCTACCTCGTCGAGGGCGGCCTCCGGACCACGTACCGCACCGGCCTGATCGGCACGGTCGAGATGCGCGTCGGCGACGAGCGCGTCAAGTCCGAGCGCACCACCCCCGAGGCCACCGACCTCCAGGCCCTGTTCGCCGTCATGCGCGAACGCGGCGTGGACGCGGTCGCCATGGAGGTCTCCAGCCACGCCCTGGTGCTCGGCAGGGTCGACGGCTGCGTCTTCGACGTCGCCGTCTTCACCAACCTCAGCCCGGAGCACATGGAGTTCCACTCCGGCATGGAGGACTACTACCGGGCCAAGGCGCAACTGTTCACCCCGGCCCGCAGCAGACTCGGCGTGGTCAACACCGACGACGAGTACGGCCGCCGGCTCGTGAAGGAGGCGGCGGTCCCCGTCGTCACCTACTCCGCCGAGGGCCGGACCGACGCCGACTGGCGCGCCGAGGAGGTGCGGATCGGTCCGATGGACTCGTCGTTCACGGCGGTGGGGCCCCAGGGCGAGCGGATCGCCGCCGTGTCACCGCTGCCGGGCCCCTTCAACGTGGCGAACACCCTCGCCGCGATCGCCGCCCTCGCCGCGGCGGGCCTCGACCCGCAGACCGCCGCCGACGGGGTCGCCGCCGTACCGGGCGTGCCGGGCCGCCTGGAACGCGTGGACGCCGGACAGCCGTATCTCGCGGTCGTCGACTACGCCCACAAGACCGACGCCGTCGAATCGGTGCTGCGCGCCCTGCGCGAGGTCACCGAGGGCAGGCTGCACGTCGTCCTGGGCTGCGGCGGTGACCGCGACCGCACCAAACGCGCCCCGATGGGCGCCGCCGTCGCGCGGCTCGCCGACACCGCCGTACTGACCTCCGACAACCCGCGCTCCGAGGACCCCCTGGCGATCCTCGCGGCCATGCTCGAGGGTGCCGCGTCCGTACCGGCACACGAACGGGGCGACGTCGTCCTGTACGAGGACCGGGCCGCCGCCGTCGCCGCCGCCGTCGCCCGCGCGCGGCCCGGGGACACCGTGCTGGTCGCGGGCAAGGGCCACGAGCAGGGCCAGGACATCGCCGGGGTGGTACGTCCCTTCGACGACCGCCAAGTGCTTCGCGAAGCTATCCAGAAGACCCAGGGATGAACTTGTGATCGCCCTCTCCCTCGCCGAGATCGCAGCCGCAGTCGGCGGGCAGACCTACGACATACCGGATCCGTCCGCGCAGATCACCGGACCGGTCGTCCGGGACTCCCGCGAGGTGGTGCCCGGCAGCCTCTTCGCCGCCTTCGCCGGTGAGCACGCGGACGGCCACGACTACGCCGCCCAGGTGGTGCGGGCGGGCGCGGTGGCCGTGCTGGCCGCCCGCCCCGTCGGCGTGCCCGCGATCGTGGTGGACGACGTGCAGAGGGCGCTGGGTGCCCTCGCCCGCCACGTGGTGGCACGGCTCGGCGCCACCCTCGTGGCGCTCACCGGCTCCGCGGGCAAGACCAGCACCAAGGACCTCATCGCCCAGGTGCTCCGCCGCAAGGCGCCGACGGTGTTCACACCCGGCTCGCTGAACAACGAGATCGGACTGCCGCTCACCGCGCTCAGCGCCACCGAGGAGACCAGGTTCCTCGTCCTGGAGATGGGCGCCCGCGGCATCGGCCACATCCGCTACCTGGCCGGCCTGACGCCCCCGAAGGTCGGCCTGGTGCTCAACGTCGGCACCGCCCACATCGGCGAGTTCGGCGGCCGGGAGCAGATCGCGCAGGCGAAGGGCGAACTCGTCGAGTCCCTGCCCGCGGACGGTACCGCGATCCTCAACGCCGACGACCCGTTGGTCCGGGCCATGGCCTCCCGTACCCAGGCGAAGGTGCTCCTTTTCGGAGAGTCCGGCGAAGCGGACGTTCGTGCCGAGAACGTACGACTCACGGACAGCGGACAGCCCGTATTCAGGCTTCGCACACCCTCCGGGTGCAGCGATGTGACCATGCGCCTGTACGGTGAGCATCACGTGTCGAACGCGCTCGCCGCGGCCGCCGTCGCCCATGAGCTGGGCATGTCCGCAGACGAGATCGCCGTGGCGCTCTCCGAGGCGGAATCCCTCTCCCGCTGGCGGATGGAGGTCACCGAGCGCCCTGACGGCGTGACCATCGTCAACGACGCCTACAACGCCAACCCGGAGTCCATGCGGGCCGCCCTGCGCGCGCTCGTGGCCATGGGCGGGGAACGGCGCACCTGGGCGGTGCTCGGCAAGATGGCCGAGCTCGGGGACGAGGCGCTCGCCGAGCACGACGCGGTCGGACGGCTCGCCGTCCGGCTCAACGTCAGCAAGCTCGTCGCGGTCGGGGGCAGGGAAGCCGCCTGGCTGCAACTGGGCGCATATAACGAGGGTTCGTGGGGTGAGGAGTCGGTGCACGTGTCCGACGCACAGGCGGCGGTCGACCTGTTGCGCAGCCAGTTGCGCCCGGGGGACGTCGTCCTCGTGAAGGCGTCCCGTTCGGTGGGGCTCGAGAGCGTTGCCCAGGCGCTGCTCGAGGCCGGTGCCGAGGGTGAGGTTGCTGCCCGATGATGAAGCAGATCCTGTTCGCGGGAGTCATTGGACTGTTCCTCAGCCTGGTCGGCACACCGCTGCTGATCAAGCTGCTGGCCCGCAAGGGCTACGGCCAGTACATCCGCGACGACGGCCCCCGCGAGCACCACAGCAAGCGCGGTACGCCGACGATGGGCGGTATCGCCTTCATCTTCGCGACGATCGCCGCGTACTTCCTGTCCAAGGTCATCACCGGCTTTCCGCCCACCTTCTCGGGCATCCTGGTGCTCGGCCTGATGGCGGGCATGGGCCTGGTCGGCTTCCTGGACGACTACATCAAGATCGTCAAACGGCGTTCGCTGGGCCTGCGCGCCAAGGCGAAGATGGCCGGACAGCTCATCGTCGGCATCGCCTTCGCGGTCCTGTCGCTGCAGTTCTCCGACTCCCGCGGCAACACCCCGGCCTCCACCAAGCTGTCGTTCATCACGGACTTCGGCTGGACGATCGGCCCGGTGCTGTTCGTCCTCTGGGCGCTGTTCATGATCCTCGCGATGTCCAACGGCGTGAACCTCACCGACGGTCTCGACGGCCTCGCCACCGGCGCCTCCGTCCTGGTCTTCGGCGCCTACACGTTCATCGGCGTATGGCAGTTCCAGGAGTCCTGCGCCAACGCGCAGACCCTGACCAACCCCAACGCCTGCTACGAGGTGCGCGATCCGCTCGACCTGGCGGTGGTCGCCTCCGCCCTGATGGGCGCCTGCCTCGGCTTCCTGTGGTGGAACACCTCGCCCGCCAAGATCTTCATGGGTGACACCGGCTCGCTGGCACTCGGCGGTGTCCTCGCCGGCCTCGCGATCTGCTCCCGCACCGAACTGCTCGTCGCGCTCCTCGGCGGTCTGTTCGTCCTCATCACCATGTCGGTCGTCATCCAGGTCGGCTCCTTCCGGCTCACCGGCAGGCGCGTCTTCCGGATGGCGCCGCTCCAGCACCACTTCGAACTCAAGGGCTGGTCCGAAGTGCTCGTGGTGGTCCGTTTCTGGATCATCCAGGGCATCTGTGTCATCGTCGGACTGGGCCTCTTCTACGCAGGATGGGCAGCGGAGAAATGACCGCGTCGGAGCCTTCGGGGCACAGCGCATTCCAGGGCAGGCACATCACCGTCGCCGGGCTCGGCGTCTCCGGCGTCCCGGCGGCCAGGGTGCTGCACGGGCTCGGCGCCCGCGTCACCGTCGTCAACGACGGCGACGACGAACGCGCCCGCGCCCAGGCCGCCCCGCTGGAGGCGCTCGGCGTCACCGTCCGCCTCGGCGACGGCGACACCCTCCCCGAAGGCACCGACCTCATCGTCACCGCCCCCGGCTGGCGGCCCGGCAAGCCCCTGTTCGCGGCCGCCGCCGAGGCCGGCGTCCCGGTCTGGGGCGACGTCGAACTCGCCTGGCGGCTGCGCGGTCCGGACGCCGCCCCCTGGCTGGCCGTCACCGGCACCAACGGCAAGACCACCACCGTGCAGATGCTCGCGGCCATTCTGGAGGCCGCGGGCCTGCGCACGGCGGCCGTCGGCAACATCGGCGTCTCGCTGCTCGACGCGGTGCTCGGCGAGGAGAAGTACGACGTCCTCGCCGTGGAGCTGTCCAGCTATCAGCTCCACTGGGCGCCCTCGCTGCGCGCCCACTCCGCCGCCGTCCTCAACCTGGCCCCGGACCATCTCGACTGGCACGGCTCCATGGAGGCGTACGCCGCCGACAAGGGCCGTGTCTACGAGGGCAACCGCGTCGCCTGCGTCTACAACACGGCCGACAAGGCCACCGAGGACCTGGTGCGCGCGGCGGACGTCGAGGAGGGCTGCCGGGCGGTCGGTTTCACCCTCGGCACCCCGGGACCCTCCCAACTCGGCGTCGTGGACGGCATCCTGGTCGACCGTGCCTTCGTGGCGGACCGGCAGAAGAACGCCCAGGAGCTCGCCGAGGTCTCCGACGTGCGCCCGCCGGCCCCGCACAACATCGCCAACGCCCTTGCCGCGGCGGCCCTGGCCCGCGCCTTCGGGGTGCCCGCCAGGGCCGTACGGGACGGGCTGCGCTCCTTCACCCCCGACGCCCACCGCATCGCCCATGTCGCGGACCTGGACGGCGTCACGTACATCGACGACTCCAAGGCCACCAACACCCACGCGGCGGAAGCCTCGTTGGCGGCCTACGAGTCCATCGTGTGGATCGCGGGCGGCCTCGCCAAGGGCGCGACCTTCGACGAACTCGTCGCCAGGTCGGCGAAGCGGCTGCGCGGTGCCGTGCTGATGGGCGCCGACCGGGCCCTGATCCGCGAGGCACTCGCGCGACACGCCCCGGAAGTGCCGGTCGTCGACCTCGGACGGACCGACACTGGGGCGATGCTCCAGGCCGTCCAGGAGGCCCGGCGGCTCGCCCGCCCCGGCGACACGGTACTGCTGGCCCCGGCCTGCGCCTCCATGGACATGTTCACCAACTACAACAAGCGCGGTGACGCGTTCGCGGCGGCGGTTCGCGAACTCGGCGCCGGGGGTGCCTGATGGCCACCCGTGGAGTACGGTGCGGCGCCCGGTGTGTCCGGCCGCGAGGCACCGGAGCGCTCGTGTGGCCCGGCCACAGGGGTGCTGCGGCGTCGCCGCGGGCCTGCGCGCCGGGCCCCGTGACGCCGCGGGAGGCCGTCGGGCACCGCCATTGAGACCCGGTTCGCCGGGAGACTCCGGGAGGGACGCGTGGGACCGACGCCGATGCCGTACCGCGGAGCCGCGGATGTCCGGTAGCCCCGGCAGCCGTACCGGGCGGCCCCCGGCCCAGCGGGCCGTACGGCCGCCCGCCGCCCCGCGCGCCCCCCGCCCCCCGCGCGACAACCCCGTGGGGCGCCTCTGGACCCGTGCGCGCAAAGCCTGGGACCGGCCGCTCACCGCGTACTACCTGATCCTCGGCGGCAGCCAGCTGATCACGGTGCTGGGCCTGGTGATGGTCTACTCGGCCTCCCAGATCACCGCGCTGCAGATGTCCCTGCCGGGCTCGTTCTTCTTCCGCAAGCAGTTCCTCGCCGCCGCCATCGGCGCCGTCCTGCTGCTGGTGGCCTCCCGGATGCCGGTCAGGCTGCACCGCGCGCTGGCCTACCCGATCCTCGCGGGCGCCGTCTTCTTCATGGTCCTGGTGCAGATCCCGGGGATAGGCAAGACGGTCAACGGCAACCAGAACTGGATCTCCCTCGGCGGCTCCTTCCAGATCCAGCCCAGCGAGTTCGGCAAACTCGCCCTGGTCCTGTGGGGCGCCGATCTGCTCGCCCGCAAGGCCGACAGGAAACTGCTGGCCCAGTGGAAGCACATGCTGGTCCCACTGGTCCCGGCCTCTTTCATGCTGCTCGGACTGATCATGCTCGGCGGCGACATGGGCACCGCGATCATCCTCACCGCGATCCTCTTCGGACTGCTGTGGCTGGCGGGCGCGCCGACCCGGCTGTTCGTCGGCGTGCTCTCGGTCGCCGTGGCCCTCGGGACGCTCCTCATCTGGACCAGCCCCAACCGCATGGCCCGCCTCGCCTGCATCGGCGCCACCGCGCCGCGCTCCGGCACCGCCGACTGCTGGCAGGCGGTGCACGGGATCTACGCCCTGGCCTCCGGCGGACTGTTCGGATCCGGACTCGGGGCAAGTGTGGAGAAATGGGGGCAACTCCCCGAGGCGCACACCGACTTCATCTTCGCCGTGACCGGAGAAGAACTGGGTCTGGCGGGCACGCTGTCCGTCCTCGCCCTCTTCGCGGCTCTAGGCTATGCGGGTATCCGCGTGGCCGGACGCACGGAGGACCCCTTCGTCAGGTATGCCGCGGGAGGCGTGACCACCTGGATCACGGCTCAGGCCGTGATCAACATCGGTGCAGTGCTCGGTCTGCTGCCGATCGCCGGAGTCCCCCTCCCGCTGTTCTCCTACGGAGGTTCCGCCCTGCTGCCGACCATGTTCGCCATCGGGCTGCTGATCGCCTTCGCACGCGACGAGCCCGCTGCGCGGGCGGCGCTTGCGATGCGGCAACCCCGCTTTGGTAGAAAGCGTGGCGGAGGCGCCGTGCCGGATCGGGGGCCTCGGAGATGGAACACGATGCGACGGCGAGCGCCAGCGGCGCGGCCGTCCGGAGAGCGGTGAATTTCGGTGCATGTCGTACTCGCCGGTGGGGGGACCGCCGGCCACATCGAGCCGGCGCTCGCCCTCGCGGACGCCCTGCGCAGGCAGGACCCCACCGTGGGGATCACGGCCCTGGGCACGGAACGCGGTCTGGAGACCCGGCTCGTCCCCGAACGCGGCTATGAGCTCGCGCTCATCCCGGCCGTGCCGCTGCCCCGCAGACCGACCCCGGAACTGATCACCGTCCCGGGCCGGCTGCGCGGCACCATCAAGGCGGCCGAGCAGATCCTGGAGCGCACCAAGGCGGACGCCGTGGTCGGCTTCGGCGGCTACGTCGCCCTGCCCGGCTACCTCGCCGCCAAGCGCCTCGGCGTGCCCATCGTGATCCACGAGGCCAACGCCCGGCCCGGCCTCGCCAACAAGATCGGCTCGCGCTACGCCGCGAAGGTCGCCGTCTCCACCCCCGACAGCAAGCTGCGCGACGCCCGCTACATCGGGATCCCGCTGCGCCGCTCCATCTCCACCCTGGACCGCGCCGCCGTCCGGCCCGAGGCCCGCGCGGCGTTCGGCCTCGACCCCAACCTGCCCACGCTGCTGGTCTCCGGCGGCTCGCAGGGCGCCCGGCGGCTCAACGAGGTCGTGCAGCGGGTCGCGCCGTACCTCCAGCAGGCCGGCATCCAGATCCTGCACGCGGTCGGACCGAAGAACGAACTGCCGCAGGTCCACCAGATGCCGGGGATGCCCCCCTACATCCCGGTGAGCTATCTGGACCGGATGGACCTCGCGTACGCCGCGGCCGACATGATGCTCTGCCGCGCGGGCGCGATGACCGTAGCCGAGCTCTCCGCCGTCGGTCTCCCGGCCGCCTACGTCCCGCTGCCCATCGGCAACGGCGAACAGCGGCTGAACGCCCAGCCGGTGGTGAAGGCGGGCGGCGGACTCCTCGTCGACGACGCGGAGCTCGACCCCGGCTGGATCCAGCAGAACGTGCTTCCGGTGCTCGCCGACCCGCACCGGCTGTGGGAGATGTCCCGCGCCGCCGCCGAGTTCGGCCGCCGGGACGCCGACGACCTGCTCGTGGGAATGGTGTACGAGGCGATCGCCTCGTCCCGCTGAGCCCGCCCGGCGGATCCCGTGTGAACCGCCGGGCGGCTCCCCGGAGCTGCCCGGCGGCTGACGCGGGGGAGACGGTACGGCCCTGCCGGTCCGGACGGTCCGGCGCCGGCGGTTCGCGTGCCGGGGCCCGGGGCGGTGGCGGCCTGGTGCATGATCGGGCCGACAGCCCCCGCGCGTCAGCGAGATGAGAGGCAGGGAACGTGGCCGGAACGACCGCCGCCGAACGCGGTGACCGTGAACGGGTGCCGTCCGGTCCGCCCCTGCTGCGCCGGCTGAGGCGCCTCAAGGCCCGTACGATGATCATTCTTGCGGTGACCGTCACTCTGCTCGGTGCGGGCTGCGTCTGGCTGTTGTACGGCTCCCCATGGCTGCGGGTGGACCGCGTGGCGGTCTCCGGGACCCGTGTCCTGACACCGGCCGAGGTGCGCAGGGCCGCCGCCGTGCCGGTCGGGTCGCCGCTGCTGTCCGTCGACACCGCCGCGATCGGGGCCCGGCTGCGCCGCGAACTGCCCCGGATCCGCACGGTCGAGGTATTTCGTTCCTGGCCCCACGGAATCGGGCTGAAAATCACCGAACGAACTCCGGTACTCGTGCTGGAGAAAAGCGGACGTTTCATCGAAGTCGACGGCCAAGGTGTCCGTTTCGCCACGGTTTCCCGGCGTCCGGCCGCCGTTCCCACCCTCGATCTGGACCTGTCCTCACCCGGTTCGGCCGGTGCGAGCCTGCGCCGTTTCGGCCAGGACCGGCTGGTGCGCGAGGCGGTCGCCGTGGCGGGCCGGCTGCCGGCCGCGGCCGCCCGGGACACCCGTGTCGTCAAAGTCCGTTCCTACGACGACATCTCGCTGGAGCTGACCGGCGGCCGGACCGTGGCCTGGGGAAGCGCCGGGAACGGCCCGGCCAAGGCCAGGACGCTCACCGCCCTGATGAAAGCCTCGCCCGGGTCGCGGCACTTCGATGTGAGCGTCCCCACCGCCCCCGCGTCAGCGCGGAGTTGACGTACATCCGCGCAGGCCAGCACCCTGGTTGGGCACCCCAGTGCCTGATCACATAGGGTGAAAAGAAAAACGGGAGGTTCGGCGTGTTCATTGAACGTCCGCCACTTGTCGACTTAGTGTCCTGTTCGGAAGAGTCCAAGGAACAGACACACTGGTAACCCTAAACTTCAACGTTAGGGTTCGGGTCGGCGTTCGGACCGCCCCATTCGGCATCAGTCACCGCCCCACGGCCCGGCCGTGGGACGGCGACACGTAACTCGAGGCGAGAGGCCTTCGACGTGGCAGCACCGCAGAACTACCTCGCAGTCATCAAAGTCATCGGTGTCGGCGGCGGTGGTGTCAATGCCATCAACCGGATGATCGAGGTCGGTCTGAAGGGCGTCGAGTTCATCGCCATCAACACCGACGCGCAGGCGCTGTTGATGAGCGACGCCGACGTCAAGCTGGACGTCGGACGCGAACTCACCCGCGGACTCGGCGCCGGAGCCAACCCGGCGGTGGGCCGCAAGGCGGCCGAGGACCACCGCGAGGAGATCGAGGAGGTCCTCAAGGGGGCCGACATGGTCTTCGTGACGGCCGGCGAGGGCGGCGGCACCGGCACCGGCGGCGCGCCCGTCGTGGCCAACATCGCCCGCACCCTGGGCGCCCTCACCATCGGTGTCGTCACCCGTCCGTTCACCTTCGAGGGCCGCCGCCGCGCCAACCAGGCCGAGGACGGCATCGCCGAGCTGCGCGAAGAGGTCGACACCCTCATCGTCATCCCGAACGACCGGCTGCTGTCGATCTCCGACCGCCAGGTCTCGGTGCTGGACGCCTTCAAGTCGGCCGACCAGGTGCTGCTCTCCGGTGTCCAGGGCATCACCGACCTCATCACCACGCCCGGCCTGATCAACCTCGACTTCGCCGACGTCAAGTCGGTCATGTCGGAAGCCGGTTCGGCCCTCATGGGCATCGGCTCGGCCCGCGGCGACGACCGCGCGGTGGCCGCCGCCGAGATGGCGATCTCCTCGCCGCTGCTGGAGGCGTCCATCGACGGCGCCCGGGGCGTCCTGCTCTCCATCTCCGGCGGCTCCGACCTCGGTCTCTTCGAGATCAACGAGGCGGCCCAGCTGGTCAGCGAGGCGGCCCACCCCGAGGCCAACATCATCTTCGGCGCGGTCATCGACGACGCCCTCGGCGACGAGGTGCGGGTCACCGTGATCGCGGCCGGCTTCGACGGGGGCCAGCCCCCGGCCCGCCGGGACAACGTCCTCGGCTCGGCCTCCTCCACGGCCCGCCGCGAGGAGCCCGCCCCGGTACGGCAGCCGGAGAGCCGCCCGTCGTTCGGCTCGCTCGGCAGCGTCACGCCGAAGGAGGAGCCGGTGCCCGTCGCCCCCGAGCCGGTCGCCGACCTCCCCGTCGCCCCGCCGGTGCCGCCGTCGCGGGCCTACGCGGACAGCGCCGCCGAGGAACTCGACGTCCCGGACTTCCTGAAGTAGAGACACGGAAGTGATGGGACAGCGCGAGACCGTGAGCGGCGCCCACTTCGCCTTCACCGACCGGTGGGGCGGGGTGAGTGCCGCTCCGTACGGTGAGCTCAACCTCGGCGGAGCCGTCGGCGACGACCCCGCCGCCGTACGGGCCAACCGGAAGGCCGCCGCCGGGGCGCTCGGCCTCGACCCGGCCGCCGTGGTCTGGATGAACCAGGTGCACGGCACCGGGGTCGCCGTCGTGGACGGACCCTGGGGCACGGGCCCCGCGCCCGAGGCCGACGCGGTGGTGACCGCCCGCCGCGGACTCGCCCTCGCCGTGCTCACCGCGGACTGCACACCGGTCCTGCTCGCCGACCCGGTCGCCGGGGTCGCGGCCGCCGTCCACGCCGGGAGGCCCGGCATGGTCGCCGGAGTGGTCCCCGCGGCCGTGCGCGCGATGGCGGAACTGGGCGCCGAACCCTCCCGGATCGTCGCCCGCACCGGCCCCGCGGTCTGCGGACGGTGCTACGAGGTGCCGGAGGCGATGCGCGCCGAGGTGTCCGCGGTCGTACCGGCGGCGTACGCCGAGACCGGTTGGGGCACTCCGGCCGTCGACGTGAGCGCCGGAGTGCACGCGCAGCTCGATGCGCTCGGGGTGCGTGACCGGGCGCAGTCACCGGTGTGCACACGGGAGTCGGACGATCACTTCTCGTACCGCCGCGACCGCAGCACCGGGCGGCTCGCGGGATACGTCTGGCTGGACTGACGGGACATGGCGGACCGTAAGGGCGACATCGCGGCGAACCTGGCGAAGGTGGAGGAGCGGATCTCCGCCGCCTGTGCCGCCGCGGGCCGCGGACGCGAGGAAGTGACCCTGGTCGTGGTCACCAAGACCTATCCCGCGAGCGATGTGCGGATCCTGGCCGGTCTCGGGGTGCGCCATGTCGCCGAGAACCGCGACCAGGACGCGGCCCCCAAAGCGGCCGAGTGCGCCGACCTTCCCCTGACCTGGCACTTCGTCGGCCAGTTGCAGACCAACAAGGTCCGATCTGTGGTCGGTTATGCCGATTTCGTGCAATCCGTCGACCGGGCCCGGCTGGTGACGGCCCTGTCGAACGAGGCGCAGCGGGCCGGACGCGGGATCGGGTGCCTGATCCAGGTGGCGCTCGACGCCGGGGAGAGCGGTCGCGGGGAGCGCGGCGGCGTGGCACCCGGAAGGATCGGGGAGTTGGCCGAGGAGATCGACCGGGCGCCGGGGCTGACGCTCCGCGGTCTGATGACGGTCGCCCCGCTCACCGGGGAGTACGCCGGTCGTCAACGGGCGGCGTTCGACCGGTTGATGGATTTGTCGACCGACCTGCGCCGAGACCGTCCGGCTGCGAACATGGTCTCGGCAGGGATGAGTGCGGACCTAGAGGAGGCGGTGGCGGCCGGGGCGACACATGTACGCGTCGGCACTGCGGTACTCGGAGTCCGTCCCGGGCTCCGGTAACGTCGCCAAGAAGTCGGACCACAGCAGAAAATATGGTCAATGTCGCCGAAAGGCGGACATAACGGCCCCGTGGATCGTACGGACTTGGTAGTCGTCAGCCCGATCCACCACAGAGCGGAGGACTCAGAGCATGGCCGGCGCGATGCGCAAGATGGCGGTCTACCTCGGCCTCGTGGAGGACGATGGATACGACGGCCGGGGATTCGACCCCGACGACGATTTCGAACCCGAACTGGACCCGGAGCCCGAGCGGGACCACCGGCGGCACGAGCAGCCGCTCCCGTCACACGCCGCACATCAGTCCCAACGGGACGAAGAGGTACGTATCGTGCAGCCGCCCGCGCCCCGGGAGCCCGTGGCGCGGTCCTCTTCGCTGTCCGCGGAATCCGGACGTCCCGCACGGATCGCACCCGTGGCGTCCATCACACAAGAACGTCAGCCCCTGGAGAAGAACGCGCCGGTGATCATGCCCAAGGTCGTGTCGGAACGAGAGCCGTACCGGATCACCACGCTCCACCCGCGGACCTACAACGAAGCCCGTACCATCGGGGAACACTTCCGTGAAGGTACGCCTGTGATCATGAACTTGACCGAGATGGACGACACGGACGCCAAGCGTCTCGTCGACTTCGCGGCCGGTCTGGTGTTCGGTCTCCACGGCAGCATCGAGCGGGTGACGCAGAAAGTGTTCCTCTTGTCTCCTGCTAACGTCGATGTCACGGCGGAGGACAAGGCCCGCATCGCAGAGGGCGGGTTCTTCAACCAGAGCTGAGACGCAGTACCGGCAAGGCACAGGCATCAGGGGAGAGGGAAGCAAGGCTCATGGGCGTGGTCCTGGAGATCGTCTACATCGCGCTGATGTGCTTCCTCATCGTGCTCATCTTCCGGTTGGTCATGGACTACGTCTTCCAGTTCGCCCGCTCTTGGCAGCCCGGCAAGGCGATGGTGGTCGTTCTGGAGGCCACTTACACTGTCACTGATCCACCGCTCAAGCTTCTACGGCGGTTCATCCCGCCGTTGCGTCTCGGGGGCGTGGCGCTCGACCTGTCCTTCTTCGTGCTGATGATCATCGTCTACATCCTGATCTCGATCGTGAGCCGGCTGTGAGCGATGTGACCTACCGTCTTGCCGAATGCCGACGACTACGTTGAGGTGAAGAGATGCCGTTGACCCCCGAGGACGTGCGGAACAAGCAGTTCACGACCGTCCGCCTCCGAGAAGGCTATGACGAGGACGAGGTCGATGCCTTCCTCGACGAGGTCGAAGCCGAACTGACCCGTCTGCTGCGCGAGAACGAGGACCTGCGCGCCAAACTGGCCGCGGCCACGCGCGCGGCCGCGCAGAACCAGCAGAACATGCGCAAGGGCCCGGACCAGGACCAGCAGCAGGGTGGCATGCCTCAGCAGGGCGGGATGCAGCAGCAGGGTGGCATGCCCCAGCAGGGTGGTATGCAGCAGCAGGGCGGGATGCCCCAGCAGGGTGGTATGCAGCAGCAGGGCGGGATGCCCCAGCAGGGCATGCGAGGACCCGGCGGACCGGTGCCCGCCGGCATATCGGGCCCGCCGCAGCAGATGGGCGGCCCCATGGGAGGCCCGCCCCAGCTGCCCAGCGGCGCCCCGCAGTTGCCCGCAGGTCCCGGCGGCCAGGGCGGCCCGCAGGGCCACGGCCCGATGGGTCAGGGTCCGATGGGTCAGGGTCCTATGGGTCAGGGCCCCATGGGTCAGGGACCGATGGGTCAGGGTCCGATGGGTCAGGGTCCGATGGGTCAGGGTCCGATGGGTCAGGGACCGATGGGCGGCCCCATGGGTGGTCCCATGGGCGGTCAGCCTCCCATGCAGCACATGGGCGGCCCCATGGGCGGACCGATGGGCGGCCCCATGGGCGGTCCCGGTATGCCCGGTCAGGGGCCGGGTGGCGACAGCGCCGCACGGGTCCTCTCGCTGGCCCAGCAGACCGCCGACCAGGCGATCGCCGAGGCCCGTTCCGAGGCCAACAAGATCGTCGGTGAGGCGCGCAGCCGTGCCGAGGGTCTCGAGCGCGACGCCCGTGCCAAGGCCGACGCCCTGGAGCGGGACGCGCAGGAGAAGCACCGCGTCGCGATGGGCTCCCTGGAGTCCGCCCGCGCCACGCTGGAGCGCAAGGTCGAGGACCTGCGCGGCTTCGAGCGCGAGTACCGGACGCGGCTGAAGTCGTACCTGGAGTCCCAGCTGCGTCAGCTGGAGACCCAGGCGGACGACTCCCTCGCCCCGCCGCGCACGCCGTCCGCGCCCTCGCTGCCGCCGTCCCCGGCGCCCTCCATGGCCCCGGCCGGCGCGAGCGCCCCGTCGTACGGCAACCCGGGCATGGGCGGTGGCCCCGGCCCGGTGGCGCCGTCCTTCGGCGGCCAGCAGCAGATGTCCCCGGCGATGACCCAGCCGATGGCCCCGGTACGCCCGCAGGGCCCGGGCCCGATGGGTGGCGCGCCGTCGCCGATGCGCGGCTTCCTGATCGACGAGGACGACAACTGACGGCCGCCGCCGAGCGGTAGACGTCGTCGGCATTCAAAGGGCGGGGCCCCGGAGTTTCTCCGGGGCCCCGCCCTTTTGCGCGCGTCGCCCCCAGACCCCCTTTTCGGCCCTGGACGGGCCTCGTCCTCAATCGCCGGACGGGCTGAAATCAGCCCCTCCGGCGATTGAGGAGCGGGGGTCCGGGGGCAGCGCCCCCGGGGACGGGAAGGGGCGGCGGGGCGGACTCACGCCTTGCGCAGCCGGAAGGCGAGCGACAGCCCCTCGTCGGTGAAGGCGGAGCCATAGGTGTCGTCCGCCTCGCCCCGGGCGAAGTCCGTGGCCAGGACCTCGTCGGAGATCAGCGAGGAGTGCTCGGCCAGCGCCGCCACGACCGCCGGGTCGGTGGAGGTCCAGCGCAGGGCGATGCGGTCGGCCACGTCGAGGCCGCTGTTCTTGCGGGCCTCCTGGATCAGCCGGATCGCGTCACGGGCCAGACCCGCCTGCCGCAGTTCCTCGGTGATCTCCAGGTCGAGCGCCACCGTCGCGCCGGAGTCGGAGGCGACGGACCAGCCCTCACGCGGCGTCTCCGTGATGATGACCTCGTCCGGCGCCAGCGTGATCGTCTCGCCGTCGACCTCGACCGACGCCGTCCCCTCGCGCAGGGCCAGCGACAGCGCCGCCGCGTCGGCGGCGGCGACGGCCTTCGCCACGTCCTGGACCCGCTTCCCGAACCGCTTGCCCAGCGCGCGGAAGTTGGCCTTGGCCGTGGTGTCGACCAGGCTGCCGCCGACCTCCGAGAGCGAGGCCAGGGAGCTGACGTTGAGCTCCTCCGTGATCTGCGTGTGCAGTTCGGGGTGCAGGGTCTCGAAGCCGGCCGCCGCGACCAGTGCCCGCGACAGCGGCTGGCGCGTCTTGACGCCCGACTCCGCGCGCGTGGCCCGGCCCAGTTCGACGAGCCGGCGCACCAGCACCATCTGCTTCGACAGGCCCGGGTCGATCGCCGACAGGTCGGCCTCCGGCCAGGACGCCAGATGCACCGACTCCGGGGCACCCGGGGTGACCGGCACGACCAGGTCCTGCCACACCCGCTCGGTGATGAACGGGGTCAGCGGGGCCATGAGCCGGGTCACGGTCTCGACGACCTCGTGCAGCGTGCGCAGCGCGGCCTTGTCGCCCTGCCAGAACCGGCGCCGGGACCGGCGGACGTACCAGTTGGACAGGTCGTCGACGAACGCCGACAGCAGCTTTCCGGCGCGCTGGGTGTCGTACGCCTCCAGGGCCTCGGTGACCTGGTCGGTGAGCGCGTGCAGTTCGGACAGCAGCCAGCGGTCCAGCAGCGGGCGGTCGGCCGGGGCCGGGTCCGCCGCGCTGGGCGCCCAGTCCGACGTACGGGCGTACAGGGCCTGGAAGGCCACCGTGTTCCAGTACGTCAGCAGGGTCTTGCGGACGACCTCCTGGATGGTGCCGTGGCCCACCCGGCGTGCCGCCCACGGCGAGCCGCCCGCCGCCATGAACCAGCGCACCGCGTCCGCGCCGTGCTGGTCCATGAGCGGGATCGGCTGGAGGATGTTGCCGAGGTGCTTGGACATCTTGCGGCCGTCCTCGGCGAGGATGTGGCCCAGGCACACGACGTTCTCGTACGAGGACTTGTCGAACACGAGCGTGCCGACCGCCATCAGCGTGTAGAACCAGCCGCGCGTCTGGTCGATGGCCTCGGAGATGAACTGCGCCGGGTAACGGCTCTCGAACAGCTCCTTGTTCCGGTACGGGTAGCCGTACTGCGCGAACGGCATCGAACCCGAGTCGTACCAGGCGTCGATGACCTCCGGCACGCGGGTGGCCGTCTTCCCGCAGCCGTCGTGCCGGCAGGCGAAGGTGACGGCGTCGATGAACGGACGGTGCGGATCGAGCCCCGACTGGTCGGTGCCGGTCAGCTCCGTCAGCTCGGCGCGCGAACCGACGCAGGTGAGGTGGTCGTCCTCGCAGCGCCAGATCGGCAGCGGGGTGCCCCAGTAGCGGTTGCGGGACAGCGCCCAGTCGATGTTGTTGTTGAGCCAGTCCCCGTACCGGCCGTGCTTGACCGTCTCCGGGAACCAGTTGGTCTTCTCGTTCTCCTCCAGCAGACGGTCCTTGACCGCCGTCGTGCGGATGTACCAGGAGGGCTGCGCGTAGTAGAGCAGCGCGGTGTGGCAGCGCCAGCAGTGCGGGTAGCTGTGCTCGTAGGGGATGTGCCGGAACAGCATGCCCCGGTCGGCGAGGTCCTCGGTGAGCCGTTCGTCGGCCTTCTTGAAGAAGACGCCGCCGACCAGCGGCACGTCCTGGTCGAAGGTGCCGTCCGGGCGCACCGGGTTCACCACGGGCAGGCCGTAGGCGCGGCAGACCTTGAGGTCGTCCTCACCGAAGGCGGGGGACTGGTGGACCAGACCGGTGCCGTCCTCGGTGGTGACGTACTCGGCGTTCACCACGTAGTGGGCGGGCTCGGTGAACTCCACCAGCTCGAAGGGCCGCCGGTACGTCCAGCGCTCCATCTCCGCGCCGGTGAAGGTCTGCCCGGTCGCCTCCCAGCCCTCGCCGAGCGCCTCGGCGAGCAGCGGCTCGGCGACGACGAGCTTCTCCGCGCCGTCCGTCGCGACGACGTAGGTCACCCCGGGGTGCGCGGCGACCGCCGTGTTGGACACCAGGGTCCAGGGGGTCGTCGTCCACACCAGGAGGGCCGCCTCGCCGGCCAGCGGGCCGGAGGTCAGCGGGAAACGGACGTAGACCGAGGGGTCCACGACCGTCTCGTAGCCCTGCGCCAGCTCGTGGTCCGACAGGCCCGTGCCGCAGCGCGGGCACCAGGGGGCGACCCGGTGGTCCTGGACCAGCAGGTCCTTCTGGAAGATCTCCTTCAGCGACCACCAGACGGACTCGATGTACTCGGGCTCCATCGTGACGTACGCGTCGTCCAGGTCGACCCAGTAGCCCATGCGCGTGGTCAGGTCGGAGAACGCGTCGGTGTGGCGCAGCACGGACTCGCGGCACCGGGCGTTGAACTCGGCGATGCCGTACGCCTCGATGTCCTGCTTGCCGCTGAAGCCGAGCTCCTTCTCCACCGCCAGCTCCACCGGCAGGCCGTGGCAGTCCCAGCCGGCCTTGCGGGCCACGTGGTAGCCGCGCATGGTGCGGAAACGCGGGAAGACGTCCTTGAAGACGCGGGCTTCGATGTGGTGGGCGCCGGGCATGCCGTTGGCGGTGGGCGGCCCCTCGTAGAACACCCACTCGGGGCGCCCCTCGGACTGCTCCAGGCTCTTGGCGAAGATCTTCTGCTCGCGCCAGAAATCGAGCACCGCGTGCTCGAGCGCGGGCAGATCGACCTGGGCGGGCACCTGGCGGTACGTCGGCGTTGTCATCAGCGGGCTTCCTCCGGCGGACTTGCTGCCTTCCGTCCGGAGGGACGAGAGCCGCGGCCCTGATACGGACCGGCCGCGCCGCTCCGGCGCGCTCCCGCGGTACCACCCTCCTTGGCCCTCCCGCGCGCGCCGTACGCGCACCGGTGAGCCCCCTCATTGGGGTCGCGAGACCGGCTCTACTCGCCGTCGCTGGAGTGCTGCGGCTTTCTTCCGGCGGCTCCGGGGTGATCTTCGCCGCGCGCTCGCCCCCGGGCTCCCACCGTCCCCGGGTCGCTCTGGGCTGCGTACGCCGCTACTCGTCCCCATCCACGCTTTTCGCTCCGCCCAGTGTACGGCGCCCCACGCGCGGCGACCGACCGGATTTCCGGAACCGGGCGCGGGCCGGGCGCGGGCCGCCGGCATGCCCCGAACGGCCAGGCAGGGGGGTTCGGATCCGGGGGACGGCCGGCAGGACGGATTACCGGGCGGGGAGCTGGGCACAACGGATGCATCCGGCCGCACGGCACGTGCGAGGCGGGCGAATCGGGCGGTGTGCCCCGTTGCCGCGGGACTCGAGTCGATTTATCGTCCCAGCACGATTTGCGTGCGTGATCACAGAGGCGAAGGGGCCGCGGCCATGGTGGCGAAGAACAGCACGCGGGGCGCGGTGGACGGGGGCGCGGAAGGCACGAGGGCCGCCGGTACGAAGAACGCGGCCGGGAGGGCTGCCGCGGGCCGGGCGGTGGGTAGGAAGACAGCGGCGAGGACGGAGGTGACGGGGACGGGGACGGCGGGGACCGGGGAGACCGCGGGGAGGACGGGACCGGCGGAGCGGGCCGCCGCCGGGACCGCGGCCGAAGCCGCCGCCGGGAAGCCGGCACCGGGCGGCGGGAAGGCCGGCGGGAAGGCCGCGGGGAAGGCGGTGCACGAACCGGCCGCCGCCGCGCGGGCCGGTGCCGGGAAGGGCACGGGCGGGAAGAGCACGGCCAAGAAAGCGGTCGCGGCGCAGGCCGCGGAGCAGACGGGAGCCACGACTGTGGTTGCGAAGAAGACTCCTGGTACGGCCACGGCGGCGGACAGCGCCGTACCCAAGGCGCGGATCGCCGCGGCCGCGGATCCGGGCGATCTGCCGGTGCGCCCCGGCGAGGACCCCTGGACCCCGGAGGAGGTGGAGGAGGCCCGCACCGAGCTGCTGTCCGAGGACGAGCGGCTGCGGACCGAGATCGCCACGTCCGAGGCGTCCGTGGCGGGCCTGATGCGGGACTCCGGCGACGGCGCGGGCGACGACCAGGCCGACACCGGCACCAAGAACATCACGCGCGAGCACGAACTGGCGCTGGCCGCCAACGCGCGCGAGATGCTCCTGCAGACCGAGCGGGCCCTGGACCGGCTGGACACCGGCACGTACGGCCTGTGCGAGAACTGCGGCAACGCCATCGGCAAGGCCCGTATGCAGGCGTTCCCGCGCGCCACCCTGTGCGTGGAGTGCAAGCAGAAGCAGGAGCGCCGCTACTAGTGCCGCTACCGGTGCCGCGCCTCCGGGAGGACGTGCGGGGCGGTGCCGGACCGCCGGGCCGGGGTCTCCGCGGGCGGCGGGGCGCACCCGGGGCCGTGGAGGCCGCCTGAGCACGGCGGTCCGGTGGCCTGTGCCGTACCCTCGTCCTCAGGCAGGCACCTAAGGTTGAGGGACTCACGTGGCAGAGGCGGAGCGCATCATCGGTACGCCGGGCATCCCGGACCACAGCGGCGAGCCGACGGCGGTCGGCCGGACACCCGGTGTCCCCGCCGCGCCCGGCGCGGACCAGCGGGAATCCTCGCCCGGACGGTCCCGGGGCAGGCGCCGGATCGCCGTCCTGTTCGTGGTCGCCTCCTTCGCGTACGCGCTCGACCTGATCAGCAAGATGCTCGTGGTCGCGAAACTGGAGCACCACGCGCCGGTCGAGGTCGCCGGTGACTGGCTGGAGTTCAACGCGATCCGCAACCCCGGCGCGGCCTTCGGCTTCGGCCAGGCGTTCACCGTGATCTTCACGGTGATCGCGGCGGCGGTGATCGTGGTGATCATCCGGCTGGCCCGCAAGCTCTACAGCACGCCCTGGGCGATCGCGCTCGGGCTGCTGCTCGGCGGCGCCCTCGGCAACCTCACGGACCGGGTCTTCCGCTCCCCGGGCGTGTTCGAGGGCCAGGTCGTCGACTTCATCGCGCCCAAGGGCTTCGCGGTGTTCAACCTGGCCGACTCCGCGATCGTGTGCGGCGGCATCCTGATCGTCCTGCTGTCCTTCCGCGGCCTGGACCCGGACGGCAGCGTCCACCACGACTGACGGCGGCCCGGCCGCGGCCGTGACGGCGGCGCCCGGCGGCGCACACCCCCGGGCGGGCGCGCGTACGGGGCTGTCCGGCCCGTCCGGCATACTCGACGGGTGAGCACGCTTCCCGAGATCCGTACCCTGCCCGTGCCCGACGGCCTGGAGGGCGAGCGCGTCGACGCCGCCATCTCCCGCATGTTCGGCTTCTCCCGCACCAAGGCGGCCGAGCTGGCCGGGGCGGGCAAGGTGCAGGTCGACGGCTCGGTCGTCGGCAAGTCCGAACGGGTCCGCGGCGGCGCCTGGCTGGAGGTCGAGATGCCGCAGGCCCCCGCGCCGGTGCAGGTGGTGGCCGAGCCGGTCGAGGGCATGGAGATCGTGCACGACGACGCCGACGTGGTCGTGATCGTCAAACCGGTCGGCGTGGCCGCGCACCCCAGCCCCGGCTGGAGCGGCCCGACCGTGATCGGCGGCCTGGCCGCCGCCGGGTACCGGATCTCCACCTCCGGCGCCGCCGAACGCCAGGGCGTCGTGCACCGCCTCGACGTCGGCACGTCCGGCCTGATGGTCGTCGCCAAGTCGGAGTACGCGTACACCTCCCTCAAGCGCCAGTTCAAGGAGCGCACGGTCGACAAGCGCTACCACGCGCTCGTCCAGGGCCACCCCGACCCCACCAGCGGCACCATCGACGCGCCCATCGGCCGCCACCCGCAGCACGACTACAAGTGGGCGGTCACCGCGGACGGCAAGCCGTCCGTCACGCACTACGACCTCGTCGAGGCGTTCCGCGCCGCCTCCCTGCTCGACATCAAGCTGGAGACCGGCCGCACCCACCAGATCCGCGTCCACATGGCCGCCCACCGCCATCCCTGCGTCGGTGACCTGACCTACGGCGCCGACCCGACCCTCGCCCGGCGCCTCGGCCTCACCCGGCAGTGGCTGCACGCCGTGCGCCTGGGCTTCGAGCACCCCGGGGACGGCGAGTGGGCCGAGTTCGTCAGCGACTACCCCGACGACCTCCAGAGCGCCCTGGACCAGGTCCGCGAGGAGACCTACGCATGAGCCGCGGGGCCGCGTACACCGTGCGGGTCGCCGAGGACCCCGCCGACCGGGAGGCGTGCTTCGCGGTCCGCAAGGAGGTCTTCGTCGGCGAGCAGGGCGTTCCCGAGGACCTGGAGTACGACGTCCACGACACGGTGGCGCTGCACGTCCTCGCGGTCCGCGAGGACGGCGAGCCGCTCGGCACCGGCCGCCTGCTGCACGGCCCCGGAGCGGCGGAGCCGACCGGCGGCGACCCGTCCCTCGGACTGCTCGGCCGGCTCGCCGTGGCCCGCCCCGCGCGCGGTCTCGGCGTCGGCGTCGCGCTGGTGCGGGCCATCGAGGACGCGGCCCGCGCGCGCGGCGTCACGACGCTGGACCTGCACGCGCAGACGCACGCGCTGGGCTTCTACGAGCGGCTCGGCTACACGGCGTACGGCCCGGAGTACGAGGAGGCGGGCATCCCGCACCAGGGCATGCGCCGCACGCTCTGACCACGGCCGCCGGACCCGGGGGCGGGTCGGCCGGAGGACGGCCGGACGGGCCGGTCGGACGGCGGTCGTGGCAGGCTGGAGATCCGCCGTACGATCTTCCGAACCGCCGGAGCGCTGACCGTGGACCAGCTGGCCCTCCTGTTCGTGCTGCTGCTGGGGGCCGTGGTGAGCGTGCCGGTCGGGGACCGGTTCGGACTTCCGGCACCGGTGCTGATGACCCTGCTCGGGATCGTCCTCGCGGTGCTCGACTTCGTACCGAACGTCGACATCCCGCCCGGACTGATCCTGCCGCTGCTGCTGCCCCCGCTGCTGTACGCGGCGGTCCGGCGCACCTCGTGGCGGCAGTTCACGGCCAACAGACGGCCGATCTTCCTGCTCGCCGTGGCGCTGGTCTTCGTCACCACGCTGACCGTGGCCGCCGTCGCCCACTCGATCGTGCCCGGACTGCCGGTCGCCGCCGCCGTGGCGCTCGGCGCACTGATCGCCCCACCCGACCCGGTCGCGGCGACCGCCGTCGCCGGGCAGCTCGGGCTGCCGCGCCGGCTGGTGTCGATCCTGGAGGGCGAGGGCCTGTTCAACGACGTCACCGCGATCGTGCTCTACCACGTGGCGATCGCCGCGGCCGTCAGCGGCAGCTTCTCCGCCTGGCGGGCCGGACTCGACCTGGTGCTGTCCGCGGTGGTCGCCCTCGCGGTCGGGCTGGTGCTCGGCTGGGGTTCCAACCGGCTGCTCGACCTGCTCGGCGACACCACCCTCCAGATCGGTCTCACCCTGCTGGTGCCGTACGCCTCGTACGTCCTCGCGGAGGAACTGCACGGCTCCGGGGTGCTCGCCGTGCTCACCACGGCGCTGTTCCTCGCCGAGTACGCCCTCGACGCGGACGACGTGCTGACCCGGCTCGCCGGACACACCTTCTGGGACATCGTCGACACCCTGGTCACCGGTGTCGCCTTCGGGCTGATCGGCCTGGAGATGCACAACGCGATCAGGACCGCGTCCGGGCGGTGGGGCGAACTGCTGGGCTGGGCCGGGGCGGTGCTGGGCGTGGTCGTCCTGGTCCGGCTGATGTGGCTGCTGCCGGCCACCTGGCTCACCAAACGGCTGCACGCGCGCCGGGACCACGACGAGGACATCCCGCTGAGCTGGCACGAGACCGTCGTCATGTGGTGGGCGGGGATGCGCGGGGTGGCCTCGGTGGCGCTGGCCCTGGCCGTCCCGCTGAGGACCGACGCCGGCGCGCCCTTCCCGGACCGGGAGGAGATCGTCTTCATCGCCTTCGGGGTCATCATGGGCACCCTGCTGCTGCAGGGGCTGACCCTGCCGTGGCTGGTACGGCGGCTGGGCGTGCGGGCCGACACCGAGCGGGAGCAGGAGTTCGAGAAGGAACTGGCCCTGCGGGCGGCGGGGGCGGCCAAGCGGCGGCTGCGGGAGATCGAGGAGAGCGAGGACCTGCCGGAGGAACTGGCCGAGCGGATGCACCGGCAGGCCTACGAGATCGGGGTGCGGATCAATCCCGGGATGGGCGGGGAGGAACGCCGGGAAGGACACGAGCAGCGTGTGCGGCGGCTCAGGCGGGTGCGGCGCATCCAGGGGGAGCTGCTGAGCGCGGCACGGCACGAGGTGCTGGCCGCACGCAGTGAGGCGGGGGCCGATCCGGAGGTGGTCGACCGGGTCCTCCGCCACCTGGACGTACGCAGCCTCCGCTGACGCCCCCGCCTCCTCCAGCCCGTCCGGCGTTTGAGGACGAGGCCCGTCCAGGGCCGAAGCGGGGGGCCGGGGGCGGCAGCCCCCGGGACGGGAACGGGAAGGGGCGGCGGGGGCGGAGAACGCCACCGGCGAACGGCCGGACGGTCAGCCGCGGCCGGTACGCGGGGGCTCGTGGAGCCGGTGGGCCACCCCGTTCCGGGAGATCGCCGGCCGCGCCGGAGGCGGCACCGCGTCCGCCGTGTTCACCCGGGGCAGCGCATGAGGATGCTCCTCGCACAGCCACCGCAGCATCCGCTCCCGCACGGTGACCCGCACCGTCCAGACGTCGTCCGCGTCCTTCGCCGTCACCAGCGCCCGCACCTGGACGGTGTTCGGCGTGGTGTCGGTGACGGCGATGCCGTAGTCCCGCCCGTCCCACGCCGGGCACTGCCGCAGGATGTCGCGCAACTTGCCCCGCATCTCCTCCACCGGCGCGGTGTGGTCGAGGTGCCAGTAGACGATCCCGGTCATCTGCGGGGTGCCCCGCGACCAGTTCTCGAACGGCTTCGAGGTGAAGTACGACACCGGCATGGTGATCCGCCGGTCGTCCCAGGTCCGTACCGTCAGATACGTCAGCGTGATCTCGTCGACGATGCCCCACTCGCCGTCCACCACCACGGTGTCGCCGAGCCGCACCATGTCGCCGAACGCGATCTGGAGTCCCGCGAACAGGTTGCCGAGCGTGGACTGGGCGGCGACGCCGGCGACGATGCCGAGGATCCCGGCGGAGGCCAGCAGCGAGGCGCCGGCGGCCCGCATCGCCGGGAACGTCAGCAGCATCGCGGCCGCCGCCATCACGCCGACGACCGCCGCGACCACCCGCATGATCAGCGACACCTGGGTGCGCACCCGGCGGACCCGCGCCGGATCGCGCCGGGCGCGGGAATGGGCGTAACGGGCGTACGACGACTCGACGATCGCGGCCGTGATCCGGATCACCAGCCAGGCGGCGGAGCCGATCAGAACCAGGGTCAGCGTCCGGCCGATGCCGACACGGTGGTCCTGGAACAGCTTCGCCTGGTCGTACGAGCCCCTCAGCAGGCCTGCGCACAGGACCAGTTGGTAGGGCACACGGGCACGGCGCAGCAGCCCCCACAGCGGGGTCTCGCGGTGCCGGTCGTCGGCCTTGCGCAGCAGGAAGTCGGTCGCCCACCCGATCAGGACGGTGAGCACGACCGAGCCGCCGACCACGATCAGTGGACGCAGTACGTTCTCCATGCCTTCGCGCCTGACCGGCCCGGGCGGTGCTCGAACATGCCGGTTTCCTCACACCCGGTCGCACACCTCGCCCGGCGATGTCGTACCCGGCTGGCACCATGGCCTCATGAACATCATGCTCTTCCACTCGATCTACGGCCTCAGGCCCGCCGTGCGCGCGGCGGCCGACCGGTTGCGTGCCGCGGGGCACGAGGTGTGGACGCCGGACCTGTTCGACGGGCGCACCTTCGAGGACATGGAGGCGGCCCAGGCCTTCCGGGAGGAGACCGGCAAGGACGAACTGCTGAGGAAGGCCGTGCTGGCCGCCGCGCCTTACTCCGAACGCGGTCTGGTGTACGCCGGGTTCTCGCTCGGCGCCGCGATCGCGCAGACCCTGGCGCTCGGCGACGAGCGGGCGCGCGGGCTGCTGCTCCTGCACGGCACCTCGGACCTCGCGCCGAACGCGTCGGTGGACGGCCTGCCGGTGCAGCTGCATGTCGCGGAACCGGACGCGTTCGAGACGGACGACTGGCTGAGCGCCTGGTATCTCCAGATGGGCCGGGCGGGCGCGGACGTGGAGGTCTACCGCTATCCGGGGGCCGGCCACCTCTACACCGACCCGGACCTGCCGGACCACGACGCGGAGGCCGCCGAGGCCACCTGGCGGGTGGCGCTCGGCTTCCTGGACTCCCTGTAGCCCGCCGGCCGCGGGACGCCGTGGTGCCCCGGCCACGGGGGCCGGGGCACCGTCCGGCTCAGGCCTTGAGCGCCGCGCCGACGACGGAGTCGAAGTCGGCCACCGTCATCGGCGGGTTGCCGTCGGAGGTGCTGACCTTCTTGCCGTCCATGACGAGGGTGGGGGTGCCCGTCACGTTGTCCTTGTTGTTGTCGAACGCCTTCCCCATGGCGACCGCCCAGGCGTCGTACGTGCCGTTCTTCACGGCGTCCTGGAACGTGGCGTTGTTCTTGAGGGCGGGGACGGTGTCGCCGATCTTGATGAGATAGGCGTCGTCCTTGAACTTGTCGTTCGTCTCCTCGGGGTGGAACTTGGCCGAGTACATCGCGTACTTGAAGTCGAGGAACGCCTGGGGACTGACGTTGAGCGCGGCGCCGAGGGCGCTCATGGCGTTCTTGGAGCCCTCGCCGTTGGTGTTGCCGTCGAGGAAGACACCGCCGACGAACTGGAACTTGAACTTCCCGTCGGTGATGTCCTGTTCCACGGTCTTGCCGATGGCCTGCTCGAACTCGGAGCAGACCGGGCAGCGCGGGTCCTCGTACACCTTGAGGGTCTTCTTGGCGGTGCTCTTGCCGATCACCACGGTGGTGCCGTCCTTGCCCGTGGTGTTCGCGGGCGCGGTGACCTTGGCGTCCTTCAGGCCCTCCCAGTAACTGGGCTTGTTGTTCTGGACGACGGCGTAGCCGATGCCGCCGGCCGCCGCCAGTACGGCGACGATCGAGGCGCCCACGATGAGCTGCCGCCGGACCTTGTCCTTCCTGGCCTGCTTCTCGCGCTCGATGCGCAGCCGCTCACGGGCCGCGACCTTGTGCTGCTGGCTGTTCCGCTGGCTCATGCTGGTGATCTCCGTCCGGGGCGCGCGCCTGGGGCACGCGGGAAGTGTGCGGGGGACTGCCGGTGCTCGGATGCCGTGCCGCCGGTCAGGCGACGGCGACCGGGCAGGGCGGTCCGCGCCGTCCGGGGGAGTGCGCGGTGAGCAGCTCACGGACGGGGGGCGTCCGCGGGGCGGGGCGGGGCGGCCGGGGCGCCTCGGGGGCGGACCGCACCGTGACGGCGGTGACGGCCAGCAGCAGCGGCCGGAAGGTCGTCGCGGCCGCCGCCCGCAGGAGCCGGGCCACCGCCCGCTCGCCGCGGTGCAGCCAGGCGGCGGCGACCAGGCCCACGCAGAGGTGCGCGCCCAGCAGCAGCCAGGGGGTCGCCGGGCCGCTGTGGGAGAGCAGCGCCGCGAACCGGTCGCCGCCGGTGCCCGCCACCCGGGTCAGCGGGTCGCCGACATGGCTGCCGTCGCCGCACAGGACGTCGAAGCCGACGGAGCGCAGCGGGCCCGCCACCGGACCGCCCGCCCTGCCGTAGCAGACCGTCTGGCCGGTGGTGAAGACGGTGTCGGCGGCCAGCTCCAGCGGGATCAGCGCGGCGGCGATCGCGGCGAAACCGCGCTCCCGGCCCGCCAGGAGATAGGCGAGCACGAACACGGCGGCCGCGACGGCGGCCACCGTGTTGAGCGGCAGGGGAACCCGGGACAGCAGGACGTGCGACGCGGTGCCGAGGGTCACGACGACAGCCGTGAACAGCGCCGCGCGCGCGGCTCTGAGTCGGTTCCCGGTGAAGTCCATCGCGCAGAGCAGTGTGTCACGTCCTGCGTTAAGGGACTCCTAAAGGCTCCCTGTGAACGGGTGTCTTTTACGCCACGCGGAAAGCCCCTGCGGGAGGCCCCCGCGGGAAGCCCCCGCAGGGACCGCGGCCGGCTACAGGCCCGGGATCCTGCCGTTGCGGAACAGGTCGACGAAGATCTGGTGGTCGGCCCGCGCGCGGGCGCCGTAGTCGTGCGCGAAGCCGGTCAGCAGGCCCGCGAAGCCGTCCTCGTCGGCCGCGATCGCCGCGTCGATGGCCCGCTCGGTGGAGAACGGCACCAGGGACTCGCCGGAGGTGTCGTCCGCCGCCGCATGCATGGTGGCCGTGGCACGCCCCAGGTCGGCGACGACCGCCGCGATCTCCTCCAGGTCGTCGATGTCGCCCCAGTCCAGGTCCACCGCGTACGGCGACACCTCGGCGACCAGCTGCCCCGCGCCGTCCAGCTCGGTCCAGCCCAGCCACGGGTCGGCGTGCGCCTGCAGGGCGCGCTGCGAGATCACCGTGCGGTGGCCCTCGTGCCGGAAGTAGTCCCGGATCGCCTGGTCGGTGACGTGCCGCGAGACGGCCGGGGTCTGGGCCTGCTTGATGTAGATGACGACGTCGTTCTCCAGGGCGTCGCTGTGGCCCTCCAGCAGGATGTTGTACGACGGCAGACCGGCCGAGCCGATGCCGATGCCGCGCCGCCCCACCACGTCCTTGACCCGGTAGGAGTCCGGGTGGGCCAGCGACGTCTCCGGCAGCGTCTCCAGATAGCCGTCGAAGGCCGCGAGCACCTTGTAGCGGGTGGCCGCGTCCAGCTCGATGGAGCCGCCGCCCGGCGCGAAGCGGCGCTCGAAGTCACGGATCTCCGTCATCGAGTCCAGCAGTTCGAAGCGGGTCAGCGAGCGGGCGACCCGCAGCGCGCCCAGCAGCGGGCCCTGCGCGGTGTCCAGCGTGAAGGGCGGCACCTCGTCGTCCTTGGCACCGGTCGCCAGCGCGTGGATCCGCTCCCGGTAGGCCGCCGCGTACACCGCGACCAGCCCGGTGATCTGCTCGTCGCTGAGCGCCTTCGCGTACCCGACGAGCGCGACCGACGCCGCGAAGCGCTTCAGGTCCCAGGTGAAGGGGCCGACGTACGCCTCGTCGAAGTCGTTGACGTTGAAGACCAGCCGTCCGTTGGAGTCCATGTACGTGCCGAAGTTCTCGGCGTGCAGGTCACCGTGGATCCACACGCGCGAGGTGCGCTCGTCCAGGTACGGGCCGCCGCGCTTCTCCGCGGCCAGGTCGTGGTAGAAGAGGCAGGCCGTGCCCCGGTAGAACGCGAACGCCGAGGCCGCCATCTTCCGGAACTTCACCCGGAACGCGGCCGGGTCGGCGGCCAGGAGCTCGCCGAAGGCGGTGTCGAAGACGGCGAGGATCTCCTCGCCGCGCTGCTCGTCGCTGAGCTGGGGAACCGACATCGAGAGGTGCCTCCTGGTGCGGGAACGGTGCGTGGACGTGCAGACGTACGGGGACGCGCGGGCAGGTGCGGAACCACGTACGGCGGCGCCTGCCGCCTTCAACGGGCGAGGGGCCGCGCGAGTGCCCGCCGCCCCGCACGAAGGTACGCGTCGCGCGCCCTCGCGCGTCAGTACCGGGGCATAGACTTCGACGCTGTCCCCCGGACCGTCCGCAGCCGGTCGGAAGACCGTCGACGCCAGTTTCCCTGGAGGCCGTACCCGTGTCGAAAGCGCCGTTCACGCACCTGCACGTCCACACCCAGTACTCGCTGCTGGACGGTGCCGCGCGGCTCAAGGACATGTTCAACGCGTGCAACGAGATGGGCATGACGCACATCGCGATGTCCGACCACGGCAACCTGCACGGGGCGTACGACTTCTTCCACTCCGCCGAGAAGGCCGGGGTCACCCCGATCATCGGGATCGAGGCGTACGTCGCCCCCGAGTCCCGGCGCAACAAGCGCAAGATCCTGTGGGGCCAGCCGCACCAGAAGCGCGACGACATCTCCGGCTCCGGCGGTTACACCCACAAGACGATGTGGGCGGTCGACGCCAAGGGGCTGCACAACCTCTTCCGGCTGTCCTCCGACGCGTACGCCGAGGGCTGGCTGCAGAAGTGGCCCCGGATGGACAAGGAGACCATCTCCCAGTGGTCCGAGGGCATCGTCGCCTCCACCGGCTGCCCCTCCGGCGAGGTCCAGACCCGGCTGCGCCTCGGCCACTTCGACGAGGCCCTCAAGGCGGCCGCCGACTACCGGGACATCTTCGGCAAGGACCGCTACTTCCTGGAACTGATGGACCACGGCATCGACATCGAGCACCGGGTCCGCGAGGGGCTCCTGGAGATCGGCAAGAAGCTCGGCATCCCCCCGCTGGTCACCAACGACTCGCACTACACGTACGCGCACGAGGCGACCGCGCACGACGCGCTGCTGTGCATCCAGACCGGCAAGAACCTCTCCGACCCGGACCGCTTCAAGTTCGACGGAACCGGCTACTACCTGAAGTCCGCCGACGAGATGTACGCGATCGACTCCTCCGACGCCTGGCAGGAGGGCTGCCGCAACACGCTCCTGATCGCCGAGATGGTCGACACCGAGGGCATGTTCGTCAAGCGCGACCTGATGCCCAAGTTCGAGATCCCCGAGGGCTACACCGAGGTCAGCTGGTTCAAGGAGGAGGTACGCCGCGGCATGGAGCGCCGCTTCCCCGGCGGCATCCCCGAGGACCGCCAGAAGCAGGCCGACTACGAGATGGACGTCATCATCTCGATGGGGTTCCCGGGCTACTTCCTCGTCGTCGCCGACTTCATCATGTGGGCCAAGAACAACGGCATCGCCGTCGGCCCCGGCCGGGGCTCCGCCGCCGGCTCGATCGTCGCGTACGCCATGGGCATCACCGACCTCGACCCCATCCCGCACGGTCTGATCTTCGAGCGGTTCCTCAACCCCGAGCGCATCTCCATGCCCGACGTCGACATCGACTTCGACGAGCGCCGGCGCGTCGAGGTGATCCGGTACGTGACGGAGAAGTACGGCGCCGACAAGGTCGCCATGATCGGCACGTACGGCAAGATCAAGGCCAAGAACGCGATCAAGGACTCCGCGCGCGTGCTGGGCTACCCGTACGCCATGGGCGACCGCCTCACCAAGGCGATGCCCGCCGACGTCCTCGGCAAGGGCATCGACCTGGACGGCATCACCAACCCCTCGCACCCCCGCTACAACGAGGCGGGCGAGATCCGCTCGATGTACGAGAACGAGCCGGACGTGAAGAAGGTCATCGACACCGCCAAGGGCGTCGAGGGCCTGGTCCGGCAGATGGGCGTGCACGCCGCCGGCGTCATCATGTCCAGCGAGCCCATCGTCGACCACGCCCCGGTCTGGGTGCGGCACACGGACGGTGTGACCATCACCCAGTGGGACTACCCGCAGTGCGAGTCGCTCGGCCTGCTGAAGATGGACTTCCTCGGCCTGCGCAACCTGACGATCATGGACGACGCCGTCAAGATGGTGAAGTCCAACAAGGGCGTCGAACTCGACCTGCTGTCGCTGCCGCTGGACGACCCCACGACCTTCGACCTGCTCCAGCGCGGCGACACGCTCGGTGTCTTCCAGTTCGACGGCGGCCCCATGCGCTCGCTGCTGCGCCTGATGAAGCCCGACAACTTCGAGGACATCTCCGCCGTCTCGGCGCTCTACCGTCCCGGCCCGATGGGCATGGACTCGCACACCAACTACGCCCTCCGCAAGAACAAGCTCCAGGAGATCACCCCGATCCACCCGGAGCTGGAGGAGCCGCTGGAAGAGGTCCTGGCGGTCACCTACGGCCTGATCGTCTACCAGGAGCAGGTGCAGAAGGCCGCCCAGATCATCGCCGGTTACTCGCTCGGCGAGGCCGACATCCTGCGCCGTGTGATGGGCAAGAAGAAGCCCGACGAGCTGGCCAAGAACTTCACCATCTTCCAGGCCGGCGCCAAGAAGAACGGCTACAGCGACGAGGCCATCCAGGCCCTCTGGGACGTGCTGGTCCCGTTCGCCGGCTACGCCTTCAACAAGGCGCACTCGGCCGCCTACGGCCTGGTCTCCTACTGGACCGCCTACCTGAAGGCCAACCACCCCGCCGAGTACATGGCCGGGCTGCTGACCTCCGTCAAGGACGACAAGGACAAGTCGGCGGTCTACCTCAACGAATGCCGCCGCATGGGCATCAAGGTCCTCCCGCCCAACGTCAACGAGTCGGTCGCCAACTTCTCCGCCCAGGGCGACGACGTGATCCTCTTCGGCCTGTCCGCGGTGCGCAACGTCGGCACCAACGTCGTCGAGTCGATCATCAGGAGCCGCAAGTCCAAGGGCAAGTACTCCTCGTTCCCCGACTACCTCGACAAGGTCGAGGCGGTGGTCTGCAACAAGCGCACCACGGAGTCCCTGATCAAGGCGGGCGCCTTCGACACCATGGGGCACACCCGCAAGGGCCTCACCGCGCAGTACGAGCCGATGATCGACAACGTGGTCGCGGTCAAGCGCAAGGAGGCCGAGGGCCAGTTCGACCTCTTCGGCGGCATGGGCGAGGCCCAGAACGACGAACCCGGCTTCGGACTCGACGTCGTCTTCACCGACGAGGAGTGGGACAAGACCTATCTCCTCGCCCAGGAACGGGAGATGCTCGGCCTCTACGTCTCCGACCACCCCCTCTTCGGTCTGGAGCACGTGCTGTCCGACAAGGCCGACGCGGGCATCGCCCAGCTCACCGGCGGCGAGCACTCGGACGGCGCGGTCGTCACCATCGGCGGCATCATCTCCGGCCTCCAGCGCAAGATGACCAAACAGGGCAACGCCTGGGCGATCGCCACCGTCGAGGACCTCGCGGGCTCCATCGAGTGCATGTTCTTCCCCGCGACCTACCAGCTGGTGTCGACCCAGCTCGTCGAGGACGCCGTGGTGTTCGTCAAGGGCCGCCTCGACAAGCGCGAGGACGTGCCCCGGCTGGTCGCGATGGAACTCTCCGTCCCCGACCTGTCCTCCGCGGGCACCAACGCGCCCGTCGTCCTCACCATCGCGGCCACCCGCGTCACCCCGCCGATGGTCAGCCGCCTCGGCGAGATCCTCGGCAACCACCGGGGCGACAGCGAGGTCCGCATCAAGCTCCAGGGGCCCACGAAGACGACGGTCCTGCGCCTGGACCGGCACCGGGTGAAGCCCGACCCCGCGCTCTTCGGCGACCTCAAGGTCCTCCTCGGCCCGTCCTGCCTGGCCGGCTGACGGGCCCTGTGCCGAGTCCGCCGGAACGGACACCGGCTACCTGATGTGACGAGGGGCGCACCCCGCACGGGATGCGCCCCTCGTCCGCGACGGACCCGCGGGCCCGCGCTCGACCGTGCCCCGGCCGGGCGTCAGTTGTGACCGAAGCGCTTCTGCTGCTTACGGGCGGCATGCGCCGGGCTGCCCGGTATTCGGGGACCGGCCGCCTGCTGCTCCTCCGCCATGTCCTGCTGTGCCTGCTCATGGGCGTGTTCGGGGCGCGCGGCACGGTTCGGAGGGCCGGCCGGCTGCTTGCGGTTCTTGTTCTTGGCCATGGTGATCTGCCTCCTGAGGGGGATCTGGGGGCCAGGACCGCGACCAGATTCACACAGGACGACAAGAGGCGCATGCCGGACAATTACCGTGTGTGACACGCTTGGTCGTGGAGCCGGCCGCCGAAACGCCACGCCGAAGATCGAGTTCGGGCCGTTAACCTCCGCGCCGTCGGGCAGACTCGAAGGAAACCCGAAGCACACTTCCCGGGAAAGAGGGTGGAACGCGTGGACCGCTGCATCGTCCTGGTGGACGCCGGGTATCTGCTGGGGGCCGCCGCGAGTCTCCTCGCCGGAGAACCCTCCCGTTCCCGTATCGCCGTGGACCACTCGGCCCTCGTCCAGCAGCTGCGCGAACAGGCCGAGTCCGACACCGAACGCCCGCTGCTGCGCATCTACTGGTTCGACGGCGCCCCCGACCGCGTCCCGCAGCCCGAGCACCGCAGGCTGCGCGTGATGCCCCGGGTCACCGTCCGGCTCGGCGCGCTCACCCGCAGCGACGGCCGCTGGGCGCAGAAGGGCGTGGACGCCGCGATGCACGCCGAGCTCACCGAGCTGGCCCGCAACGGCGCCTGCTCCGACGTCGTCCTCGTCACCGGCGACGGCGATCTGCTGCCCGGCATGATGGCCGCCAAGGAACACGGCGTCGCCGTCCACCTGTGGGCCGTCCAGGCCGCCGACGGCGACTACAACCAGTCCGAGGACCTGGTCGCCGAGGCCGACGAACGCCGCGTCCTGGACCGTACGTGGATCACCAAGGCCGTCCGCGCCAGGGAACTCGCCGGCCCCTGCGCGCCGCCGGCCGAGTCCCGGCCCGAGATCGCCGCGATCCTCTCCGCGCCGCTGCCCGACACCGCACTCGCCCCGGCGTCCCGACGGCGCCCCGAGGAGACCCGCCCCCGGCCCGCCGCGGCCGCCTCACCCGAACGGGTCCCCGCACCCAAGGGCGTCCCCACGCCCAAGGACCTCGCCGCCCTGCGCGCCGCAGGCGGTACGCACACCGCCGCCCCGCACCCCACGAACGCCACCCTGCGCTGGTCCTCCGACAAGGGCTGGGTGGACCGGCCGGGCACCGGCGCCGAGTCCCCCGAGGCCGCCGGAATGCCCACGCTCGCCCAGCTCACCACGGCCGAGCAGCGCTGGGCCGACCGCGAGGAGGACATCACCGCCGTCAGCGGCGACTCCTACGAGGTCGGCCAGGTCTTCGCCCGCCGCTGGATGGCCCGCCTCGGCGACCAGACCCACCTCCAGCGGCTCTCCGGCATGTACCCCCGCATCCCGCACCGCGTCGACGGCGAACTCCTCCGCTACGCCGCCCGCTTCGGCCTCCTCGCCCACAAGGACGACCAGATCGACGAGAACGACCGCTACGCCATCCGGGCGGGCTTCTGGCGCGAGATCGACGCCCGTACGGAGACGGAACACGCCACGGCGGCGGAGTGAACCGGACGGCCCGGCGGCGGTGAACCCGGCGGCCCGGCGGGGGTGCGCACCGGGCGGCGCCGGGGTGACCGAACTCTCACCCCCTCCGATCGGGCGAACCCGCCCCGCGCCCCGGTGCCGGGCGGCATCGCGGCGCCCCGCCGTACCCCGGCTGAACGGGCCTTTCCGGGCCCGGGGGCGCCCGCCGACGACAGGCGCCCCAAAGGCAGGTAAAGGGGGCCGACCCCGTACCCTCGTGCCTTGTGAGTACGCGCGCGCCACAGGCACCACGGCACGACCCCGAGGTCGTGTGTGCGGTGCGCGGTCTGAGCAAGACCTACCCCGCGGTGCGCGGCCGCCGCGGCACTCCCGCCACGCCCGAGGTACGGGCCACCGACGGGATCGAACTCGACATCCGGCGCGGTGAGATCTTCGGACTGCTCGGCCCCAACGGCGCCGGCAAGTCCACCCTCGTACGCCAGCTGACCGGCCTGCTGCGCCCCGACCGGGGCAGCGTCGAGATCCTCGGCCACGACATCGTGCGCCACCCCGAGCGCGCCGCCCGCATCCTCGCCTACCTCGGCCAGGAGGCCGGCGCCCTCGACGAGCTCACCGTCTCCCTCGCCGTCGAGACCACCGGACGGCTGCGCGGCCTGGATCTGCGCCGCGCCCGCGCCGAACGCGACGCCGTGCTCGACGAACTCGGCCTCACCCCGATCGCCGGCCGCGCCCTGCGGAAACTCTCCGGCGGACAGCGCAGACTGGCCTGCTTCGCCGCCGCGCTCGTCGGCGAACGCCCGCTGCTCGTCCTCGACGAGCCCACCACCGGCATGGACCCGGTCGCCCGGCGCGCGGTGTGGTCCGCCGTCGACCGGCGCCGCGCCGAGCACGGCACCACCGTCCTGCTGGTCACCCACAACGTCATCGAGGCCGAGACCGTCCTCGACCGCGTCGCCGTCATCGACCGGGGCCGCGTGATCGCCTGCGACACCCCCGCCGGGCTCAAGGAGGCCGTCGCCGGCGAGGTGCGGGTCGAACTCGTGTGGCGGGAGCAGCCGCCGCTGGAGGTGCCCGAGGTCGCCGAGCTGCGCGGGCGCGCCGTCGAGTCCGGGCGCCGCTGGACCCTGCGGCTCGCCCCCGAGCAGGCCCGCGCCGCCGTCGCCACGGTGACCGGCGGTGCCGCCTTCGCCGCCCTCGACGACTTCACGCTCGCCACGCCCAGCCTGGAGGACGTCTACCTCGCCCTGGGCGGCGACGGACGGGGACTGGTGAAGGCGTGAACGGCCGGAGGAGGAACACACCGAAGTGAGTGCCGTGTCCGCCGATGTCCTGCCCGGCCCCGCACCGGCCGGCGGCCGGGGCCCCGCCCGGCCGCCCGCCGCCGAACTCGGCCCCCGGGCGCGGCTGTGGCCGTCCCTGGCCGCCGTGTACCGGGCGCAGCTGTCCCGCGCCCGCGTGGCGCGCATCCCGCTGCTGTTCGTGGCGACCTTCCAGTCGGTCGGCATCCTGATCATGATGCGCGGGGTCGTGGACTCCGGCAGCCCCGACGCCCGCTCCGTGGTGTCCGGGTCGGCGGTGCTGGTGGTCGCGTACGTCGGACTGAACCTGCTGGCCCAGTACTTCGGCCAGCTGCGCGGCAACGGCGGCCTCGACCACTACGCCACGCTCCCGGTGCCGCCCGCGGCCGTGGTGCTGGGCACGGCCGCGGCGTACGCGTCCTTCACCGTGCCCGGGACCGTGGTGACCGCCGCCTTCGGAGGCGTGCTGTTCGGGCTGCCGCTGACGAACCTGTGGGTGCTCGCCGCCGTGATCCCGCTCGCCGGGGCCGCGCTCGCCGGGCTCGGCGCCGCGCTCGGGCTCCTCGCGCCGCGCCCCGAGATCGCCACGCTCCTCGGCCAGCTGGGCATGTCGGCCGCGCTGCTGCTGGGCGTCCTGCCGGCCGGGCGGATGCCGGGCCCGGTACGGCTGCTGAGGGACCTGCTGCCCTCGACGTACGGTGTGGAGGCGTTCGCGCGGACCTTCGGCGCGCGCCCCGACTGGGCGCTGGTCGCCGGTGACCTGGCCGTCTGCGCGGCGGTCGGGGTCGCCTCGCTGGCCGTGGCCGCCTGGGCGTACCGGCGGGCCGCCGTCCGGTGACGCGCGGCACAGCGGGGCCTGGCACGATGTCCTGGTGACCGCACCGCTGACTCCGCCTCCGCCGCCGCACGAGCACTCCCCGCACGACGACGGGGCGTGGCCGCCCCCCGGCACCGGTCCCGGCCACCCGGCCCCCGCGCCCCAGGACGCCGGTCCCGGCATGGGGACGGAGGTGCGGGAGGCCGCGCTGATCGCGGTGGCGGTGGCGGTGCTCGGCGGGGTGCTGCTCGGGCTGCTGTGGTGGCAGCTGGCGCCGCGGGTGCCGCTGGTCGGCGACGCGGTCGGCAAGAACTGGGTCGTCTACCTCAAGGACAGCGAGGGCGAGCAGGCCATCGGCGTCGACGGCACCTTCATATTGCTGTCCCTGGCCGTCGGCGCCGTCTGCGCCCTCGCGGTGTTCCTGGTGCGGCGCCGGGGCGGGGTGCCGCTGGTCATCGGCCTGGCGGTCGGCAGCCTGCTCGGCTCGCTGCTGGCGTGGCGGCTCGGCGTGTGGCTCGGGCCCGCCCAGGACGTCATCGCGCATGCCCGGGCCGTCGGCAAGGGTGTGACGTTCGCGGCGCCGCTGAAGCTGAGTGCGAAGTGGGCCGCGCCGTTGGCGCTGCCGCTGTCGGCCACGCTGGTCCACCTGGGCCTGACCGCCCTCTTCGGCCCCCGGGACCCGGAACCCGCCCACCCCTTTCCGGCGCAGTAGCCTTCGGGTTCTCGCCCCCGCCGCCCCTTCCCGTTCCCGTCCCTGGGGGCTGCGCCCCCAGACCCCCCTTTCGGCCCTTCGGGCCTCGTCCTCAAACTCCCCCAGAGGGGGTACCCCCAGACGGGCTGTATCCAGCCCCTCCGGCGTTTGAGGAGCGGGGGTACGGGGGCAGCGCCCCCGTGACGGGACGGGAAGGGGCGGCGGGGGCGAGAACCACCGCCCCGTCGCCCCCCGCGGGAGCGTCAGCCGCGTCCGATCGGCGCCAGTACCGCCCCCGTGAGAGCGGTCAACGTCCCCGGGGCGAGCTCCACCTCCAGGCCCCGCCGCCCCGCCGAGACACAGATCGTCGGATGCGCGGACGCCGAGTCGTCCAGCACCGTCGGCAGCCTCTTGCGCTGGCCCAGCGGCGAGATGCCGCCGCGGACGTACCCGGTGGTGCGTTCCGCCAGGGCCGGGTCCGCCATCGCCGCCCGTTTGCCGCCCACCGCCGTCGCCAGGGCCTTCAGGTCCAGTTGGCCCGACACCGGGACCACGGCCACCGTCAGCGCGCCGTCGACGTCCGCCACCAGCGTCTTGAAGACCCGCTCCGGCGACACGCCCATCGCCTCCGCCGCCTCCTCGCCGTAGGAGGGGTGCGAGGGGTCGTGCTCGTAGGCGTGGACCGTGTACTCCGCGCCCGCCGCCGTCAGCGCCACCGTGGCCGGTGTGCCGCCCTGCTGGTGCTGCTTCTTCGTCTTCTTCGCCATGCGCCGCTTCCCGGTGTACGTCGGTGGTACGTCAGTTGAGGCTCGTCGGCCCGCGTGTCAGCTCCGCCGCGGGCAGCGACGGCAGACTACGGATCACGGCCGTCTCCGAGCGAAGGAGTTTCAGTTCGTCGCGCAGCCGTGACGCGGTGTCCGGGGCCTGCAACAGCCGCTGCTTGGCCGGTGTGTCGAGCATCATCGCCGCCGCCACCAGGTACGACACCACCGACGGCTCGTCCGGCAGTTCCGGGGTCCCCGCCACCGACCGCTCCCGCGCCCCCGCCAGCCGCCGCTGGTACTGCCGGAACGCCCGCAGCACGCCCTCCGCCAGCGCCCCCGCCCCGTCCCCGGGCTGCTCCTCCAGTTCCTCCAGCTCACCCGTCAGGAACGCCCCCGACGTGTTCATCGACAGCAGCCGCACCCGGGTCGTCCCCGTGGCCAGCACCTCGAACGTGCCGTCGGGCCGTTCCCGGATCGTCGCGGCGTCCGCCACGCAGCCCACCGTGTGGAACGTCCTGAGGGGCTCCGCGCCGAAACCGGCCGCGGGCCCGCGCTGCGGCAGCGCCGTCGGGTCCGGCATGCCGGGTGCGCTGGGAGCCACCTCGAGGCCGTCACGGATCGCCACGACGGCGAACCGGCGCGGTTCCTCCTCGGGCGTCTTCAACAGCGTCCGCATCATCGCGCGGTAACGCTCCTCGAAGACATTCAGCGGCAGCACGAGTCCCGGGAACAGCACCGTGTTCAGCGGGAAGAGCGGGAGACGGACAGTACTCACGGCGCAAAAGCCTAATGGTGACCGGAGCCGGCACGACCGGTACGTCCCCCGCGTCCCCCGCCGGGGCCCCCGGGACGCCGCGGGAACGCCGTCCCGCGCACCTCGTCCCGCACCTGGTCGCGCACCTCCAGGAACCGGCCCAGCGGATCGTCCGACAGCCGTCCCCACGGGAACGACGTCACGTACGGGCCGGTCAGGACCAGCTGGGCGAGGGCGTCCTCGTAGCGCTCCAGCCGCACCAGCACGTACGCCAGCGTGTTGCGGATCTCGGCCGGCCACGCGTCCCCCGCCGGGAAGCGGGCCGACAACGCGATCGCCCGGTCCGCCGCCGCGTCCAGCCTCGCCCTCGGCACGCCAGCACCGCCGCCGCCGGTCAGACAGGCGAACGCCGCCCGCGCGGGCAGCGCCTGGAGCAGCGAACCGGCCGGCGCGTCCTGCGCGGCGCGGTCGGCGAAGTCGAAGCACTCCCGGTGCGAACCCCGCCACGAGGCGGCCAGATAGCGCAGGGCCGCGACATGACAGCCGTAGTGGTGCGGGGCGCGCCGCACCGCCGCCTCCCACAGCTCGCCGAAGTACGTGTGCCCGGCGCGGGCCCCCCGCGCGTGGTCCAGCGCCAGCCGCCACGGCACCGGGTCGCGCACGTCCAGCTGCGCCGTCACGGTGATCAGCGGGCTCACCGCGCGCAGCAGCTCCGCCCGGCCCGGCGACGGCCACGCCCGGTCCACCGCCAGCTGGGCCGCGACCAGCAGCCCGTCGGGATCGTACGGGTCGGCGGCACGCCAGCTCTCGAACCACTCGCCCCGCGACCGCGCGAACCCCGCCAGCCGCTGCACGCAGCGGTCGCGGACCTCCCACTCGGCGCCGGCGCGGGTGGCGGCCAGCAGCGCGGCGGCGCTCCCGTGCTCGCCCCGCCCGGCCGCCACGAGGGCGGGGCCGAGCCGGTCGTCGGGTACGTCGAGGAACACCTCGTCGTCGCCGTCGGGTGCGGCGACGGGGCGCGCACGGAGCGTTCTCGTCCGTGACGGCCGGATGAAGGGGGGCAGCAGAGCCATGGTGCCGACCATTGAAAGACCGCAGGTCGGGGGAGCGCCAGTGGGCATCCGCAGGCGCGGGAAAGTTGTACGGACAGAAGTCAAGGACGGGTAAAAAGTGTCTGTCCGGTAGCTGTCGGTGAGCTGTGGGCGCCCCCCCCGCGCCGCACCGGTGCCCCTCAGCTGCGCCGCAGCAGGCGGGTCGCGCCCGCCGCCACGGTCGTCGCCAGGATCCAGCCCATCAGGATCATCACCACCGACAACCACTCCCAGCCCCCGCGCAGCTGCCACTGATCGGTCTGGCCCAGGTCGATGACCGGCAGCAGCAGGTCCAGCGTGTAGAGGGTGGGGTCCCACGGCGGCTGCCCGGCGCCGGCCGGCAGGTGCGCGGCGTGCGCGAAGGCCACCGAGCCCGCCGCCCACAGCACCGCCATCCACACCGCGGCCCGGCCCGGACGGTACCCGTAGGCGACCGTGAGGTCCTGCGCGTACCCCCACAGCTTCGCGGCGGGCGGCAGGGTCCTGCGCCGCTGGCGCTGCTTGGCGAGGAGCACCTCACGGGCGTCCTCGTCCTCGCCCGCGCCGCGCAGCACGGCGGCGAGCCGCTCGTAGGGCTCCGGGTTGTACTCGGCGGTCGCGGCGGCCAGCCAGTCCAGCCGTTCCTCCAGCGGGAACGGACCCTGCGGCACGAGGTTCTCGTAGGAGAAGCCGCCCATGTGCAGATTGCCGGGCCCCGGCCAGGCGCTCGCCCGGTCCACCAGAGTGGTGATCCGCGCCCCCGACAGCACGACCTTTCCGCGCTGCGGACGCTCGCCGAGGAACCGTAACTCGGGCGTCTGCACGCGCCGCAGCGACAGCTCCTGGACGTCGGTGAAGTCGAACCGGGCCCCCTGGAGGTCGACCGCGTCGCCGAACCGCCCGTCGTCCAGCCGCACCCCGCCACGGGACTCGAACCGCTGCACCCGGGTGCCCTGCGCCGGTGTCGTACCGCTCTGCCACGGCGAGCCGAAGCCCGCCGGCGTCAGATACAGCGAGCGCTCCACGGTGAGCTGGGGCGCGTTCAGGGCGAGCCGCCCCTGCGTGTTGGACAGCCGCGCGCCCCGCAGGCTCAGCGACACGCCGACCTTCGCGCTGCGCAGGCTCAGCTCGCCGTGCGACTCCAGCAGCTCGGCCTGGAAGTCCTGGCCCACGCTCAGCCCGTCGGCGGCGATGGAGCGGCCGGTGCGGTCGCGGTGCACGACGGCCTGGTTGAGCATCAGGTCGGTGCCGATGTGCGCGTCGGTCAGCCGGAGGCCGTTGCGGAACCGGCAGCGCGGCAGATGGAGATCGCCCTCGGTGTGCACCCGCGCCGCCTCCAGGCGCGGCACCGCGCAGTTCACCAGCCGCAGGGTCGCGAAACGGGCCTCCGGGAGCAGGACGTCCTGCTCGAACCGGCAGCTCCGCAGTTCGACGTACGGGGCCACCGTGCCGCCCGCCACGTCCAGCGAGCCCGCGATCCGCACGCCGGTCAGCTTCAGCGCGGAGACCCGGCCCGCGAGCGCGGGCGGCCCGTCGAGCAGCAGCCAGGCCACGATCCTGCCCCGTACGGTCCGCTCCGGGCCCCAGGGGCATCCGCCGTGCGGATCGTCCACGGCGGCGTCCCCGCTGCTCAGGTCGTACACGGTGCCGTTGCGGAACGCCTGCCACATCCCGGCCTCGGCCGCGGTGAGATCGTCCGGCGGTTCCCCGGTGCGCAGCCCGGCCCCCTCGGTCACGGCTCTCCCTTCCCTCCGTCGCGCCCCGCAGGGCCCTGCCGGTCTGTGATGCCCGCCAGGCACCGTCCGGAACATGGACGTGAACCCGATCTTCCGGGTTCCGCCCGCCCACCCCCCGTTCCGGCCACGCTGTGTATCAGCCACTGATACGCGCGCACGGCCCGCGGCGCGGGTCTGAGAGAATTGAGCCCGTGATCTCCCGAATCGATCTGCGCGGCGACGCCCTTCCCGAAGGCCCCGCCCTGCGCGACCTGCTGCCCCGAGCCGACTTCGACGTCTCGGCCGCCCTCGAGAAGGTGCGTCCGATCTGCGAGGCCGTGCATCATCGGGGCGACGCGGCGCTGATCGACTTCGCCGAGAAGTTCGACGGCGTCCGCCTGGAGTCCGTACGCGTCCCCGCCGAGGCGATCGCCAGGGCCCTCGACGAGCTCGACCCCGCCGTGCGCGCGGCCCTGGAGGAGTCCATCCGCCGCGCCCGGCTCGTCCACCGCGCCCAGCGCCGTACGACGCACACCACGCAGGTCGTGCCCGGCGGCACGGTCACCGAGAAGTGGATCCCCGTCGAGCGGGTCGGGCTCTACGCGCCCGGCGGCCTGTCGGTCTACCCCTCCTCCGTCGTCATGAACGTCGTACCGGCCCAGGAGGCCGGCGTCGCGTCCGTCGCGCTCGCCTCACCCCCGCAGGCCGCCACCGGCGGACTCCCGCACCCGACGATCCTCGCCGCCTGCGCCCTGCTCGGCGTGGACGAGGTGTACGCGGCCGGCGGCGCCACCGCCGTCGCGATGTTCGCGTACGGCACCGAGTCCTGCCCGCCCGCCGACATGGTCACCGGCCCCGGCAACATCTGGGTCGCCGCCGCCAAGCGCTACTTCACCGGGAAGATCGGCATCGACACCGAGGCCGGTCCCACCGAGATCGCGGTCCTCGCGGACGACACGGCCGACCCGGTGCACGTGGCCTCCGACCTGATCAGCCAGGCCGAGCACGACCCGCTGGCGGCGGCCGTGCTGGTCACCGACTCCGTCGCCCTCGCGGACGCCGTGGAGAAGGAACTGGCGCCGCAGGTCGCGGCGACCAGGCACACCGAGGACCGGATCGTCCCCGCCCTCGCGGGCAGGCAGTCCGCGATCGTGCTCGTCGACGGCCTCGACGAGGGTCTGCGGGTGGTCGACGCGTACGGCGCGGAACACCTGGAGATCCAGACGGCCGACGCCGCCGCGGTCGCCGACCGGGTGAAGAACGCGGGCGCGATCTTCGTCGGCCCGTGGGCGCCCGTCTCGCTCGGCGACTACGCCGCCGGATCCAACCACGTGCTGCCCACCGGCGGCTGCGCCTGCCACTCCTCGGGCCTGTCCGTGCAGTCGTTCCTCCGCGGCGTCCACATCGTCGACTACACCGAGGACGCGCTGGCCGAGGTCGCGCACCACGTGGTCACGCTGGCGGAGGCGGAGGACCTGCCCGCGCACGGCGCGGCGATCAAGGCGAGGTTCGGCTGGAAGGTGCCTGAGAGCAAGTGAGCTTCACCATCGACGATCTGCCCGTACGGGACGAACTGCGCGGCAAGTCCCCCTACGGCGCGCCCCAGCTGGACGTGCCGGTACGGCTGAACACCAACGAGAACCCCTACCCGCTGCCCGAACCGCTCGTCGAGCGGATCGCCGAACGGGTGCGTGAGGCGGCCCGGCACCTCAACCGCTACCCGGACCGGGACGCCGTCGAACTGCGCACGCAGCTCGCCAAGTACCTCACGGACACGACCGGTCACCCCCTCCGCACCGAGAACGTGTGGGCGGCCAACGGCTCCAACGAGGTCATCCAGCAGCTGCTGCAGACCTTCGGCGGCCCCGGCCGTACGGCGATGGGCTTCGAGCCGTCGTACTCGATGCACAGCCTCATCGCGCGCGGCACCGGCACCCGCTGGCTGTCCTGCCCGCGCACCGAGGACTTCACCGTCGACCCCGGCGTGATGCGGGACTTCGTCCTGGAGCACCGGCCGGACGTCGTCTTCCTCACCACCCCCAACAACCCCACGGGCAACGCGGTCGAGCCGGACTTCGTCCTCCGGCTGCTGGAGGTCATGCGCCAGGCCGGGCCCTCGATGCTGGTCCTCGACGAGGCGTACGCGGAGTTCAGCCACGGCGAGTCCGCGCTGCCGCTGCTGGAGCGGTTCCCCAACTACGTCGTCTCGCGCACCATGTCGAAGGCGTTCGGCGCCGCCGGGCTGCGGCTCGGCTACCTCGCCGCGCACCCCGCCGTCGTGGACGCCGTCCAGCTGGTCCGGCTGCCCTACCACCTGTCCGCCGTCACCCAGGCCACCGCGCTGGCGGCACTGGAGTACACGGACACCCTGCTCGGCTATGTCGAGCAGCTGAAGACGGAGCGCGACCGGCTCGTCGACGAACTGCGCGGCATGGGCTTCGACGTCACGCCGTCCGACGCCAACTTCGTCCAGTTCGGCCGGTTCGCCGACCCGCACGAGGCCTGGCGGCGGCTGCTCGACCAGGGCGTCCTGGTCCGCGACAACGGCGTACCGGGACGGCTCAGGGTGTCCGCCGGGACACCCGCGGAGAACGACGCGTTCCTCGCCGCGGCACGCGAACTGAAGAGCCTCGCCGTACCGGCGGCACCCACCACCACCAAGGAGCAGAGCGCATGAGCCGCGTCGGACGCGTGGAGCGGGTCACCAAGGAGACCTCCGTCCTCGTCGAGATCGACCTCGACGGCAGCGGGAAGACCGACGTGTCGACAGGCGTCGGCTTCTACGACCACATGCTCGACCAGCTCGGCCGGCACGGCCTGTTCGACCTCACGGTGAAGACCGAGGGCGATCTGCACATCGACTCGCACCACACCATCGAGGACTCCGCCCTCGCCCTCGGCGCCGCCTTCAAGCAGGCCCTCGGCGACAAGGTCGGCATCTACCGCTTCGGCAACTGCACGGTCCCGCTGGACGAGTCCCTCGCCCAGGTCACCGTCGACCTCTCCGGCCGCCCCTACCTCGTGCACACCGAGCCCGAGAACATGGCGCCGATGATCGGCCAGTACGACACCACGATGACCCGGCACATCCTGGAGTCCTTCGTCGCCCAGGCGCAGATCGCCCTGCACGTGCACGTGCCCTACGGCCGCAACGCGCACCACATCGTGGAATGCCAGTTCAAGGCGCTGGCCCGCGCCCTGCGCTACGCCAGCGAGCGCGACCCGCGCGCGGCCGGCATCCTGCCCTCCACGAAGGGCGCGCTGTGAACACCACCTCGACCCTCCTCATCCTCGTCGGGCTGTTCTTCGCCGGCGGGATCATCTCCTTCGTGAAGCAGAAGATGCCGTCGAGCCTCATCGTCCTGATGGTCATCGCCTCCGGGCTGTGCCTGATCGCCGGCGTCATGCGGCTGGAGGTGTGGAATTGAGCAGCGTCGTCGTCTTCGACTACGGCTTCGGCAACGTCCGCTCCGCCGAGCGCGCCGTCGCCCGCACGGGCGCCGACGTCGAGATCACCCGTGACTTCGACAGGGCGATGAACGCGGACGGGCTGCTCGTCCCCGGCGTCGGAGCCTTCGCCGCCTGTATGAACGGGCTGCGCGAGGCCCGCGGCGACTGGATCGTCGACCGCCGCCTGGCCGGGGGCCGCCCCGTGCTCGGCATCTGCGTCGGCATGCAGATCCTGTTCGCCCGCGGCATCGAGCACGGCACCGAGACCGAGGGCCTCGCCGAATGGCCCGGCTCGGTGGAGCCGCTCAAGGCGGACATCGTGCCCCACATGGGCTGGAACACCGTACGCCCGCCGCACGACAGCGAGCTGTTCGCCGGACTCGACACCGACGCCCGCTTCTACTTCGTGCACTCCTACGCCGTGCACCACTGGGAGCTGGAGGTCCACAACCCCGCGATGCCCGCCGCGAAGGTCACCTGGGCCACGCACGGCGAACCGTTCGTCGCGGCCGTCGAGAACGGCGCCCTGTGGGCCACCCAGTTCCACCCCGAGAAGTCCGGCGACGCCGGAGCCCAGCTGCTGAACAACTGGATCGGAACCCTCTGATGGCTGCGAAGCTCGAACTCCTCCCCGCCGTCGACGTCCGCGACGGCCAGGCCGTCCGCCTGGTGCACGGCGAGTCCGGGACGGAGACGTCGTACGGCTCCCCCCTGGAGGCGGCCCTCTCCTGGCAGCGCTCCGGCGCCGAGTGGCTCCACCTCGTCGACCTGGACGCCGCGTTCGGCACCGGCGACAACCGGAAGCTGATCGCCGAGGTCACCGGCGCCATGGACATCAAGGTCGAGCTGTCCGGCGGCATCCGCGACGACGCCTCCCTGGCCGCCGCCCTCGCCACCGGCTGCACCCGCGTCAACCTCGGCACCGCCGCCCTGGAGTCCCCCGAGTGGGTCGCCGAGATCATCGCGGAGCACGGCGACAAGATCGCCGTAGGGCTCGACGTCCGCGGCACCACCCTCCGGGGCCGCGGCTGGACCCGCGACGGCGGCGACCTCTACGAGACGCTGGCCCGCCTCGACAAGGAGGGCTGCGCCCGCTACGTCGTCACCGACATCGCCAAGGACGGCACCCTCCAGGGCCCCAACCTGGAGCTGCTGACGAACGTCTGCGCCGCCACCGACCGCCCGGTCGTGGCGTCCGGCGGCGTTTCCTCCCTCGCCGACCTGCGCGCCCTCGCCGGTCTGGTCCCGGCCGGTGTCGAGGGGGCCATCGTCGGGAAGGCCCTGTACGCGAAGGCGTTCACGTTGGAAGAAGCCCTGGAGGAAGTGTCGTCATGACGTCCGAAGCCGTACGGCGGGTGCAGAGCGGAAGTCCCTGGGAAGAGCCTTTCGGCTTCGCACGCGCCGTCGCGGCGGGAGACCGTGTGCTGGTGGCCGGCACCACCGCCTTCCAGGGCAGTGTGCTCCACGGGGAGGGCGACCCCTACGAGCAGGCGAAGGCGGCCTTCGCCGGCGCGGTCGAGGCGATCGGCGAGTTCGGCCTGGACATCACGTCCGTGGTCCGCACCCGCATGTACCTGACCCATGCGCGGGACGTCGACGAGGTGGGCCGTGCCCACAAGGAGCTGTTCGGCTCCGTGCTCCCGGCCGCGACCATGCTGGTCGTGGCGGGCTTCGTCGACCCGCGCATCCTGGTCGAAGTGGAACTGGAAGCCTTCCGGGGCCAGTAGCAAGCTTTCGCAAGCTTTTCTGAAGGAGCCGTGGATTCATGACCCTGGCGGTCCGAGTCATCCCCTGCCTGGACGTGGACGGCGGCCGGGTCGTCAAGGGTGTCAACTTCCAGAACCTGCGCGACGCGGGCGACCCCGTCGAGATGGCCAAGGTCTACGACGCCGAGGGCGCCGACGAACTGACCTTCCTGGACATCACCGCGTCCTCCGGCAACCGGGAGACCACCTACGACGTGGTGCGCCGCACCGCCGAGCAGGTCTTCATCCCGCTCACCGTGGGCGGCGGCGTCCGCACGACCGAGGACGTCGACAGACTGCTGCGCGCCGGTGCCGACAAGGTGGGCGTCAACACGGCCGCGATCGCCCGCCCGGAGCTGATCCGCGAGATCGCCGAACGCTTCGGCCGTCAGGTACTCGTCCTCTCCGTGGACGCCCGCCGCACCCCGGCCGGCACCTTCGAGGTCACCACCCACGGCGGCCGCCGCGGCACCGGCATCGACGCCGTCGAATGGGCCCACCAGGCGGCCGAACTCGGCGCGGGGGAGATCCTCCTCAACTCCATGGACGCCGACGGCACCAAGGACGGCTACGACCTGGAGATGATCACGGCGGTCCGCAAGCACGTCACGGTCCCCCTGATCGCCTCGGGCGGCGCGGGCCGGCTCACCGACTTCCCCCCGGCGGTCGCCGCGGGCGCCGACGCGGTCCTGGCGGCCTCCGTCTTCCACTTCGGCGACCTCCGCATCGGCGAGGTCAAGCAGACCCTGCGGGAGGCCGGACACCCGGTGCGGTGACGCCCCGCCGAGCCCCGGCCGCCTCCCTTCCGGTGCGGCCGGGGCCTTCCCGCGGCCCCGGGGCGGACACGTGCGGGCACAACCCCGTCGCAGGCACCAGGGGAAGGGGCAGGCCCGGCATGGTTGCGCGTGACACCGAGAGGTGCGACCGTGTTGCGCCGCACGTGTACGGATTCCCGTTCCGCGTCTGAGAGGGCCGTCCCCGTGTCGACCGAAACCGGTACGAGCACCGCGGCCCCGACGGCCGTCGACCGCCCCGCCCACCGCGACGGCAACGTGCTGCGCTGGCTCGCGGCCTACACCGCCTCCATGGTCGGGGACACCGTCTACTACGTCGCGCTCTCCTGGGCCGCCGTGCGGGCCGGTACGGCCACCGAGGCCGGTCTGGTGATGTCGGCCAGCGCGCTGCCCCGGGCCCTGCTGATGCTGGGCGGGGGAGTGGTCGCCGACCGGTTCGGGCCCCGGCGGGTCGTCATCGGCAGTGACGCCGTGCGCTGCGCCGCCGTGGGCGCGGTGGCCCTGCTGCTGTTCCTGACCGGTCCCGGGCTGTGGCCGCTCGCCGTGCTCGCGCTGGTCTTCGGCACCGTCGACGCCGTGTTCATGCCCGCCGTCGGGGCGCTTCCGGCGCGGATCACCGGCCAGGGGCAGCTCGCCCGGGTGCAGGGCATGCGCGGGCTCGCCATCCGGTTCGCGAGCATCACCGGCGCCCCGCTCGGCGGGCTCGCCGTGGCACTCGGCGGCGCCGCGGCCGCGTTCGCACTGGCCGGGCTGCTGATCGCGGTGTCGGTGCCGCTGCTGGTCACCGTGCGGATGCGGGAGCCGGCGCCCGACGACACGGTCACGCGGGAGGACCGGGGCCGCCGCACCGCGTGGCGGGACCTGCTCGACGGACTGCGGTACGTGCGGGGGCACCGGATCCTCGGGCCGCTCATGCTGACCATCGCCCTCGGCGACCTCGGGTTCGTCGGGCCGCTCAACGTGGGCCTCACCCTGCTCGCCGACGAACGCGGCTGGGGCGCGTCCGGGATGGGCTGGGTGCTCGCCGGGTTCGGCGCGGGAGCCGGGGCGGTGTCGCTGCTGCTGGCCGTCCGGGGGCGGCTGCCGCACGCCGGGCGGACGGCGGGCTGGTCCCTCCTGGCCGGCTGTGTCGCCGTCGGCGCCCTCGCCCGGGTGCCCTCCGTCATCGGCGCCGTCGGCATCGCCGCCCTGGTCGGCCTGCTCGCCGGACTCAGCGGCGCCCTGTGCGGCGCGCTGCTCCAGACCCACGCCGACCCGGCCTTCCTGGGCCGCGTCACCGCCGTGTCCGGCCTGGTCAGCCTCGGACTCGCCCCGCTCAGCATGCCGCTGACGGCCGCCTCGATCGGGATGTGGGGGACCGGGCCGGTGTTCGCGGTGAGTGCGGCGGTGTGCGGGCTCGGCGGGGTGGCCGCCCTGGGCTTCCCCGGGCTGCGGCGGGCCCAGCTGCCCGGCTGATCCCGGGGTGCTCAGCCCGTCGGCTGCACCAGCTGGACCCAGTTGCCCACCGTGTCGTCCAGCACGGCCGCGATCACCGGGCCCTGCTCCCGCGGTTCCTGGGCGAAGCGCACCCCGAGACCGGTCAGACGCGCGTACTCCGCCGCGATGTCGTCCACCGAGAAGACGATGCACGGCAGTCCCGCCCGGCGCAGCGCCGTACGGTACGGCTCCGCGATCGGCCCCTGCCCCGGTTCGAGCAGCAGCTGGAGGTCCGGCTGGGCCCCCTCGGCCGCGCCGACCGTGACCAGCCGGGTGCCGCCGCCCAGATCCATGTCCAGCCGGGTCTCGAAGCCCAGGACGTCCGTGTAGAAGGCGTGCGCCTTCGTGACGTCGTCGACGAACACGCTGGTCATCGCGACCTTGATCATGCGGTGCTCCCGGCTCCCGGTCTCAGATACCGAGCTGTTTCCCGGTGTGCAGCTTCTCGATCGCGTCCGCGTCGCCGTCCAGGTCCACCTTGGCCACGCCCTGCCGGCCGTAGGTGAACAGCAGCAGCTCCGACGGCTCGCCGGTGACCGTGACGACCGGCGTGCCGCGGCGGCCGACCGCCGTCTGGCCGTTCGGGCGGCGCAGCACCAGACCCGTCGGGGCACTGCGGCCCATCAACCGGGCCATGCGCTCCAGACGCGACCACAGCGCGTCCTGGAACACCGGGTCCAGCTCGCGCGGCGTCCACTCCGGGCGGGCCCGGCGCACGTCCTCGGTGTGGACGTAGAACTCGACGGTGTTCGACAGCTCCTCGACCTGCTTGACGTTGAACGGCGAGAAGCGCGGCGGCCCGGTACGGATGAGCTGGATCAGCTCCTCGTACGGCTTCGCGGCGAACTCCGTCATCACCCGGTCCAGACGGGAGGCCAGCGGCTTGATCAGGATGCCGCCCGCCGCGTCCGGCCGGCGCTCGCGCACCACCACGTGCGCCGCGAGGTCGCGGGTCTTCCACCCCTCGCAGAGGGTCGGGGCGTCCGGGCCCGCGGTTTCCAGGAGGTCGGCGAGAAGGAGCCGTTCACGCTGCGCGAAGGTCGACATACCGTCACCCTACGGCCGCGTGACGGGTCCGCACAGTGGACATGCCCCCAAAGCAGCCGCCCCGGCGCGGCACAATGACCCCATGACCAGCACGCCCCCGCCCGGCGGCCTCGCCCCCGGGATCGCCGCCCGCCTCAAGCGCAGCCCCGACGGGCTCGTCCCCGCCATCGCCCAGCAGTACGACACCGGTGAGGTGCTGATGCTCGGCTGGATGGACGACGAGGCACTGCACCGCACGCTCACCACGGGACGCTGCACCTACTGGTCGCGCAGCCGCCGCGAGTACTGGGTCAAGGGCGACACCTCCGGGCACGTCCAGCGGGTCAGGTCCGTCGCCCTGGACTGCGACGGCGACACGGTGCTCGTCAAGGTCGACCAGGTCGGCGCCGCCTGCCACACCGGGGACCGCACCTGCTTCGACGCGGACGTGCTGCTGAAGGACCCGGACCCGCGGCCCGCGGACCCGGTACGGCTGCCGGCGGACGCCGGGCGGCGGGGCGGGGCGGACGATGCGGGTCCCGCCGCCGACGATCAGTAAGGTCTGCCGCCATGGACCTCGAGACGTTCCGCAAGCTGGCCACCGACCGACGGGTCGTCCCCGTCACCCGCAAACTCCTCGCCGACGGCGACACCCCGGTCGCGCTCTACCGCAAGCTCGCCGCCGAACGCCCCGGCACCTTCCTGCTGGAGTCCGCCGAGAACGGCCGCTCCTGGTCCCGCTACTCCTTCGTCGGCGTCCGCTCCGCCGCCACCCTCACCGCACGCGACGGACAGGCCCACTGGCTCGGCACCCCGCCCGTCGGCGTCCCGGCCGACGGCGACCCGCTGGCCGCGCTGCGCGCCACCCTGGAGACCCTCCACACCCCCCGCCAGGAGGGTCTGCCGCCCTTCACCGGCGGCATGGTCGGCTACCTCGGCTACGACATCGTCCGCCGCCTGGAGAAGATCGGCCCCGGCGAGCGCGACGACCTGCGGCTGCCCGAACTGACCATGCTGCTCACCAGCGACCTCGCCGTCATGGACCACTGGGAGGGCTCGGTCCTGCTGATCGCCAACGCGATCAACCACAACGACCTCGACACCGGCGTCGACGAGGCATACGCCGACGCCGTCGCCCGGCTCGACGCCATGGAGGCGGACCTGTCCCGCCCGGTCGCCCAGCCGGCCGACCGGCTGCCGCCGTCCGAACTGCCCGAGTACACCGCGCTGTGGGGCGGCCCCGACTTCCGGGCGGCCGTCGAGGACATCAAGGAGCGCATCCGCGCGGGCGAGGCCTTCCAGGTCGTCCCCTCGCAGCGCTTCGAGACCCCCTGCTCCGCCAGTGCGCTCGACGTCTACCGGGTGCTGCGCGCCACCAACCCGTCCCCGTACATGTACCTGTTCCGCTTCGACGGGTTCGACGTCGTCGGATCGTCCCCCGAGGCCCTGGTGAAGGTCGAGGACGGCCGTGCCATGGTCCACCCCATCGCCGGCACCCGGCACCGCGGCGCCACCCCGCGGCAGGACCAGGCCCTCGCCGACGAGCTCCTCGCCGATCCCAAGGAACGCGCCGAGCACCTGATGCTCGTCGACCTCGGCCGCAACGACCTGGGGCGGGTCTGCGAACCCGGCTCCGTCGAGGTCGTCGACTTCATGTCCGTCGAGCGGTACTCGCACGTCATGCACATCGTCTCGACGGTCACCGGCCGCGTCGCCCCGGGCCGTACCGCGTTCGACGTCCTGACGGCCTGCTTCCCCGCGGGCACCCTGTCGGGCGCGCCCAAGCCCCGCGCGATGCAGATCATCGACGAGCTCGAACCCTCCCGCCGCGGTCTGTACGGCGGCTGCGTCGGCTACCTCGACTTCGCGGGCGACTCGGACACCGCCATCGCCATCCGCACCGCCCTGCTGCGCGACGGCACGGCGTACGTGCAGGCCGGGGCCGGGATCGTCGCCGACTCCGACCCGGTGGCCGAGGACACCGAGTGCCGCAACAAGGCCGCGGCGGTGCTGCGCGCCGTGCACACCGCGGGACGGCTGCGGTCGGTGTGACGGGTGGTGCGACGGACGGTGTGACGGGTGGTGCGACGGGCGGTGTGACGGGCGCCGCCCCGCCCCGGGTCACGGTTCGCCGGGGGTTCAGGCGATAGTGGGGTACGTGACTGCCGTACCCCACCCCCGTTCCGAGGCCGCGGCCTCCGCCGGTCCCGCCCGATCCGGCCGCCGCAGCCTCGCCGCCGCCCTGCTGCTGGGCGCGCTCGGCGCAGCCGTCGCCCTGCTCGCCAGCAGGCAGCGCTGGTCGCACGGCACCGCGACGGTGGCCGGCGGCACCTTCCCCCTCACCGCCAGGGGCAGTGACGTCACGGGCGTCCCCGCGGCCCTCGCCATAGTGGGCCTCGCCGCGCTCGTCGCCGTCTTCGCCGTCCGCCGCTCCGGACGCCTGCTGGTCTCCGCGCTCCTCGCGCTCTCCGGCGCGGGCACGGTCGCCGCTGCGCTGGCCGGCGCGCACGACCGCTCCGCGCTCGACGAGCAGGCCGCCAAGGCCACCGGCGACACCGCGGCCGCCGTGCACGCGCTCAGCCACACCGCCTGGCCCTACGCCGCGGCCGCCGGCGGCCTCCTGATCCTCCTCGCCGGCCTTCTCGCCCTGCGCTACGGCCGGCTGTGGCCCGCGATGTCCGGCCGCTACGAACGCGAGGACACCGCGCGCCCGCGCCGCGCCGCGCCGTCCGCCGACCCGGGCCGGCCGGAGGACCTGTGGAAGGCCCTGGACCGCGGCGAGGACCCCACCGGGGCGGACCCCGCGTAGTCCGCACGTGGTCCACGTACGGTCCACGTGCGGTCCAGGGCCCTCCGGACGGTCGGAGGTCCCGGTGTGGCGAATCAGACGCGGGCCGAAGGGTACCCCCACTCACGGCGACACGCCCGCGTACGGGACAATGGGCGGTGAGTGTCCGGCTCAGACACGCCGGCTCAGACACGTACGTCCCGTACACAGCATCGAGGAGCAAGTCATGGCGGGCAGCAGCCACGGACACGGACACACCCCGGCAGCGTGGACCGGTGTGATCATCGCCTTCATCGGGTTCTGCGTCACGAGCGTGTTCACCGTCATGGCGAACCCGGCGGGCTTCTGGGTCGGCATCGCCCTCACCCTCTCCGGTGCCGTCGTCGGCGGGATCATGCGCAACATGGGCCTCGGCCAGCCCAGGGAGAACCACCTGTCGCCGCGCCCGGCCGCCGTCACCGGCGGCGCCGTCACCGAGGCGCGCGAGCCGGTCGCCTCGGAGAGCTGAGCCCCCGGGGGCGGCTCCGGGCGGCGCACCACACCGCCCGGAGCCGCCCCTGACGTGTGTCCGTGCCTGTCCGGACGGGGCGGGCGGCCCGCGCGCGCGTACACGGTGCCGCACGGCACAATACGACGGGTGAACACCGACACCGGCGAGGCCCTGACCCCCGGCACCCTGCGCGGCCCGGGGAGCACGCGGAGCGCGGTCGGACGGCTGGCGGTGCCCGCCGGGCTGTTCGCGGCCGTCGCGGGCGCCTTCGCCTACGTCGGAACCGTCGATCCCAACCGGCCCGGCCACTACCCGCCGTGCCCGCTGTACCGCTGGACCGGCATCTACTGCCCCGGCTGCGGCGGACTGCGCTGCGCGCACGCGTTCGTCCACGGCGACCTCGCGACCGCCCTCCAGGACAACGCGGTGGCCGTGCTCGGCTTCTTCGCCGCGGCCGTGCTGTGGACCGTCTGGGTGGTCCGCGCGGTGCGCGGCAGGCCCCCGGGGATGGACCTGGGCCGGGGACAGCTGTGGCTCATGGGGACGCTGGTGGCACTGTTCACCGTGGTACGCAACCTGCCGTTCGGCGGTCGGCTGCACCCGTGACGCACTCCGTCTGATGCGTCCCTGACACCTCACCGGCCCCACCCGGCGTCAACCGGATGCGAGGCATCCCCCTCGCTCCGGATACCATCGCAGTGTCGCAGTGACCACCGATTTCGCCCGCCCTGTCTCGCGGGCCACGATGGGAAGCGCGACCGTCCGAACTCCACCCGTCACCCGTCTGGAAGGGGGCCGCTCGCGTGAGTGTGCTCGACGAGATCATCGACGGAGTCCGTGCCGACCTCGCGGAACGGCAGGCGCGCGTCAGCCTCGACGAGCTCAAGGAGCGCGTGGCGAAGGCTCCCAGCGCCAAGGACGGCATCGCCGCGCTGCGCGGCGAAGCGGTCAAGGTGATCTGCGAGGTCAAACGGTCCAGCCCCTCCAAGGGCGCGCTGGCCGCGATCGCCGACCCGGCGGCCCTGGCCGCGGACTACGAGGCGGGCGGCGCGGCCGTCATCTCCGTGCTCACCGAACAGCGCCGCTTCGGCGGCTCGCTGGCCGACCTGGAGGCGGTCCGCGCACGCGTGGACATCCCGGTGCTGCGCAAGGACTTCATCGTCACGTCGTACCAGCTCTGGGAGGCGCGGGCGTACGGCGCCGACCTCGCCCTGCTGATCGTGGCGGCCCTGGAGCAGCCCGCGCTGGAGTCGCTCATCGAGCGGGCGGTGTCCATCGGACTGACGCCGCTCGTCGAGGTGCACGACGAGGACGAGGTCGAGCGGGCGGTGGACGCCGGGGCGAAGGTCATCGGGGTCAACGCGCGGAACCTGAAGACGCTGACGGTGGACCGCTCGACGTTCGACCGGGTCGTGCCCGAGATCCCGCCGGGGATCGTCAAGGTCGCGGAGTCCGGGGTGCGGGGCCCGCACGACCTGATCGCCTACGCCAACGCGGGCGCCGACGCGGTCCTGGTCGGCGAGTCCCTGGTCACCGGCCGCGACCCCCGCGCCGCGGTCTCCGACCTGGTCGCGGCAGGCGCCCACCCGGCCCTCCGCCAGGACCGAGGCTGACCCCCCACCCACAACGCTCCGCACCCGGTATCGCCCCCTGGCCGGCCCGTCGCAGCCGACGTCGGCTGCAACTCCCCAGGGGCGCGGGGAACTGCGCGACCAGCCACAACGCACCCGCACGGAACGACGCACCCCCACGGAGCGCCCCGCACGGCACACCGCACCCCGGTGGAACGCACCCGCACGGGACACCGCCCCGCCGCCGCAGGCGCCCGGTAGAATCAGGCCGATGCTCATCACCATGACGGCCAGGGATCCCTATGCCCGTCTCGCCCGCGGATGCCGCCCGAGGGGCTGCCGCGCGCCGGCGAGGCGTGTGCACGGGCGCCGGGTCCGCTACGTCATCGGTGACGAGCCCGGCCAGGTGAACGGGATGCGATGGCCCGCGGCCGCGCGCCGCGCGACAGCGGCACCGCACGCGCGGCACACACCGTGACATCCGTCCCCACCGACACCGGGCCACGGCCCATGCGAGGTATCCGCATGTCCAGCGACTTCTTCATCCCCGACCCGGAGGGTCAGGTCCCCAGCGCCGAGGGCTACTTCGGCGCGTTCGGCGGCAAGTTCATCCCGGAGGCCCTCGTCGCCGCCGTGGACGAGGTGGCCGTCGAGTACGAGAAGGCCAAGCACGACCCCGAGTTCGCCCGTGAGCTCGACGACCTCCTCGTCAACTACACCGGCCGCCCGAGCGCACTCACGGAGGTGCCCCGCTTCGCGGAGCACGCCGGCGGTGCCCGGATGTTCCTCAAGCGCGAGGACCTCAACCACACCGGCTCCCACAAGATCAACAACGTGCTCGGCCAGGCCCTCCTGACCCGGCGGATGGGCAAGACCCGCGTCATCGCGGAGACCGGCGCCGGCCAGCACGGCGTGGCCACGGCGACGGCCTGTGCGCTGTTCGGCCTCGAGTGCACCATCTACATGGGCGAGATCGACACCCGCCGCCAGGCCCTGAACGTGGCCCGGATGCGCATGCTCGGCGCCGAGGTGGTGGCCGTGAAGTCCGGCAGCCGCACCCTGAAGGACGCCATCAACGAGGCGTTCCGCGACTGGGTCGCCAACGTCGACCGCACCCACTACCTGTTCGGCACCGTCGCTGGCCCGCACCCCTTCCCGGCCATGGTCCGCGACTTCCACCGCGTGATCGGTGTCGAGGCCAGGCGGCAGATCCTGGAGCGCGCCGGACGCCTCCCCGACGCCGCCGTCGCCTGCGTGGGCGGCGGCTCCAACGCCATCGGGCTGTTCCACGCCCTCATTCCTGACACCGGCGTGCGTCTCATCGGCTGCGAGCCGGCCGGCCACGGCATCGGGACCGGAGAGCACGCGGCCACCCTCACCGCCGGTGAGCCCGGCATCCTGCACGGCTCCCGGTCGTACGTCCTGCAGGACGAGGAGGGCCAGATCACCGAGCCGTACTCGATCTCGGCCGGTCTGGACTACCCCGGCATCGGCCCCGAGCACTCCTACCTCAAGGACACCGGCCGCGCCGAGTACCGCGCGGTCACCGACGACGACGCGATGCAGGCCCTGCGCCTGCTGTCGCGCACCGAGGGCATCATCCCGGCGATCGAGAGCGCCCACGCGCTGGCCGGTGCCCTGGAGGTCGGCAGGGAACTCGGTCCGGACGGCCTGATCGTGGTCAACCTGTCCGGCCGCGGCGACAAGGACATGGACACCGCCGCCCGCTACTTCGGTCTCTACGACAACGGCGTGGACGCCGAGGTCGCCGCCGACGCGGACAGCGACACCGCCGAGATCGAGGGGGACGCCAAGTGAGCGGGAACATGCGGCTGCTGACCGACACCCTGGCCGCCGCGAAGGCGGAGGGCCGCGCGGCGCTGATCGCCTACCTCCCGGCCGGGTTCCCGACCGTCGAGGGCGGCATCGAGGCGGTGAAGGCCGTCCTGGAGTCCGGCGCCGACGTCGTCGAGGTGGGCCTGCCGCACAGTGACCCCGTCCTCGACGGCCCGGTCATCCAGACCGCCGACGACATCGCCCTGCGCGGCGGCGTCAGGATCGCGGACGTGCTGCGGACGGTCCGGGAGGCGTACGTCGCCACCGGCAAGCCGGTGCTCGTCATGACGTACTGGAACCCCGTCGACCGCTACGGCGTCGAGCGGTTCACCGCCGAACTCGCGGAGGCGGGCGGCGCGGGCTGCATCCTGCCCGACCTGCCGGTCCAGGAGTCCGCGCTGTGGCGGGAGCACGCCGACAAGCACGGTCTGGCGACCGTGTTCGTCGTGGCGCCCAGCAGCAAGGACGAGCGGCTCACCGAGATCACCGCGGTGGGCAGCGGCTTCGTCTACGCCGCCTCGCTGATGGGCGTCACCGGCACCCGTGCGTCGGTCGGCGAGCAGGCGCAGGAACTGGTCGAGCGCACCCGGGCCACCGGTACCGGTCTCGCCGTCTGCGTCGGCCTCGGCGTCTCCGACGCGGCGCAGGCCGCCGAGGTCGCCCGGTTCGCCGACGGCGTCATCGTCGGGTCCGCGTTCGTCAAGCGGATGCTGGACGCGCCGGACCCCGCGGCCGGGTTCGAGGCGGTCCGGGCCCTCGCGGGCGAACTGGCGAAGGGCGTGCGCGGACAGGTGTAGCCGTGTGCCGGGCGGGTGACCAGGGACATCGGGTCACTCGAACGGGTGGAGCTGGGACCGGGGAGGCGCGTTGCGCCTCCCCGGGTCGTTTTCGGGGTGTGAGCGAGAAGAACCGAGACGGAAAACGGAATGCCAGGGACCGGCTGGCGCTCCAGCGTGAGAAGCAGCAGGCCGCCGAGCGGCGGCGGCGGACCCTGATCGTGAGTGCGACCGTGCTCTGCGTCCTGGCCCTGGCGGCGGTGATCGGCGTCATCGCCGCGAACTCCGGCAAGGACAGCGGCAAGTCCACGGCGGGCCCGGTGGTGGCGCCGTCGGGGGCCCAGGGTAAGGACAGCCTCGCCATCCCGGTCGGCAGGGACGGCGCCAAGTCCGTGCTCACCGTGTGGGAGGACTTCCGCTGCCCGGCGTGCCAGGCGTTCGAGACGGCCTACCGGCCGACACTCCATGAGCTGATCGACGCCGGGAAGCTGCGGGTCGACTACCACCTGGTCACGCTGATCGACGGCAACCTGGGCGGCAGCGGCTCCCGGCACGCGGCCAACGCGGCCGCCTGCGCCCAGGACGCCGGAAAGTTCCGCGACTACCACGACGTGCTCTACGAGAACCAGCCCAAGGAGACCGACGACGCGTACGCCTCCGACAGCACCCTGATCGCGCTGGCGGGCAAGGTCGGCGGTCTGGACACCCCCGCCTTCCGCGCCTGCGTCAACGACGGCACGCACAACGCCTGGGTGGCGAAGTCCCACCAGGCTTTCGGGACCGGCGGGTTCACCGGAACCCCGACGGTGCTGCTCGGCGGCAAGAACATCTACCAGGACCAGACGATGACCCCGGCCAAGCTGAAGCAGATGGTGGAGGAGGCCGCGAAGAAGTAGCGGGGGAAGCGTTTCCCGCACCCCTGGGGCGCCCCTGTTATGGACCCGTAGCCGGGCTTCGAACCGAGGGCCCCGCCCGGCACGGTAGCGTCGACCCTGCCATGGAACTTTCCTACATCCCCAGCCCGTCGCGCGGGGTCCTGCACCTCGGGCCGATCCCGCTGCGCGGCTACGCGTTCTGCATCATCATCGGTGTCTTCGTGGCCGTCTGGATCGGCAACAGACGCTGGATCGCCCGCGGCGGACAGACCGGCACGGTGGCCGACATCGCGGTCTGGGCGGTGCCCTTCGGCCTGGTCGGCGGCCGGCTCTACCACGTGATCACGGACTACGAGCTGTACTTCAGCAAGGGCCGTGACTGGGTGGACTCGTTCAAGGTCTGGGAGGGCGGTCTCGGCATCTGGGGAGCGATCGCCCTCGGCGCGGTCGGCGCGTGGATCGGCTGCCGCCGCCGTGGCATCCCGCTCCCCGCGTACGCCGACACGATCGCGCCCGGCATCGCCTTCGCCCAGGCCATCGGCCGCTGGGGCAACTGGTTCAACCAGGAACTGTACGGACGCGAGACGCATGTGCCGTGGGCGCTGCACATCACGTCGTCCGCGGACGGCCGGGTGCCCGGCTACTACCACCCGACGTTCCTGTACGAGTCGCTGTGGTGCGTCGGCGTCGGCTTCCTGGTGATCTGGGCCGACCGCCGCTTCCGGCTGGGGCACGGCCGGGCCTTCGCGCTGTACGTCGCCGCGTACTGCGTGGGCCGGGGCTGGATCGAGTACATGCGCGTCGACGACGCCCACCACATCCTGGGTCTGCGCCTGAACGACTGGACCGCGATGATCGTGTTCCTGCTCGCGGTGGCGTACCTCGTCGTCTCCGCGAAGAAGCGGCCGGGCCGGGAGACCGTGGTGGAACCGGCCGCGACGCGGGCCGCGGCGGCGGAGGGCGACGACGAGGACCCCGACGGCACGGAGCGGCCCGGCACGGCGGAGCGGTCCGGTGACGCCGAGCCTTTGGCCGGGGCCGCGAAGGACGACCCGGACCCGGCGGAGGCCGGACCCGGAACCGGACCCGGACCTTCGGGGACCGGCTCCGCGGAGACGGGATCGCCGGACGCCGGGGCCGGGAAGTCCGGTTCCCCGGAGCCCGGCGCCTCGGAGCCCGACGTCTCGGAGCCCGATGCCTCGGCACCCGACGTCTCGGAACACGAGGTCGAGAAGGCCGGCGCGGCGGAGAAGAACGGGGCCGGGTCGGCTTCCGACAAGTCCTGACGGCAGCGGCAGCGGCACGGTGAGGCGGGCGCCCGGACGGTTCCGGGCGCCCTTCCGTGTGTCAGGCCCGCCGGGCCAGGGCCAGGGTCCGCCGGGCCGCCGCCACCACCGCCGCGTCGATGAAGCGGCCGTCCGGCAGGGCCTGGGCGCCGGGTTCCGTCTCGGCCGCCCTGACGATCGTCTCGGCCTCCTCGATCTCCCGGCCGGTCGGCAGATAGGCCCGCTCGATGATGGGGAGCTGGCGCGGATGGATGGCGGCCCGGCCGAGGAAGCCGAGCGCCCGGCCGTGCGCGCAGGACGCGGCGAGGCCCTCCAGGTCCCGGGTGTCGGGGTGCACCGACTGGGACGGCGGGGCGAGTCCGGCCGCCCGCGCCGCGACGACCACCCGGGAACGGCACCAGTCGAGACCCTCGTCGCTCCGTACCCCCAGATCCGCCCGCAGGTCCGACTCGCCGAGCGAGATCCCGTGCAGCGCGGGGTGGGCGGAGGCGACGGCGAAGGCCCGCTCGATGCCCAGGGCGGTCTCCAGCAGGGCGTGGAGGGCGGGCGCGCCGCCCTCGGCGGGCGGCACGGTCTCCGCGACCCGGGTGATCTGCTGCGGCGAGGTCACCTTGGGCAGCCGCAGCCCGGCCAGGGCCGGACATCCCGCCACGGTCCGCAGATCGTCGGCCGCGTAGGGGCTGTCCAGGGCGTTCACCCGGACGTGTACCGGTACCGGCCGGTGCTCGCCCAGGAGTTCGGCTGTGGCGGCGCGGGCGTACGCCTTGCGTCCGGGGGCCACGGCGTCCTCGAGGTCGACGACCACCACGTCCGCCCCGGCGGCCAGTGCCTTGGCCACCACCTGGGGCCGGTCCCCGGGGGCGTAGAGCCAGGTCAGAGGGGTCACCGCCGTCCTGGTCATACGGCGCCCTCCGCCCGCAGGGCGGCGCGTTCGGCGGCGTCGAGGCCCAGTTCGGCGAGTACCTCCTCGGTGTCGGCGCCGTGCGGCCGTCCGGCCCAGCGGATCCCGCCCGGGGTCTCGGACAGCCGGAAGAGGACGTTCTGCATGCGCAGCGGGCCGAGTTCCGGGTCGTCGACCGTGGTGACGCTGCCGAGGGCCGCGTACTGCGGGTCGGCCATCACGTCCCGGACGTCCTGCACCGGCGCCACCGCGGCCTCCGCCTTCTCGAAGGCGTCCACCACCTCGGCGCGGGAGCGGTGGGCGATCCAGGCGCCGACCGCCGCGTCGAGCTCGTCGGCGTGCCGGGCCCGTTCCGCGCCGCTCGCGAACCAGGGCTCGTCGATCAGCTCCGGCCTGCCCACCAGCCGCATCACCCGCTCGGCGACGGACTGGGCCGACGCCGACACGGCCACCCAGGTGCCGTCGGCGGTCCGGTAGGTGTTGCGCGGGGCGTTGTTCTGGGAGCGGTTGCCGGTGCGCGGCTGGACATGGCCGAGCTGGTCGTACCAGAGGGGCTGCGGCCCGAGCACGGTGAGGATCGGCTCGATGATCGCCATGTCGACGACCTGGCCCCGGCCGGTGCGGTCGCGGGCGGTCAGGGCGGTCATCACCGCGTACGCCGTGGCGAGGCCGGCGATGGAGTCGGCGAGGCCGAAGGGCGGCAGCGTCGGCGGGGTGTCCGGCTCCCCGGTGATCGCGGCGAAGCCGCTCATCGCCTCGGCGAGGGTGCCGAAGCCGGGCCGGTGCGCGTACGGGCCGAACTGGCCGAAGGCGGTGACCCGGGCCAGCACGAGGCGCGGGTTGACGGCGGACAGCTCGTCCCAGCCCAGGTGCCAGCGTTCCAGGGTGCCGGGGCGGAAGTTCTCGACGATCACGTCGGCGGTCGCGGCCAGCCGCAGCAGGGTGCGGCGGCCCCCTGCCTTGGACAGGTCCAGGGTGAGGGTGCGCTTGTTGCGGCCCAGCAGTTTCCACCACAGGCCGACGCCGTCCTTCGACGGGCCGTGGCCCCGGGACGGGTCGGGTACGGACGGGTGCTCGACCTTGACGACCTCCGCGCCGAAGTCACCGAGCAGTGTCGCGGCCAGCGGCCCCGCGAACAGGGTGGCGAGGTCGAGGACGCGCAGCCCGGCCAGGGGCGGTGCGGCGGCCGGGACCGCGGGGCCGGCCGGTGCGGGCGAACCGGTCGGTGCGGGGGAGCCGGTCGGGGGCGGTGTGGCGGTCATGGGCGGCGTGCCTCCTGGTGGGTCAGCCGGGCGAGGGTGTCGAAGCCGATGCCGTCGAAACCGGCGACGGAGGTGGCGAGCCGGTTCTTGAGGGGAGCGGTCCACTGTTCGGGCAGCGCGGCGGGGGACCCGGCGAGCAGGGCGGCGACGCTCCCGGCGGTGGCACCGTTGGAGTCGGTGTCCCAGCCCCCGGACACGGCACGGCAGACGGCGCCGGCGAAGTCGCCGCCGGAGTGGGTGAGGGCGGCCGCGACGAGCGCGGTGTTGGGCACGGCGTGCACCCAGTGGCAGGCGGCCGAGTGCCGGGCGTGGAGCGCGTCGACGACGGTGTCGAAGTCCTCGTGGGCGCGCGCGAGCCGGACGGCCTCCCCGACCGCCAGCGCGAGGCGGGAACGCGGCGGGATCACCGAGAGCCCGGCGCGCAGACAGGAATGCACGTCGTGCGTCCCGGTGGCGGCGGTCGCGACGACCGCCGCCGTGAACATGGCGGCGTAGACGCCGTTCGCGGTGTGGCTGAGGACGGCGTCACGGTGGGCCTGTTCCGCGGCGCCCGCGGGGTCGCCGGGGTGGGTCCAGCCGTGCAGGTCGGCGCGGATCACGGCGCCGATCCACTCGCGGAACGGGTTGCGGTGCCGGGCGGTGCGCGGCGGCTCGATGCCGCACAGCAGATTGCGGTAGGCGACGCGCTCGGCGGTGAAGGCGCGGCCCGCGGGGAGTTCGTCCAGCCAGAGCCGGGCCACATCGGCGGTGGTGAACCCCTTTCCGTGCCGCTGGAGCAGCAGGAGGTTGAGGAGCGGGTAGTTGAGATCGTCGTCCTCGGGCATGCCGTCGATGTTCTCGGCGAGGGAGGTGGCGGCGGACCGGCGGTTCCACGGATGACGCAGGGCGAGATCGCCGGGCAGCCCCCGGGCCGTGAACCACGTCCGCAGCGGCCAGTTCCCGGTGGCGCGGGCGAGGGCCCGGATGCCGTCGAGGGGCAGCTTCTCCACGGGCTTGCCCAGCAGACAGCCCGCCGCCCTGCCGAGCCAGGCGGCCTCCAGCGCCCGGGGCGCGGGCACCGGCGGCGGGGTGCCGGGCCGGGCGGGCCAGTCCGGGCACAGCGCCCTGATCCGTGCCAGGGCGGTCGGCTCACGGTCCGCCAGCCCGCTGGGCAGATCGGCCAGTTCGTCCAGCAGGTCCTCGGCGAGCAGCCGCAGATACGGCGACACCGGCTGCGGCGAGGCCCCCGCCCGCAGGGGTGCCTCCGGACCGCCCGCGGCGGCCCAGCGCGCCGCGACGGCCGACGGCTCGCGGCCGTCCTGCGCGGCCTGCCGCAGCTCGTGCCCGAGCAGATCCTCGGGCTGCACCCAGGTCACTCGGAGCACGGGGCGCCTCCCGCCGGGGTGCCCGCGCGGTGCACGGCCGCGGTGGCCCGGACCGGTACGGCGACCGGTGGCCCGGGGTCTACGGGGCGGGAGGGGGCCGGGTGGTGCACGGGGCGGATCCCGCCGGGGCGGCCGGGCCGCGCGGACCGTGCGCGGCGGCCGGTGACGTGGTGGGGGGCCGGTCCGGTGGGGCGGTGCGTCGTGGGGCGGGGCGCGGTGCCGCCGGGGTCTTCGGGGGCTTCGGTGCGGGAGGGGGTCAGACGGCGCACGGGGCTCCTCCCAGTCCGGCGAAGGCGGACTCGTGGGTGCGGCGGCGGTGGAGGTCCCGGGTGAAGATCTCGCGGGTCACCGCGGCGAGCGTGCGGGCCGGTTCCCACAGGTCGAGGCGGCTGGCCTCGGCGACCTGCCCGGCCCATTCGTCCGGTACCGGTGAGCCGAGGGCGCCGGCCAGCGCTCCGGCCATCGTCGCGATCGAGTCGCAGTCCCGGCCGTAGTTGACGGACCCGAGGACCGCCTGGCGGAAGTCCCCCCGGGCCACCGTCAGCATGCCCAGGGCGACGGGGAGTTCCTCGATCGCGTGCAGCCGGGACGGGCGGCGGGCACCGAGGGAGGGTGCGCGGTAGTCGGGGCCGACCGTGTCGTACGGCGCCACCGCCGCCCGCAGCGGACCCAGCGCCGGCTCGAACTCCGTGTACCGGGCGGCCGTTTCGCAGACCGCCTCGATCGCGGCCCGGGTGCCGTCCTTCGCCACCGCCAGACACTCCGCCACCACCGACTCCGGTGTCGCGCCCGGCACGCACGCCGCGGACACCGCCGCCGCGAGGACGCCGGCCGCCTCACGGCCGTACGACGACTGATGTGCTCCCGCGATGTCCAGCGCCTCCGCGTACGCGCCCGCCGGGTTGGCCGCGTTGACCAGGCCGACGGGTGCCATGTACATCGCGGCGCCGCAGTTGACGATGTTGCCCGCCCCGGCCTCACGGGGGTCGGCGTGACCGTAGTGCAGCCGGGTCACCAGCCACTTCTCGGCGAGGAAGATCCGCTGCAGCGGCAGTGCCTCCGCCTCCAGCTCCGGGATCCAGCGCGGGTTCGTCATCAGGTCCGGGACCAGGTGTCCGGCGACGGCGTAGGCGTCGAGGTGGTCGCGGACCGTCGCGTACACCCGTACCAGCGCGTGCGTCATCAGGGTGTCGTCGGTGACGTGCCCGTCGCCCTTGTGGTACGGCGCGATCGGGCGGGCGGTGCGCCAGGCGTCGCCGTTCCAGGGGCCGACGACGCCGTCGACGCGGCCGCCGTGGCGTTCGAGGATCTGGTCGGGGGAGTAGCCCTCCACGGGCCCGCCGAGCGCGTCACCCACCGCCGCGCCGACCAGGGCTCCGGTGATACGGCTCTCCAGCGTTTCTTCTCCTATGGGCGTCATGCCCGAATCATCCCTCCGGCGGGACCGGTTGCGTGGCTTCCAGCAGCCCGGCGAGTTCCACCAGGTCGGTGCCGGTGAGGCGGGGCAGGACACACCCGGAGAGCGTGCGGCAGGCGTCCCGCCAGGAGGCGGGGACCGCCGCCGCGCCGCCGAGCGCGCCGGTCAGCGCGCCCGCCAGGGCCGGGGCGGAGTCGGCGACCCGGGAGAGGCAGGCCGCGGCCGGGACGGCTTCCGCGATCCGGCCGCGGGCCGCGGTGGCCAGGGCGAGGGCGACCGGGACGGTCTCGGCGGCGGCGATGCCGTAGCTGTAGACGTGGTCGACGATCTGATGCTCCAGCAGCGGGACGAGCGCGAAGGCGCTGTCCGCGCCGTGCGCCAGACGCAGGGCGTGGCGGGCGTTGCGGCCGATCTCCGTGGTGTGCGGGAGTTCGGTGAGCGCCGCCGCCACACAGGCGTCGGTGTCCGCCCCGGCGAGGGCGAGCGAGAGGGCCGCCGCCATCGCGCGGGCGCCGTGCACACCGTCGCCGTCCTGGGTGTAGCGGGCGTCGAACTCGGCGAGGGAGGCGGCGCCGGCCGGGTCCCCGGGGTGCGCCACGGCCAGTACGCAGGCGCGGACACAGGCGGCGTCGTCGAAGTAGTGCGGGTTGTCGTGGCCGCTGGCGGGCGGGCGCAGACCGGCGGCGAGGTTGCCGAGTCCGGCGCGCACGGAGATACGGGCGCGCAGGGGGACCACGGCGGACTCGACCTCCGGGGCGCGGTCGGCCGCGGCGGCGACCTCCGCCGCCAGGGCGCTCCAGGCCAGGTCGATGGTGGCGCGGGTACGGCGTTCGCGGCCCAGGTCGCCGAGGGCGGTGCCGTCCCCGGCGCGCAGCAGGGCCTCCGCGGCGAAGGCCGCCCACTCGGCGTCGTCGGAGGGGCCGAGGCGCAGGGGTTCGGGGGGCTGGTTGAGGGCGATGGGGACGGGGAGGGTGGTCGTGGCGTTCTGCTCGGCGAACGTGTCGAGCTCACGGGTGAGCCGGCGGGTCCAGTCGGGCATGCGGGACGCCCGGTGGCGGGCGGCGGGCCACCCGGCCGCGTCCCCCGCGGCCAGGCCGAGCAGCAGACCTGTGGTGCGGAGACCCGCGGTGCGGTGGGCGGTGCGGGGGCGCGTTTCCGCCGGCCGCGCCGGGCGCCGGGCGGCCTCGGTCCCGCCGTCGGCCGGGGGGTTCCCACCGGCGCCACCGGTGCGGGAACCGCCGTCGGCCGACGGCGAGGGGGTGTCCCCGGGCGTCGGGGGTCCGGCCGGGACCGGTGCGTCCACCGGAGCGGCTGCCGGAGTGTCCGACGGTGCGGCTGCCGCCGGGAGGCCGGGGTTCTGGTTCTCCGACCAGGGGGACGGCGGGTTCACGGGACGGGGACGGGGACAGGGGTGGGGGCCGGGGTGAGGGCGTCGGCCACGGCCAGGATGTGGTGGCCCGCCATCGAGGGGAGGCAGCTGCCCCGCGCCGGGCCGATCGCACGGGCCCACTCCGCCGGGATCGCCGACTCCCCCCGCGTCGCCCCGGCCAGCGCGCCCGCCACCGCCGCCGTGGTGTCGGCGTCGCGGCCCATGTTGACGGCCGTCAGCACCGCGTCCCGGAAGTCCCCGTCCGCCGCCGCGTACGCGCCGAAGGCCAGTGCGACCGCCTCGGGTGCCAGGTCGGTCCAGGGGTAGCCGCCGACGACCACCGCGGAGCGCACCGCGCGTTCGCCGTGCCGGGCGGCCGTCACCGCACGGCGCAGCGAGCGTGCCGTCCAGGAGTCGTCCGGGACCACCGACAGCGCCGAGGCGATCACCGTGCCGGGCGGCGCTCCCGACATCGCCGCCGCCACTCCCGCCGCGACCGCCTGGCCGCCGTAGATGCCCTCGCCGTCATGGCTCACCGAACCGTCGATCGCGACCAGCCGGGCCGCTTCGGCGGGACGTCCCGCCGCGAACACCCCGAAGGGCGCCGCCCGCATGGCGAGGCCGTCGCTCCAGGCGTGCCGGTGCTGGGCGGAGATGGGCGCCGCGAGACCCCGGCGCAGGTTCTCCAGCGTGCCGCGCTCGCTGAAACCGGCGCCCCGGAAGGGACCTTCGTCGCGGTCGGCGATCCACTCGTGCCAGGCGGCCTCGACATGGGCGGGGGTGAGGTCCGAGCCGTGCCGGGCCAGCAGCAGCCCGGAGAAGATGGCGTACTCGGTGTCGTCGGTGCCCGCGGGGTGCTCGGCGACGTAGCCGGTGACACGGCCCCAGCGGGCGCGGATCTCGGAGGGCTTCAGGTTCTCGGCGGGTGCCCCGAGCGCGTCCCCGACGGCGAGGCCGAGCAGCGCGCCGCGTCCCCGCTCGCGCGGTCCGGGGCCCTGCCCCGGGGTGTGCCCGGGGGTGTTCCCGGCGGCCGGGACCGGGGTTGTACGGGCGGTCGGTGCCATGGGTGATGTGTCCCCCGGCAAACGGCTCGCAGCGCCGTTCGCGTGGCAGTGTCACCCGTCCGGCGGCCCCCTCCCGGCAGGGACCCCGCGGTCCTCCGTACGGCCAAGCGCAGGCAAAGCCGCTGGTTAGCCCAGCCTTTCCTTGCTGGCGGACGGGAATGTCCGGGCGTATCGTCTGGTTATCGAAAAGTAGACTGTGTCTAAAGTTAGCTTTGCCTTAGCTTCCCTTGGGGGATCCGCGCATGTCCGTCATCGACACCGGGGCCGCACTCCACGTCGCGCACCGTGACAACCACACCCACCGTGACGTCAACGGCGGCTGGCTGCGCCCCGCCGTGTTCGGCGCGATGGACGGCCTGGTGTCCAACCTCGCCCTGATCACCGGTGTCGCGGGCGGTGACGTCGGTCATCAGGCCATCGTCATCACCGGCCTCGCGGGCCTCGCCGCCGGCGCCTTCTCCATGGCGGCCGGCGAGTACACCTCCGTCGCCTCGCAGCGCGAGCTGGTCGAGGCCGAGCTGGAGGTCGAGCGCCGCGAACTGCGCAAGCACCCGGAGGACGAGGAGAAGGAGCTCGCCGAGCTGTACGAGGCGCGCGGCGTGGAACCGGAGCTCGCCCGCGAGGTGGCCCGGCAGCTGTCGCGCGACCCCGAGCAGGCACTTGAGATCCACGCCCGCGAGGAACTCGGCGTCGACCCCGGCGAGCTGCCCTCCCCGACGGTCGCCGCCCTGTCGTCCTTCGGCGCCTTCGCGCTGGGCGCCACGCTCCCCGTACTGCCCTACCTCTTCGGGGCGACCGCCCTGTGGCCCGCCCTGATCCTCGCGCTGTTCGGGCTCTTCGGCTGCGGCGCCGTCGTGGCCAAGGTGACCGCCCGCACCTGGTGGTACAGCGGGCTGCGCCAGCTCGCCCTCGGCGCCGCGGCGGCCGGTGTGACGTACGTCCTGGGCAACCTGTTCGGAACGGCCGTAGGATGAGTGGGACAACTGCTTATGCGTCGGACCGTATAAGTAGTTGTTACTCGCTGGTTTCGCGTCATCGTCCGCCGGGCATGAGCCGTAAGCGCCGCGGGCAATGACGCCTGCCGCGCGCTCCGGGGTGGACGACGACGCCTCCCTCACCCCCGGACCGACGGACACCGATCTGTCCCCATCGGCCCCTTTCCTCCACCGCTCGGCGCGGAACCCTCCCGCGGCCCCGCGGTGCTCGCATGTTGGAACGTACTTTCCGGTTCCCGCAAAGGGTCCCATCATGTAACCTGCACGAAATTTTGCACTCACGCAGAGGGCCAACGTCGTCCCTCGGCACCTGCATATGCCACATGACGACGACGGGAGAGCCGATGCGTACCACGCGCCAGCCGTCCCAGCATTCCGCGAATGACCGGAAGTGGTCCTTCATGGATGCTCGCCCTGCTGCGCAGGGTATGTACGACCCCCGCGACGAGCACGACGCCTGCGGTGTCGGCTTCGTGGCCACCCTCACCGGTGAGGCGAGCCATGCGCTGGTCGAGCAGGCGCTGACCGTTCTGCGGAACCTCGAGCACCGCGGCGCCACCGGCTCCGAGCCCGACTCGGGCGACGGTGCCGGACTGCTGTCCCAGGTGCCCGACGCCTTCTTCCGCGAGGTGGCCGGATTCGAGCTGCCCGTGGCCGGCGCCTACGCCGTCGGCATCGCCTTCCTCCCCGAGGACGGCACCGACGAGGCGGCCTCCCGCATCGAGGCGATCGCCGCCGACGAGGGCCTCACCGTCCTCGGCTGGCGCGACGTCCCCGTCGCGCCCGGTCTGCTCGGCGCCACCGCGCGCTCCACCATGCCCGCCTTCCGGCAGATCTTCGTCGCCGACGGGGCGAGCGAGGGCATCGTCCTCGACCGCAAGGCGTTCGCCCTGCGCAAGCGCTCCGAACGCGAAGCGGACGTCTACTTCCCGTCGCTGTCGGCCCGCACCATCGTGTACAAGGGCATGCTCACCACCGGGCAGCTCGAGCCGTTCTTCCCGGACCTGTCCGACCGCCGCTTCGCCTCCGCGATCGCGCTCGTGCACTCCCGGTTCTCCACGAACACCTTCCCGTCGTGGCCGCTCGCACACCCCTACCGGTTCGTCGCGCACAACGGCGAGATCAACACCGTCAAGGGCAACCGCAACTGGATGCGCGCCCGCGAGTCGCAGCTCGTCTCCGACCTGTTCGGCTCCGCCGACCACGCCGGGGGCAAGGGACTGGAGCGCCTCTTCCCCGTCTGTACCCCGGACGCCTCCGACTCGGCGTCCTTCGACGAGGTCCTCGAACTCCTCCACCTCGGCGGCCGCTCCCTGCCGCACTCCGTGCTGATGATGATCCCGGAGGCGTGGGAGAACCACGACTCCATGGACCCCGACCGGCACGCCTTCTACCAGTTCCACGCCCAGATGATGGAGCCGTGGGACGGTCCCGCCTGCGTCTGCTTCACCGACGGCACCCAGGTCGGCGCCGTCCTCGACCGCAACGGACTGCGCCCCGGCCGCTACTGGGTCACCGACGAGGGCCTCGTCGTCCTCAGCTCCGAGGTCGGCGTCCTCGACATCGACCCCGCCCGGGTCGTCCGCAAGGGCCGCCTGCAGCCCGGCCGGATGTTCCTCGTCGACACCGCCGAGCACCGCATCATCGAGGACGACGAGATCAAGGCCGGCCTCGCCGCCGAGAACCCCTACGCCGACTGGCTCCAGGCCGGCGAGATCGAGCTCGGCGACCTCCCCGAGCGCGAGCACATCGTCCACACCCACGCCTCGGTCACCCGCCGCCAGCAGACCTTCGGCTACACCGAGGAAGAGCTCCGCATCATCCTCGCGCCGATGGCCAAGGCCGGCGCCGAGCCGATCGGCTCCATGGGCACCGACTCGCCGATCGCCGCGCTCAGCGAGCGCCCCCGGCTGCTGTTCGACTACTTCACCCAGCTGTTCGCGCAGGTCACCAACCCGCCGCTGGACGCCATCCGCGAGGAGCTCGTCACCTCGCTGCGCTCCGCCCTCGGCCCGCAGGGCAACCTGCTGGAGCCCACGGCCGCCTCCTGCCGCAGCGTCGTCCTGCCCTTCCCGGTCATCGACAACGACGAGCTGGCCAAGCTCATCCACATCAACGCCGACGGCGACATGCCCGGCTTCAAGGCCGCCACCCTCTCCGGCCTGTACCGCGTCTCCGGCGGCGGCGAGGCCCTCGCCGCCCGCCTCGCGGAGATCCGCGCCGAGGCCGACGCCGCCATCGAGAACGGCGCCCGCCTCATCGTCCTGTCGGACCGCCACTCCGACGCCGAGCACGCGCCGATCCCCTCGCTGCTGCTCACCGCAGCCGTCCACCACCACCTCATCCGCACCAAGCAGCGCACCCAGGTGGGCCTGCTCGTCGAGGCCGGTGACGTCCGCGAGGTCCACCACGTCGCCCTGCTGATCGGCTACGGCGCCGCCGCCGTCAACCCGTACCTGGCGATGGAGTCCGTCGAGGACCTGCTGCGCGCGGGCACCTTCATCAACGGCATCGAGCCCGAGCAGGCCATCCGCAACCTGATCTACGCCCTCGGCAAGGGCGTCCTCAAGGTCATGTCCAAGATGGGCATCTCCACCGTCGCCTCCTACCGGGGTGCCCAGGTCTTCGAGGCCGTCGGCCTCGACGAGGGCTTCGTCGCCGAGTACTTCACCGGCACCACCAGCAAGCTCGGCGGCGTCGGCATCGACGTCGTCGCCCAGGAGGTCGCCGCCCGGCACGCCAAGGCGTACCCGGCCAGCGGCATCGCGCCCGCGCACCGCGCCCTGGAGATCGGCGGCGAGTACCAGTGGCGCCGCGAGGGCGAACCGCACCTGTTCGACCCGGAGACGATCTTCCGCCTCCAGCACTCGACCCGCACCGGCCGCTTCGACATCTTCAAGAAGTACACGGACCGGGTGAACGAGCAGTCCGAGCGGCTGATGACGCTGCGCGGCCTGTTCGGCTTCACCTCCGGCCGCACCCCGGTCCCGGTCGACGAGGTCGAGCCGGTCTCCGAGATCGTCAAGCGCTTCTCCACCGGCGCCATGTCGTACGGCTCCATCTCCCGCGAGGCGCACGAGACCCTCGCCATCGCCATGAACCAGCTGGGCGGCAAGTCCAACACCGGTGAGGGCGGCGAGGACCCGGACCGGCTCTACGACCCGGCCCGGCGCAGCGCCATCAAGCAGGTCGCCTCCGGCCGCTTCGGCGTCACCAGCGAGTACCTCGTCAACGCCGACGACATCCAGATCAAGATGGCCCAGGGCGCCAAGCCCGGCGAGGGCGGCCAGCTGCCCGGCCACAAGGTGTACCCGTGGGTGGCACGGACCCGGCACTCGACGCCGGGCGTGGGACTCATCTCCCCGCCGCCGCACCACGACATCTACTCCATCGAGGACCTGGCCCAGCTGATCCACGACCTCAAGAACGCCAACCCGGCCGCCCGCATCCATGTGAAGCTGGTCTCCGAGGTCGGCGTCGGCACGGTCGCGGCCGGTGTGTCCAAGGCCCACGCGGACGTCGTGCTGATCTCCGGCCACGACGGCGGCACCGGCGCCTCCCCGCTCACCTCCCTCAAGCACGCGGGCGGCCCCTGGGAGCTCGGCCTCGCCGAGACCCAGCAGACCCTGCTGCTCAACGGCCTGCGCGACCGCATCGTCGTCCAGACCGACGGCCAGCTGAAGACCGGCCGCGACGTGGTCGTCGCCGCGCTGCTCGGCGCCGAGGAGTTCGGTTTCGCCACCGCGCCGCTGGTGGTCTCCGGCTGCGTCATGATGCGCGTCTGCCACCTCGACACCTGCCCGGTCGGCATCGCCACCCAGAACCCCGTCCTGCGGGAGCGTTTCGCCGGGCGCGCCGAGTACATCGTGAACTTCTTCCGCTTCATCGCGCAGGAGGTCCGCGAACTCCTCGCCGAGCTCGGCTTCCGCTCCGTGGAGGAGGCCGTCGGCCACGCCGAGGTCCTCGACGTGACCCGCGCCGTCGACCACTGGAAGGCCCAGGGCCTGGAGCTCGCCCCGCTGTTCCACGTGCCCGAACTGCCCCGGGGCGCGGTGCGCCACCAGGCCGTCGCCCAGGACCACGGACTGCAGAAGGCACTCGACAACGAGCTGATCAAGCTCGCCGCCGACGCCCTCGCCGCCGACTCGGCGACCGACGCCCAGCCGGTGCGCGCCCAGGTCGCGATCCGCAACATCAACCGCACGGTCGGCACCATGCTCGGCCACGAGGTGACGAAGAAGTTCGGCGGCGCGGGCCTTCCCGACGACACGATCGACATCACCTTCACCGGCTCCGCGGGCCAGTCCTTCGGCGCCTTCCTGCCGCGCGGTGTCACGCTGCGCCTGGAGGGCGACGCCAACGACTACGTCGGCAAGGGCCTCTCCGGCGGCCGGGTCGTCGTCCGCCCGGACCGGGGCGCCGACCACCTCGCCGAGTACTCGACGATCGCCGGCAACACCATCGCGTACGGCGCGACCGGCGGCGAGCTGTATGTGCGCGGCCGTACCGGTGAGCGGTTCTGCGTGCGCAACTCGGGCGCGCTGGTCGTCTCCGAGGGCACGGGCGACCACGGCTGCGAGTACATGACCGGCGGCCACGCCGTCGTCCTCGGCCCGACCGGCCGCAACTTCGCGGCGGGCATGTCCGGCGGTGTCGCCTACGTCATCGACCTCGGCCGCGACAACGTCAACGTCGGCAACCTCGACTCCGTCGAGGCCCTGGACGACGCGGACAAGAAGTGGCTGCACGACGTGGTGCGCCGTCATCAGGAGGAGACCGGCTCCACGGTCGCCGAGAAGCTGCTCGCCGAGTGGGACACCGCCGCCGACCGCTTCTCCAAGATCATCCCCCGCACCTACAAGGCAGTGCTCGCCGCCAAGGACGCCGCCGAGCGAGCCGGTCTGTCCGAGACCGAGATCACCCAGAAGATGATGGAGGCGGCGAGCAATGGCTGACCCCAAGGGCTTCCTGAAGAACGGCCGTGAGGTCGCCACGTCCCGCCCGGTCGAGGAGCGCCTCAAGGACTGGAACGAGGTCTACGTCCCCGGCTCGCTGCTGCCGATCATCAGCAAGCAGGCCGGCCGGTGCATGGACTGCGGCATCCCGTTCTGTCACAACGGCTGTCCGCTCGGCAACCTGATCCCCGAGTGGAACGACTACGCCTACCGCGGCGACTGGACGGCCGCCGCGGAACGGCTGCACGCCACGAACAACTTCCCGGAGTTCACCGGGCGGCTGTGCCCGGCGCCGTGCGAGGCGGCCTGTGTGCTCGGCATCAACCAGCCGCCGGTCACCATCAAGAACGTCGAGGTCTCCATCATCGACAAGGCGTGGGAGGCCGGCGGGGTCGCCCCGCAGATCCCCGAGCGCCACTCCAGCAAGACGGTCGCCGTCATCGGCTCGGGCCCCGCGGGCCTGGCCGCCGCCCAGCAGCTCACCCGGGCCGGCCACACCGTCGCGGTGTACGAGCGCGCCGACCGCATCGGCGGCCTGCTGCGCTACGGCATCCCCGAGTTCAAGATGGAGAAGCGGCACATCAACCGCCGTATCGAGCAGATGCGCGCGGAGGGCACCCGGTTCCGTACGGGCGTCGAGATCGGCCGCGACATCAAGGCCGGTGACCTGCGCAAGCGCTACGACGCCGTCGTCATCGCCGCTGGGTCCACCACCGCCCGCGACCTGCCCGTCCCGGGCCGGGACCTCAAGGGCGTGTACCAGGCGATGGAGTACCTGCCGTTGTCGAACAAGGTCCAGGAGGGCGACTACGTCACCTCCCCGATCTCGGCCGCGGGCAAGCACGTCGTGGTCATCGGCGGCGGCGACACCGGCGCCGACTGCGTGGGCACCGCCCACCGCCAGGGCGCGGCCTCGGTCACCCAGCTCGAGATCATGCCCCGCCCGAACGACGAGCGGAACGCGGTCGACCAGCCCTGGCCGACCTTCCCGATGCTCTACAAGGTGACCAGCGCCCACGAGGAGGGCGGCGAGCGGGTCTACTCCGTCTCGACGACCCACTTCGAGGGCGACGAGGACGGCAACGTCCAGTGGCTGCACCTCGCCGAGGTCGAGTTCACGGGCGGCCAGCTGGTCCAGAAGCCGGGCACGGAGCGCAAGATCCCCGCCCAGCTGGTCACCCTGGCCATGGGCTTCACCGGCCCCGACCGGGAGAACGGCCTGGTCGAGCAGTTCGGCCTCGAGCTCGACCAGCGCGGCAACATCGCCCGCGACGCCGAGTTCCAGACCAATGTGCCGGGCGTGTTCGTCGCCGGCGACGCGGGCCGCGGCCAGTCGCTCATCGTGTGGGCGATCGCCGAGGGCCGCTCGGCCGCCCAGGGCGTGGACCGGTTCCTGACCGGCGCCAGCTCCCTGCCGGCCCCGATCCGGCCCACGGACCGCTCACTGATGGTCTGAGACGCGCCCCCGGACCGCGCACCGGTGGTCCGAGAGGCGCGGCCGGTCCGAGAGGCGCGGCCGCGGCACGCGGGAGCACCGCGGCGAGAAGGATCACACAGCGTCCCGTACAACGGCGTACGGGCGGGACATCCGGGGGCACGCCCCCGTGACTCCCCAGACGGCGCCTGCCCGAAAGTCCCCGACCGGACGACTGGGCAGGCGCCGCCGTATGCCGCCGGTGTCACGCGCCCGGTGTCACGTGCCTCGGTGCCGTGGGCCCCGGCGTTGTGTGCCCCGGTGCCGTCGGCCGCGGTGTCGTGGGCCCTGGTCAGCCGCCCAGCTGGGCGACCTTCGCCGCCGTCAGGACCACCAGCAGCACCAGCAGCGCCCCACAGGCGCCCGCCTGGACCAGGACCTGGACGCGCCGGTTGTCCCGGGGCGCGTACGCGTAGGCCAGCGTGACGAGAGCGCCCGCGAGCAGTCCGCCGAGGTGCCCCTGCCAGGAGGTGTACAGGGCGGAGAGCACCAGCCACAGCAGCAGGCCCGCCATGAAGCGGTTGACGCTCTGCAGGTCGGCGCCCGCCCGGCGCGCGATGACGTAGTACGCCGCGCCGATGCCGAAGACCGCGCCGGACGCGCCGACCGTCGCGGTGCCCGGCGCGATCAGCAGCACCAGTACCGAGCCGCCGAGCGCGGAGAGCAGATACAGCACGGCGAAGCGGAGACGGCCCAGCAGCGGCTCCACCACCCGGCCCAGGTTCCACAGCGACACCATGTTCATCGTGATGTGCAGAATGCCGAACGTCCCCTCGGTGGGCGGCAGATGCAGGAACGCACCGGTCAGCAGCCGCTCCCACTGCCCGCCGACGACACCGTCGGCGTGGAAGCCGTAGGGGTACCCGGACTGCCAGACGTAGTACGCGCCGTCCGGGCCCACCAGCCGGGCGCCCAGCATCTCGAACCGGTCCACCACGGACGGCCGCACCAGCTCCGCCAGATAGGCGAGGACGTTCAGCCCGACGAGGACGTAGGTCACCAGCGGCACCGCCGAGATCCGGCCGCCGAACGGCGTGCGCGTCGTGCGCACCGACCGCGCGCCCTCCTTCACGCACTCCGGGCACTGGTGGCCGACGGGGGCCTCGCGCATACAGTCCGGGCAGATGTACCGGTCGCAGCGGGTGCAGCGGACATGGGACTCCACCTCGGGGTGGCGGTAGCAGGTGGTGACGGTGGACTCGGAATCCACGACCGGGCTCCTCGGCTGACGCTGACGATACGGATGATATGAGTGAGGCTGCGTGAAAGGGGCGGTACGGACGGGCCGGTGGGGACGGCAGCGAACAAAATAGCGAAAGAAAGCGACAAGGGGAGGGGCGGGAGCCATGCCGGCGATCAGTCTGAAGAAGGTCGAGGAGACCGCGCCCGCGCTGGTCAGCCTGTACAAGAGCGCCGGAGCGTCCCTCGCCCGGCACGGGCTGGAGGACCGGCGGGCCGCCGTGTACCTCGTGATCGACTACTCGGGTTCCATGCGACGCTACTTCAGGGACGGCTCCGTCCAGACGCTCGCGGACCGGGTGCTCGGTCTGTCCGCCCACCTCGACGACGACGGACGTGTCCCGGTGGTCTTCTTCTCGACCGACGTGGACGCCGTGGCCGAGATCGAACTGGCCGGGCACCAGGGCGGCGTCGAGCGCATCGTGGCGGGGCTCGGGCACATGGGGAAGACCGATTACCACGCGGCGATGGACGCCGTCATCGACCACTACCTCGACAGCGGTGCCGTGGACCCGGCCCTGGTGATCTTCCAGACCGATGGCGGTCCCACGAACAAGCTCGCCGCGGAACGGTATCTCTGCAAAGCGGCCGGGCTGCCGATGTTCTGGCAGTTCATCGGGTTCGGCCACCCGCGCAGCAAACAGTTCGACTTCCTGCGCCGACTGGACGAACTGCCGGTGCCGGAGCGGCGGGCGGTGGACAACGCGGGCTTCTTCCACGCCGGAGCCGATCCCCGGCGGATGCCCGACGCCGAGCTGTACGACCGGCTGCTGGGGGAGTTCCCCGAGTGGCTCGCCGCGGCCCGGAGGCTGGGGATCGTCGGGAAGGGGTGAGCGGGGGAGGGGCGAGCGGGGGAGGGGATCCGGGGAAGTGGGGTCCGGGGCGGTGGGTCAGTCCCCGCCGGCGCCGCTGGCCGCCAGCACCCGCGCCCGGCACTGCGCCGGTGTGCCCCAGGCGGTGAGCAGGGCGCGGGCCTTGGTGAGCCAGAGCGACAGGTCGTACTCCGCCGTGTAGCCGATCGCGCCGTGCAACTGGAGCGCCGTGCGGGCCGTCCGGTACGCGGCCTCGCAGGCCGTGACCTTGGCGGCCGCCGCATCGGCCGGGTCCAGGGTCAGCGCGGCACCGAACAGCAGGGGGCGCGCGAACTCCAGGGCGATCTTCGCGTCGGCCAGCCGGTGCTTGACCGCCTGGAAGGAACCCACGGGCACACCGAACTGGGTCCGCCGCACGACGTACGCCACCGTACGGTCCAGCAGGGCGAGGCCGGTGCCGAGGGCCTGGGCGGCGGTGGCCAGCCGGGCCCAGACGAGGGCGTCGGCCGCGGCCGAGGTGACCTCCGGGCCGGAGGCGAGGATCTCCCCGCCGGGCGGGACACCGAACAGGCGGCGGGCCGGGTCGAGCGACGGGCGGGGCGGAGCGGTGGGTGCGGGTGCCAGCCGGAGGCCGGGCGCCGGGTTCCGCGCGTCGTGACCGGACACGACCAGCCGCACGTCCGCCGTGTCCGCGTCCAGCAGCGGGCCGCCGCCGGCCGGGGCGAGCGTCGCGGCCGTCCCGCCCGAGGCGAGCGCGGGCAGCAGCCGCCCGGCCGGGCCCGGGGCGCCGAGACGGGTCAGCAGGACGGCCGAGGCCACCGTCTCCACCAGCGGCCCCGGTACCGCGTGCCGCCCCAGTTCCACGAACGCGACGGCGACTTCGACGGGCCGCGGCCCGAACCCGCCGTACTCCTCCGGCACCGCGAGCGCGAACACGCCCGCCTCGGCCAGCTCCCGCCACAGCGCACGGCCGCGGCCGTGCGCGCCGCGGCTCCACTCCCGTACCACCGACGGGGTGTCCGCGGCCTTCAGCCGGGCGTCCAGGGAGTCCGCGAACGCCCGCTGCTCGGTGTCGAGGAGAAAACGCATCAGCGCCGCCCCTTCGGCAGGCCGAGCAGCCGCTCGGCGACGATGTCGCGCTGGATCTCGTTGGTGCCCGCGTAGACCGGACCCGCCAGGGCGAAGACATAGCCCTCGGCCCAGTCGGTGTCGGCGCGTTCGCCGTCCGCGCCGAGCAGGTCGAGGGCCGTCTCGTGCAGCGCGATGTCGTACTCGGACCAGAACACCTTGTTCAGGCTGGACTCCGGGCCGAGCGGCTCGCCCGCCAGGAAACGGGAGGCGCAGGCGTAGGTGAACAACCGGTAGGCGCGGGCGCCGATCACCGCGTCGGCCACCCGGTCGTGCGCGTGGCCCGGACGGCCGCCCGCCCGCCACAGGTCCGCCAGCCGCCCGGCGGCGGCCAGGAAACGGCCCGGGGAACGCAGGGTGAGGCCGCGCTCGTTGCCCGCCGTCGCCATGGCGATCCGCCAGCCCTGCCCCGGCTCGCCGATCACGTCCTCGTCCGGCACGAACACCTCGTCCAGGAACAGCTCCGCGAACGCCGGTCTCCCGTCCAGCCGGCCGATCGGGCGGACGGTGACCCCGGGCGCGCGCAGGTCGAACATCAGGTAGGTCAGGCCTTGATGGGGCCTCGGAGTGCCGGACTCACTGCGGAACAGGCCGAACGCGCGGTCCGCGAAGGCCGCGCGCGACGACCACGTCTTGTGCCCGCTCAGCAGCCAGCCCCCCGCCGTGCGCACCGCGCGCGAGGTGAGCGAGGCCAGGTCCGAGCCAGCCTCCGGCTCCGACCACGCCTGCGCCCACACCACCTCACCGGACGCCATCGGCGGCAGCACCCGGGCACGCTGCTCCCCGGTGCCGTGGTCGAAAAGGGTCGGCGCGAGCAGGCTGACGCCGTTCTGGCCCACCCGGCCCGGCGCGCCCGCCGCCCAGTACTCCTCCTCGAACACCAGCCACCGCACCAGCCCCGCGCCCCGGCCGCCGTACTCCTCGGGCCAGGACACCACCGACCAGCGGTCCGCGGCCAGTTCGGCCTCCCAGGCCCGGTGCGCCGCGAAGCCCTCCGCCGTCTCCAGGGACGGCAGCGGCGCCACGGGCACATGCGCGGCCAGCCAGGCGCGGGCCTCGGCGCGGAACGCCTCGTCGGCGGGGGAGAGGGTGAGGTCCACCGTCCGGCTCCTTCCCTAACAAGTGTTTGGTAGGTTAGCTTGAGGTCATGACGGGCGTCGAGAGGGCCGCAGGCACCGGGAGTCCGGAATACGTGCCCGGCCACGGGCTGCTGGCGGGACGCACCGCCGTCGTCACCGCGGCGGCGGGCGCGGGGATCGGCGGGGCGACCGCGCGCCGCTTCCTCGAGGAGGGCGCGCGGGTGCTGATCAGCGACGCCCATGCGCGGCGGCTGAAGGAGCACGAGGCCGCGCTCACCGCCGAGTTCGGCGCCGCGGCGGTCGCGGCCCAGCCGTGCGACGTCACCGACGAGACCCAGGTACGGGCCCTGTTCGACACGGCGGAGCGGTTGCACGGCCGGCTGGACGTCGTGGTCAACAACGCCGGCCTGGGCGGCACCGCGGAACTGGCCGACATGACCGACGACGCGTGGTCGAAGGTGCTCGACGTGACACTGAACGGCACCTTCCGCTGCACCCGGGCCGCGCTGCGCGCCCTGCGGGCCTGTGGCACGGGCGGGGTGATCGTCAACAACGCCTCCGTGGTGGGCTGGCGCGCCCAGGCCGGCCAGGCGCACTACGCCGCCGCGAAGGCAGGCGTGATGGCGCTGACCAGATGCGCCGCGATCGAGGCCGCCGCCTACGGGGTGCGGGTCAACGCCGTGTCGCCGAGCCTCGCCATGCACCCCCACCTGGCGGCGGTGACGACGCCCGAACTCCTCGCGGAACTGACGGCCCGTGAGGCCTTCGGGCGGTACGCGGAACCCTGGGAGGTGGCCAATGTGATCGTGTTCCTGGCGTCCGGCTACTCGTCGTACATGACCGGCGAGGTCGTCTCCGTCAGCAGCCGGCACCCCTGAGGAACGGGCGGACCACAATGGACGTGTGCCGACCAAGAAGAAGTCCCAGGTGACCGCCCCCGAGCCCGCCGCCCCCCAGCCCGGCACGGCCGGTGCCACCGCCCCCGGGCGCGGCGCGGCCGCCGCCCGCGACCGGCGCGGCGAACTCCTGCGCACCGCCGCCGAGGTCTTCGCCGAGCAGGGCTACAACGCCACCACCGTGCGCAGGATCGCCGACCACGCCGGACTGCTCGCCGGCAGCCTCTACTACCACTTCGACTCCAAGGAGTCGATGCTCGAGGAGATCCTGCGGACCTTCCTCGACGAGCTGTGGGACGGCTACGACACCGTCCTCGCCGCCGGCCTGGGGCCCCGCGAGACGCTGGAGGCCCTGGTCACCGAGTCGTTCCGGGAGATCGACCGGCACCGCGCCGCCGTCGCGATCTACCAGAAGGAGAGCAGACAGCTCGCCGCGCAGGAGCGCTTCGCGTTCCTCGCCGACTCACAGCGCAGGTTCGAGAAGGCGTGGCTGTCCACGCTGCAGCGCGGGGTCGCCGACCGGGTCTTCCGGAACGACCTCGACGTCCGCCTCACCTACCGCTTCGTGCGCGACACCGTCTGGGTCGCCGCGTCCTGGTACCGGCCCGGCGGACAGCACAGCCCCGAGGAGATCGCCCGGCAGTACCTGTCGATGGTGCTGGACGGGATCGCCGTACGCGGACAACCGTAGAGGGAGAGAGCACCGTGGCCGAGGCATACATCGTCGAAGCGGTCCGCACGCCCGTCGGGCGGCGCGGGGGAGGACTCGCCGGGGTGCACCCGGCCGACCTGGGTGCGCACGCCCTGACCGCCCTGATACGGCGCTCCGGAGTGGACCCGGCCGCCGTGGACGACGTCGTCCTCGGCTGCCTCGACACCGTCGGCCCGCAGGCCGGGGACATCGCCCGCACCTGCTGGCTGGCCGCCGGACTGCCCGAAGAGGTCCCCGGCGTGACCGTGGACCGGCAGTGCGGCTCCTCCCAGCAGGCCGTGCACTTCGCCGCGCAGGGCGTGCTCTCCGGCACCCAGGACCTGGTCGTCGCCGGAGGCGTGCAGAACATGTCGATGATCCCCATCGCCTTCGCCACCCGGCAGGCCGCCGAACCGCTCGGCCTCACCCAGGGCCCCTACGCCGGCAGCACCGGCTGGCGGGCCCGCTACGGCGACCGGCCCGTCAACCAGTTCGCCGGCGCCGAGATGATCGCCGCCAAATGGGGCATCACCCGGCCCGACCAGGAAGAGTTCGCCCTGCGCTCGCACCGGCGGGCCCTGCGCGCGATCGACGAGGGCCGCTTCGACCGCGAGACCGTGCCCTACGGTGACGTCACGGCCGACGAGGGCCCGCGCCGGGACACCTCGGCGGAGAAGATGGCCGCACTGAAGCCCGTCATCGACGGCGGCACCGTCACCGCCGCCTGCTCCTCCCAGGTCTCCGACGGCGCGGCGGCCCTGCTGCTCGCCTCCGAACGCGCCGTGCGCGAACACGGGCTGCGCCCCCGCGCCCGCGTCCACCACCTGTCCGCCCGCGGCGAGGACCCCATCCGCATGCTCACCGCGCCGATCCCGGCCACCGCGCACGCCCTGAAGAAGACCGGGCTCACCCTCGACGACATCGACCTCGTCGAGATCAACGAGGCCTTCGCCCCGGTCGTCCTGGCCTGGCTCAAGGAGACCGGCGCCGACCCGGCCAAGGTCAACGTCAACGGCGGCGCCATAGCCCTCGGCCACCCGCTGGGCGCCACCGGCGCCAGACTGATGACCACCCTTCTGCACGAACTGGAGCGCACCGGCGGCCGCTACGGCCTCCAGACCATGTGCGAGGGCGGCGGCCAGGCCAACGTGACGATCATCGAACGGCTCTGAGGAGCAGCCGCCGGCCGGCCGACGGACGGGGCTGCCGGCCACCCGACGGACAGGGCGTCACAGCGACCGCCGCACCTCCCGGCGGTCGCCCACCCCGCTGACCGTCCCCAGCGCCCCGATGACGTCCTCGGCTTCCGCCATCACCCGCTCCACCAGCTCCGCGCACGACGGCAGGTCCTCGATCACCCCGGCCACCTGACCCGCCGCCATCACACCCAGGTCCGTGCGGCCGTCCACCATCGCCGATCTCAGGAGCATCGGGGTGTTCGCGGCCAGCAGGGTCTGGCTCCAGCTCAGCGACCTGGCACGGTGCGTCGTCCGGCCGTCGCGCAGCAGCGCCCGCCAGGTGAGGCCGGAGAGCCTGCGGAAGGCCGCCGCGTGACGGGCCGCGCGGAACAGGGTGCGGGCGCGGCCGGCACCCTCCAGCGACGCGACGAGATCCGTGCGCAGCATCCGGTGCGACAGACCGTCGACGGCCCGGGTGACCGTGACGTCCCGTACCGTCGCCGCCAGATACCGCGCCTTCACCGCCTCCGGCACCGTCGACTCCGCCGTCAGCAGGAACCGCGTACCCATCGCCACCCCCGCCGCCCCGTACGCCAGCGCGGCGACCAGCCCCCGCCCGTCGAAGAACCCGCCCGCCGCGACCACCGGTATCCGCACGGCGTCCACCACCTGCGGCAGCAGCACCGTCGTCGCCACCTCGCCGGTGTGGCCGCCGCCCTCGCCGCCCTGCACGATCACCGCGTCCGCACCCCATGCGGCCACCTTCTCCGCGTGCCGCCGCGCCCCCACCGACGGGACCACCACCACACCCGCCTCCTTCAGCCCGGCGATCAGCTCCCGCGACGGAGCCAGGGCGAACGACGCCACCCGCACCCCCTCGTCGATCATGATCTGCACCCGGTCGGCCGCGTCCGCCGCGTCGGCCCGCAGATTCACCCCGAACGGCGCCGCCGTACGCGACCTGACCTCCCGTACCGCCTCGCGCAGCCGGTCCGGCGTCATCGTCGCCGACGCCAGGACCCCCAGCGCCCCCGCCTCCGCCACCGCCGACACCAGCCGCGGCCCCGCCACCCAGCCCATCCCGGTCTGCACGATCGGCCGGCGGACGCCGACCAGCCGGGTGAACGCGGTCTCCACTAGCCCGCCACCTCCCTCGCCCGGGTGTTCCCCGGATCGATCACCTCACGGATCAGCCGCAGCTCCGCCCCGCTCGGCTCCCGTGTCACCGGCACCTCCTCCGGCACCGCGAGCTCGAACCCCGTCGCCTCCCGCACCTGGTCCGCGCTCACCCCGGGATGCACCGATACCAGCCGCATCGACCGCTCCGGCGTGGCGAAGTCGAAGACACCGAGATCGGAGACCACCCGCCCCAGACGGTGATAGCGGGCCGTCCCCGGGTGGGCGGCCGCGCGGTCGTACCCCACCCCGCACACCAGGTCCACCCGCTCCACGAACACCCGCCGGGAGTGTCTCGGGATCCAGTAACTCGTCGGATTGTTCAGCGTGTTGACGGGCGCGCCCCGCACCCCGAGCAACTGCCGCGCGGGCCGCGCCCAGTCACCGATGCACGAGATGTTCTGGTTGCCGAACCGGTCGATCTGGCCGGCACCCATCATCACGTGCCGGCGGCCCCCGGCCACCAGCTCCAGATGCTGCCGGTACGGCAGCCAGCCCTCCACCGCGCCGTCGGCGCCCACCAGCATCGCCTCGCCGTCGGTCAGCAGCAGGTCCGGCGCGAAGGTGAGCCGGGCCAGCCGCGCCCCGACCGAGGGGATCAGCCCCATCGGGCTCGCCAGGATCTCCCCGGCCCCGCGCCACGCCTCGGCGCAGGCGATCACGCAGTACTCGGCACGGGTGGGCGGCCCGGAACCCTCCGCCGCTCCACCGGCCGCCCTCCCCGCAGACCCGGCACTCATGACCGCTCCTCGTGCCAGGCCCGCACCGCCGACCGGTAGTCCCGCTCGTCACCGCCGAGGAACCGCCCCGCGAACTCCGGCCAGGAGGTGCTCGCGTACGCCCGCTGGAACGCCTCGTCCCGCCCGTAGTCCGGTGCGCAGGACGTGAAGTGCGCCCCGTTCGGCGCCTCCACCACACCGTCCACCACATGACGCTTGATCAGCAGGCTCTGCGGCGGTGCCTCCTTCGTCAGCTCGGCGGTGTCCACGATCCGCTCGCACGACATGTACGCCGCGTCCGCCGCCGCGCAGAACAGATCGTCGAAGTACGGGTCCGGGCCCAGGTACTGTCCGTTGCCCAGCCGGTCGGCGCGGTGCACATGGACCAGGGCCGCGTCCAGCCGCAGCGCCGGCATCGCGACGAACGTCTCCCCGTCGTCGTACGGCGAGGTGACCGTCCGCAGACCGGGACCGACCCGCATCACGTCCGACCCCGGCCCGGCCCGCACCGGCAGGAACGGCAGCCGGTTCGCGGCGGCGCGCAGCCCCCACATGAACATCGCCTCGTCCACCTCCACGAGCTCGAACGCCGCCCGCTCGCGCGCCGCCCGGTAGTGCGGCTCGAGCGGTACCGAGTCGAGGGTGACGAACGCCGCGACCAGCTTGCGGATCCGGCCGGCGGCGGCCAGCATGCCGACGTCCGGGCCGCCGTACGAGACGACCGTCAGGTCCCCGATCCCCGACCGCAGCAACGCCCTGACCAGCGCCATCGGCTTGCGGCGCGAGCCCCAGCCGCCGATGCCGAGGGTCATCCCGCTCGCCAGCCGGGACACCACCTCGTCCGCGGTCGTCGTCTTGTCCGCCATCTACACCCCCTCCTTCTCCTTCCCGGGCGCCTGCCGCCTCCCGGGCGGCCGCTCGTTCCCGAAGGCGCCGCGCACACGGTCACCCGCCCCGCTCAGCCCGGCCTCGAAGGTGAAACCCTGCTCGAAGCGGTAGCTCCGCCGCACATCGACCGGGTCGATGCCGTTGATGGCCGCCTTCGCCAGCCGGATCAGCTCACCGTCCTTGGCCGCTATCTCCCCGGCCAGCTCCAGCGCGGCGGCGCGCAGCCGGTCGTGCCGCACCACCCGCCATACCGAGCCGTACCGGTGCAGCTCGGCCGCGCCCACCGTGCGCGAGGTGTAGTACAGCGCCCGCATCAGGTGCTGCGGCACCAGCCGGGACAGATGCGTGGCCGCACCCAGCGCGCCCCGGTCCAGCTCGGGCAGCCCGAACACGGCGTCCTCGGCCGCCACGATCGCGTCCGCGTTGCCGGCCAGGCCCACGCCGCCGCCCAGACAGAATCCGTGCACCGCCGCGACCACCGGGACCTCGCACTCGTACACCGCCGCGAACGCCTCCGCGCAGCCCCGGTTGGCACCCAGCAGCGCGCTTCGCCCGCCCGTCTGTATCTCCTTGATGTCCACGCCCGCGTTGAACCCGCGGCCCTCCGCGCCCAGCACCACGCACCGCACCCGCGGATCGCGGCCCGCCGCCCGCACCGCGTCGGCCAGCGCGGACCAGCCGGCCACCGGCAGCGCGTTCACCGGCGGGAAATCGACCGTGACGAGCGAAATCCCCTTCCCCGGGGACGAGGTGGAGACACCCATGGACGCATCAGCTACCTTCGCACTCAGCTGCCTTTCCACCAAACATTTGTTAGGTGTGAGGTCTTCGACGCTAGCAGCCGCAGCAGAGGAGCGGGAGAGCCTGTGGACAACTCGCACCGTCGCAGGACCGTCGTCGTCACCGGTGGCACCCGGGGCGTGGGCGCCGGGATCGCCAGGGCCTTCGCGGAGACCGGCGCCCGGGTCCTCGCCTGCGCCCGGCGGCCGCCCGAACTGCCGCTCTCAGGGGTCGAGTTCAGTCCCCTCGACCTGCGCGACCCGCCGGCCGTCCGTGCCTTCTTCGACGCCCTCCCGCGGCTCGACGTCCTCGTCAACAACGCCGGCGGCACCCCCTACCGGCGGCTGGCCGACGCCGGCGCCGAACGCCACGCGCGGGTGATCGAGCTGAACCTCCTCGCCCCGCTCACCGCCTCCCTCGCCGCCCACGAGCAGCTGCGGCGGACCGGGGGCTGCGTGGTGATGGTGGGCAGCGTCAGCGGCAGCCGCCCCTCACCCGGTTCGGCCGCCTACGGCGCCGCCAAGGCGGGCCTGGAGAACCTCGCCCGCTCCATGGCGGTGGAATGGGCCCCGGACATCCGCGTCAACACCCTGGTCGTCGGCATGGTCCGCACCGAACTCGCCCGTCTCCACTACGGCGGCGAGGACGGCATCACCGCGGTCTCCGCCACCGTCCCGCTCGGACGGCTCGCCGAGCCCGGCGACATCGGCGCCGCCGCCGTCTTCCTCGCCTCCGCTGCCGCCGCCTACATCACCGGCGCCAGCCTGCTCGTGCACGGCGGCGGGGAGCGGCCGGCCTTCCTCACCGCCGCCACGGCCAACACGGACACGGACAGAGACACGGACAGAGACACGGACAGAGACACACACAGAGACACGGACACGGAGGAGTGACATGACCGGACTCAGCGCGGACCGCGTCGTCGCCGTCACCGGTGCCGGACGCGGCCTCGGGCGGGCCCACGCCCTGGCGTTCGCCGCGGAGGGAGCCAGGGTCGTCGTCAACGACCTGGGCGTCGGCCTCGACGGCACCCCCGGCTCCCGCGCCACCGGCTCCGGCGGCCCCGCCGACCTGGTGGTGGCCGAGATCCGCGAGGCGGGCGGCGAGGCGACCGCCCACAGCGGTGACATCGCCACCACGGAGGGCGCCGCCTCCCTGATCCGCACCGCCCTGGACACCTACGGCAGGTTCGACACGCTCGTCAACAACGCCGGGTTCCTGCGCGACCGCATGCTCGTCAACCTCGACGAGGACGACTGGGACGCCGTCGTACGCGTCCACCTCAAAGGACACTTCCTGCCCCTCAAACACGCCGCCGCGCACTGGCGGGCCGAGACCAAGGCCGGACGCACCCCTGTGGCCCGGGTGGTCAACACCAGCAGCGGAGCAGGCCTGCTCGGCTCGGTGGGCCAGGGCAACTACAGCGCGGCCAAGGCCGGCATCATCGGCCTCACCCTGGTCGCCGCCGCCGAACTGGCCCGCTACGGCGTCGCGGTGAACGCCGTGGCGCCCGCCGCGCGCACCCGTATGACGGAACGCGCCTTCGCCGACACCATGGCCGCCCCCGGCACCGGCTTCGACACCATGGCCCCGGAGAACGTCTCCCCTCTCGTCGTCTGGCTGGGCTCCGCCGCCAGCGCCGGAGTGACCGGCCGGGTCTTCGAGGCGGAGGGCGGCCGTATCACCGTCATGGAGGGCTGGCACCCCGGCCCCACCACCGACCGAGGCACCCGCCACACCCCGGCGGAGGCCGGCGAGACGGCACGGGAACTCCTGTCGCGGGCGGTGCCCCCAGGCCGGGTCTACGGCACCTGAGCGGCGTGGCCCGCCAGGTGAGACACCCCGGGGGCCCGCCTCCCCGCCCCCTCCCCACCCCCGCAACGTCCTGCCTCCCCGCCCCGCCCCACCACCCGCCCGGGGCACGGCCTACGTGTCGCACTCCAGCACCGTCCGGCACAGCCCGCAGCGGGCCCGTACCCGGCCCTGTACCGGGACGCGGATGCGCTGCCGGCAGGTCGGGCACGGGAACGACACCCGGAGCGGGCCCCGGTCCCCGGCGGTGAAGCTGTAGGGCACCCCGGGCCGGGGGTCGCCGGCGGAGGGGCAGGGGTCCAGGGCGTGGCGGCGGTCACGGGCGTAGCGGCGGCGGCCCGCCCAGCCGGCCGCCGTCAGCGGAGGCTGCTGCTCGTCACGGCGGGCCTGGGCCATGCCCTTCACATAAGCGGTGTACGCCTGTGGGCTGGTGAACCAGACCGACGGGTCCTCGGCGAACACCAACGACCGCTTGGCCAGCACGTACCCGAACTCCTCCGGCGTGAGATAGCCCAGCTTCTGCGACGACGCCGCGTCCTCCCGGTAGGCGTCGAGCAGCAGCCAGCCCGCGCCCAGGTACGTGGCCGCCGTGTCCGTGAGGATCTCGTTCTCCGCCGTCGTCGGAAAGGCGAGGTCCGCGCGGTGCAGATAGACATGCGTCACCTCATGGGCCAGAGCCGCGCCGATGTCCCTGCGGTGGGTGCGGAACCGGTCGTTCAGTTCCACGAAGTACTCCGGCCCCGCCGCGAGTTCGACGTTCGCCGCGTGCGTCATCTCACGGAAGCCGACGATCAGCCGGGCGTCCGGCAGCCGGAAGTGCCGGACGATCTCCCGGGCCACCCGCTGGGCGCCCAGATGCAGTTCGTCGGTGTCGCAGAAGGCCACGTCGGCGGGCGCGACGCTGGTCGAGAAGGTCTGGACGGTGTCGTACGACAGACGTCTGTAGAGCGCGGTGATGGCGGCCCGCACCGTCTCCAGATGCGGGTAGCCGTGCACGACCGGTCCGCCGTCGGCCACGTCCGTACCCCCAAAGACGCCTGAACTCGATTCCACTGTAGGCAGAGACGAGGAGATTCTCGCCGGTCGGTCGCCTCCCTCGGTCGGCCGTCCCGTACGAGCCGGATGACTTGTACGAGCCGGTTGTCCTGTACGGCCGGATGTCTTGCACGCGGTGGTGTCCGTCGATGGTGGAACGCGTGCCGCCGACGGCCGGTTCCCCCCGCACGATCCGTTCACCCCGACGGAGCAACGCCCCGGCCGCCCCGCCCCCTCCCGCACGCCCCACCCGGTACCCCCGGCCGTCGTCCCGCCCCCCACCCCATAAGGTGGGCCCCCATGACCACCAGCAACACCGGTACCGGCCCCGGAGACGACGTCGACCCGGCCGTGCGCCAGGAGCTCGCCAGACTGCGCGAGAGCATCGACAACATCGACGCGGCCGTCGTCCACATGCTCGCCGAACGGTTCAAGTGCACCCAGCAGGTCGGCCACCTCAAGGCCGCGCACCAGCTGCCGGCCGCCGACCAGGCCCGGGAGGCCCGCCAGATCGCCCGGCTGCGCTCCCTCGCCGAGAACGCCAGACTCGACCCCGCGTTCGCCGAGAAGTTCCTGAACTTCATCATCGCCGAGGTCATCCATCACCATGAACGCATCGCCGAGGACGCCGGCAACCACGCACCACCGGCGGACGGGCACACCGCGTGACACCCACCGGACCCTGATCCCCGCCCCCGGACCAACCGCCTCCTGAACCCGGTCCCCGACCCCCGGTCCCGGCCCGCACGCCGCTCACGACCCCGGCGGACCGCGCCCGCGTCCGCGCCCGCGCACCAGCGGATAATTCGGCGCGTACCGGTCCGCCCCTGTGCCGTGCCGGTGGTATCAGGCAGCATGTCGTGCATGTCCGTACTCACGCGCGACGAAGCGCAGACCCGTGCCAGGCTCCTCGACGTACACCGGTACACGATCGACCTCGATCTGACGACCGGGGACGAGACCTTCGGCTCCCGTACCGTCATCCGGTTCACCGCGCGTGCCGACGCCGACACGTTCATCGAGCTGAAGCCTGCCGAACTGCGCTCCGCCACCCTCGACGGGCAGCCCCTCGACACCGCCGCGCTGGACGGCAGCCGGCTGCCGCTGACCGGTCTCGCCGCGGGCGAGCACGAGCTGCGCGTGGACGCGGTCATGCGCTACTCCCGCACCGGCGAGGGCATGCACCGCTTCACCGACCCCACCGACGGCGAGACCTACCTCTACACCCAGCTGTTCATGGACGACGTGCAGCGCGTCTTCGCGGCCTTCGACCAGCCCGACCTCAAGGCCGTCTTCGAGGTGACCGTCACCGCCCCGGAGGGCTGGAGCGTCCTCGCCAACGGCGTCACCGAACACCTGGGGGAGGGCCGCTGGAAGGCCGCGCCCACCCCGTTGATCTCCACCTACCTCGTCGCCGTCGCCGCCGGCCCCTGGCACTCGGTGCGCACCGAGCACCGCGGCCTGCCCTTCGGCCTGCACTGCCGCCGCTCCCTCGCCCCCCACCTCGACGCCGACGCCGACGAACTCCTCGACATCACCCGCGCGTGTTTCGACCGCTACCACGAGAAGTTCGAGGAGCCCTACCCCTTCGACTCCTACGACCAGGCGTTCGTCCCCGAGTTCAACGCGGGCGCCATGGAGAACCCCGGTCTGGTCACCTTCCGCGACGAGTTCGTCTTCCGCTCCGCCGTCACCGACACCGAACGCCAGGTCCGCGGCATGGTCGTCGCCCACGAGATGGCCCACATGTGGTTCGGCGACCTCGTCACCCTCACCTGGTGGGACGACATCTGGCTGAACGAGTCCTTCGCCGAGTACATGGGCTACCAGACCCTCACCGAGGCCACCCGCTTCACCGACACCTGGACCGACTTCGGCGTCTCCCGCAAGTCCTGGGGCTACGACGCCGACCAGCGCCCCACCACCCACCCCGTCGCCCCCGAAGCCGTCGACGACACCGCCTCCGCCCTCCTCAACTTCGACGGCATCTCCTACGCCAAGGGCGCCTCCGCGCTGCGCCAGCTCGTCGCCTGGCTCGGCGAGAAGGACTTCCTGGCCGGCATCAACGCCCACTTCGCGCGCCACCGCTTCGGCAACGCCGCGCTGGCCGACTTCATCGACTCCCTCGCCGGTGCCACCGAACGCGACGTGCACGCCTGGGCGGACGCCTGGCTGCGCACCACCGGCGTCGACACCCTCACCCCGCGGATCGCCCCGGGCGGAAACGGCGTCTGCGCCCTCACCGTGGAGCGCACGGGAAGCCGCCCGCACCGTATCGCCGTGGGCCTCTACGACGAGGACCCCGACGAGGGGCGTCTCACCCTGCGCCGCCGCGTCGGCCTCGACGTGCCGCAGACCGGGCCGCTGCCCATCGGCAAGCGCCCCGCGCTGGTCCTGCTCAACGACGGCGACCTCACCTACGCCAAGATCCGCTTCGACGGCGCCTCCTTCGACGCCGTCCGCACCGGTCTGTCCGGCCTGCCCGAACCGATCACCCGCGCGGTCGTGTGGAACGCGCTCAGGGACGCCGTCCGGGACGGCGAACTGCCGCCCGGCGCCTATCTGGAGGCCGCCCGCGCCCACCTCCCGCGCGAGACCGACCTCGCCGTCGTCCAGGGTGTCCTCTCCTTCGCCTCGGCCCAGATCGCCGACCGCTACCTGGACCCCGGGGACCGCCCCGCCGCGCTCGCCACCCTCCGTGCCCTGTGCCGCGACCTCATCCGCCGCACCGAGGACGGCGACCACCCCGGCCTGCGCCTGATCGCCGTACGCCACTTCATCGACGCCGCCGCCCTCCCCGAGACCATCGCCGCCTGGCTCGCCGACGGCACCGTGCCCGGCGGGCCCGAACTCGACCCCGAACTGCGCTGGCGGGTGCTCAGCCGGCTCGCCGTCCTGGGCGCCGTCGACGAGGCCGCCGTGGCCGCCGAACTCGACCGCGACCCCAGCGCCACCGGCCAGGAGGGTGCCGCCCGGTGCCGCGCCGCGCTGCCCGACGCGGACGCCAAACAGCGCGCCTGGGAGGCGATGTTCACCACCGACGACCTGTCCAACTATCTGTTCACCGCCACCGCCCGGGGCTTCTGGCAGCCCGAACAGGCCGCCCTGCTCAGCGCGTACGTCCCGCGCTTCTACGAGGACGTGGTGCCCCTCGCCGCCCGGCGCGGCCCCGCCATCGCGGAGGCCGCGGGCCGCTGGGCCTTCCCGTTCCACGCGGTCGGACCCGAGACCCTCCGGCTCGGCGAACAGACCCTCCGCGACGCCGGCCCCACCCCCGCACTGCGCCGCAGGCTCGCCGACCAGCTCGACGACCTCGCCCGCGCCCTGAGGATCCGCCAGGCGTAGCAGGCGGCCGCGGTCCTCGCCCCTCACCACCGGGGCGAGGACCGCCGGGAAGGCCCGGCCGGCCGCGGCACTAGAACACCGGCGTGCCGTCGCGGGTCAGCTTCCAGTCCGCCGACGCGAAGTCCTTCGGGTCCAGGACACCCTTCGCGGTCACCCACTCCGCGATACGGGTGCGGATCTCCGTGGACTCCGACCACACCTCGGTCGCCGACGCCACGTACGGGAACGCGCCGCCGCCGTTGGCGCGGTAGTTGTTCACCGCCAGCACGAACTGCCGGCCGTCGTCCAGCGCGGCGCCGTCGTAGGTCAGGTTCTTGATCCGTGAACCCGCCGCCTGCGCGATGTCGATGTCGTACCGCAGGCCCGACACGTAGTCGTAGTTGTAGTCCGGGCGGCCGTTCGCGTTCGTCAGCTTCTCCGTGTCGATCACCGTGCCGGCCGCCGTCTGTACGAAATACTCCGCCGAGTACTCCAGATACGCACGGATCTGAGCGCCCGTCATGAGTTTCGCGACCAGCGTGTTGTCGTACACGTACAGCCCCGACAGGTCCTTGACGGTCACCTTGCCGGCCGGGATCTCCGAGGTGCGGGAGAAGGGCGACGCCTGGGCGATCACGGGCAGCGACGCGTACTGCGTGCCCGCCAGCGCCGCCCTGACCACGTCCTCCTGCACCTTGGTGATGAGGTCGATGATCGGGGCGTCCTTGTAGCGCGCCTCGACCGTCGTCAGCGTGACCGTCGCCGTGCCGACCACCTGATTGACGTACTCCACGACCTTCGCGTGCTCGTCCGTCAGCAGCTTGGTGATCTTCGGGTCGTCGGCCACCGTGCGGGAGTCGCGCAGCGAGGCGGACACCGACTCCACCGTCCACCGGCCCTTCTCCAGAACGAGCTCGAAGTCGAACAGCGTCAGCCGTTCGGCGTAGCAGAGCGGTTCGGACAGGACGACCGTCTTTCCGGTCTGGTCGTTGACGACCTTCAGTTCCGGGATCTCCAGGTGGGCGTGCCCGACCAGGATCGCGTCGATGCCCGGCACCTGCTTCGCCACGTTCGCCGCCGCGTTCTCGACGTACGGCACCTGGTCACTGTAGGACGACGTGCCCGACGTGCCCGAGTGCGCCGACACGATCACCACGTCCGCGCCCATCGACCGCAGCTTCGGCACCCACTTCGCGGCCTGCTCCTCCAGACCCGGGAACGCCAGCTTGCCCTGCACGTACGCCTTGTCCCAGATCGCGATGCCCGGGTTGGTCAGACCCAGCACGGCCACCTTCACCGGCGGCGCGCCCGGCACGTGGAACTTCTTGACGAAGTACGGCGGGAACGCCGGCCGCAGCGTCTTCGCGTCCACCGCGTTCGCGCCGAGCAGCGGGAAACGCAGCTGGGACTCGAACTTCCGCAGCGTCTCGATGCCGTAGTTGAACTCGTGGTTGCCGAGCGCGGCCGCGTCGTAGCCGATGGCGTTCATCGCCTGCGCCATCGGGTGCACCGGGCCGCCCGCGGCGGTGATCGGGTCGACCTTCGCGTAGTAGTACGTCAGCGGCGTGCCCTGGATCGTGTCGCCCGCGTCCAGCAGCAGCGTGTTGCAGCGGCCCTTCTCCTTGCGGACCTGGTTCACCAGCGTCGAGATGCGGGCCAGGCCCTGCGCGTTGCCCGCCTTGTCGGAGTACTCCGCGTCCTTGAAGTAGTCCCAGTTGAACACGTGCCCGTGCAGGTCCGTCGTGCCCATCACCGTGAGCGAGTACCGCCTGGGCGGCTTCCGGTGCGCCGGCGCGGTCTCCGCAGCCTGCGCCGCCGGAGCGGCCGCCGTCCCCGCCAGGGCGACCCCGGCCCCGGTCACGGCGGACTTCTTGAGGAACTTCCGGCGGTTGAGTGGCATGTCTCGTTCTCCTGGTGGGGAAGAGGGGCGTGAACGGTCGATGACGCGCGTAGATTCTGACCCGGTCATGACCGGCGGCAACAGGTCCGGCAGGTTGCGATTGGGTGACCTGGAAGCACAATTGACGCACCGTAAGCAGTCAAGGCGTGACAGAGTAGTGCGTATGACCATCCCTGCCGATGAGCCCCGGGCCGCCGCCACGCCGTACGGCACCCCGGAGGCGCCCCGTGTCGCCGTCCGCGGGGAGGCGCACCTGGAGGTGGAGCCGGAGATCGCCCGTATCGGCATCAGCGTCGCCGCGCGCGGCAAGGACCGGCGTACGGCCCTGGAGGACCTCACCCGCCGCAACGCGGCCGTCCTCGAACTGGTCACGTCCTACGGGGAGGCCGTGGAGCGCCTGGAGACCGGGCACTTCTCCCTCACGCCCGAACTCACCGCCCGCGGCCGCGGCGAGCGCGTCCGCACCTACCACGGCGCCGTCCGCCTCACCGCCGAACTCGCCGACTTCACCGCCCTCGGCGAACTCACCACCCGGCTCGCCGACCTGGAGCTCACCCGTGTCGACGGCCCCTGGTGGGCGCTGCGCCCCGGCTCACCCGTCCACCGGAAGGCCCGTCAGCAGGCCGTCCGCGAAGCGGTCCAGCGGGCCCGCGAGTACGCCGAGGCGCTCGGCACCTCGCTCGCCGCGCTCGTCGAACTCGCCGACATCGGGGCGGAGAACGCCGAGCCGTACGGCCGCGCACCCGGCCGGATGCGGGCCATGGCGGCACCCGGCGCCGCCGGTGAGGCGGCCGCCCCTCTCGCTCTCGAACCCGAGCGCCAGCACGTCCGGGCCCAGGTGAACGCCCGCTTCACGATGGTGCCGCCCCAGCTGTGAACGCGGCGCCCGATCTGCTCATCGGAGCGCCGTTTCGCACACTTCAGCGGTTGTCAATAACCCTTCACGCAAAGGTTGTTGGGCAGTCATGTGCCGCCGGGCGGCTACCCGCTGGTAAGGGCATAGGGTCGAACCATGCGCCGAGCAAAGATTGTTTGTACCCTGGGGCCAGCCACCGAAACATATGACCAGATCAAAGATCTGGTCGCCGCCGGCATGGACGTGGCCCGCTTCAACCTCAGCCACGGCGGCTACGCCGAGCACGAGGACCGCTACCAGCGCGTACGCAAGGCCGCGGACGAGTCCGGCCGCAGCGTGGGCTGCCTCGCCGACCTCCAGGGCCCCAAGATCCGCCTCGGCCGCTTCACCGAGGGTCCGGTCCTCCTCGACCGCGGGGACACCTTCACCATCACCGTCGAGGACGGCGTCGAGGGCGACCGCGACATCTGCGGCACCACCTACTCCGGGCTCGCCGCCGACGTCACCCCCGGTGAGCGCATCCTCGTCGACGACGGCAAGGTGTGCCTCGAGGTCACCTCCGTCGACGGCCCCCGGGTGCGCACCACGGTCGTCGAGGGCGGCGTCGTCTCCGACCACAAGGGCCTCAACCTGCCCGGCGTCGCCGTGTCGGTCCCCGCCCTCTCCGACAAGGACGAGGCCGACCTGCGCTGGGCGCTGCGCATGGGCTTCGACGTCATCGCCCTGTCGTTCGTGCGCAGCGGCCGCGACGTCCAGGACGTCCACCGGATCATGGACGAGGAGGGCCGTCGCGTCCCCGTCATCGCCAAGGTGGAGAAGCCGCAGGCGGTCGACGCGATCGACGAGATCGTCGCCGCCTTCGACGGCATCATGGTCGCGCGAGGCGACCTCGGGGTCGAGATGCCCCTCGAACAGGTCCCGATGGTCCAGAAGCGCGCGATCAAGCTCGCCCGGCGCAACGCCAAGCCGGTCATCGTCGCCACCCAGATGCTCGACTCGATGATCGACAACTCGCGGCCCACCCGCGCGGAGGCCTCCGACGTCGCCAACGCGGTCCTCGACGGCACGGACGCGGTGATGCTGTCCGGCGAGACCAGCGTCGGCAAGCACGCGATCGAGACGGTGCGCACCATGTCCCGCATCGTGACGGCCGCCGAGGAGGACCTGCTCGCCGGCGGCCTCGCCCCGCTCACGGAGAGCAGCAAGCCCCGCACCCAGGGCGGCTCGGTGGCCAGGGCCGCGGCCGAGCTGGGGGACTTCCTCGGCGCCAAGTTCCTGGTCGCCTTCACCCAGTCGGGCGACACCGCCCGCCGTCTCTCCCGCTACCGTTCCCCGATCCCCGTACTGGCCTTCACCGCGGAGCCCTCGACCCGCTCGCAGCTGAGCGTGACCTGGGGCGTGGAGACCTTCCTCGGCCCCCGTGTCGACTCGACCGACGCCATGGTCGACCAGGTCGACGAACTGCTGCTGAAGTACGGCCGCTGCGAACGGGGCGACACGGTCATCATCACCGCGGGCTCCCCTCCCGGCGGCCCCGGCACCACCAACCTGGTCCGGGTCCACCACGTGGGCGAGGACGACCACCGGGAGTAGCGCCGTCCACCGTCCGGACACGGACAAGGAAACGGAGGATCACCCCGGGGTGATCCTCCGCTTCGACGTGCCGGGTGCGGGACTCGAACCCGCAAGCCCTTTCGGGCAGATGTGTTTGAGACATCCGTGTATGCCATTCCACCAACCCGGCAGGACGGGCCTCCGGAAGCATACCGGGTCACCGCGGGCGCCCGCCTCTAGGTAGGCTTCATTAGCGCACAACCCGGCCTGCTCGCACCAAGGAGCCCCCCGTGACCGCCCCCGAGTCCCCTCAGCCCGCCGACGAGCCCCACGACGACAAGTCGCACGTTCCTCCGCTGACGACCCGTGTCGTCATCGCCGAGGACGAGGCCCTCATCCGGCTCGACCTCAAAGAGATGCTGGAGGAAGAGGGCTACTCGGTCGTGGGCGAGGCCGGCGACGGCGAACAGGCGGTCGAGCTGGCCCGTGAGCACCGGCCGGACCTGGTCATCCTGGATGTGAAGATGCCCAAGCTCGACGGCATCTCCGCCGCGGAGAAGATCGCCGAGGAGCGCATCGCCCCCGTCCTGATGCTGACCGCGTTCTCGCAGCGCGACCTCGTCGAGCGGGCCAGGGACGCCGGCGCCATGGCGTATCTGGTCAAGCCCTTCAGCAAGAGCGACGTCGTCCCGGCGATCGAGATGGCGGTGTCCCGGTTCACCGAGCTCAAGGAACTGGAGAGGGAGGTCGCCGACCTCTCCCAGCGGCTGGAGACCCGCAAGCTCGTCGACCGGGCGAAGTCGGTCCTCCAGACGGAGTACGGGCTGACGGAGCCGGCCGCCTTCCGGTGGATCCAGAAGACCTCCATGGACCGCCGTATGTCGATGCAGCAGGTCGCCGAGGCCGTCATCCAGGACAGCAAGGAGAAGAAGGCCGCCAAGGCCGACAAGGCGGCGAAGGCCGACAAGGGCTGATCCGGACCCGGACACGCCGAGAGGCCCGCGCCCCGGGAAAAAAGGGGTGCGGGCCTCTCGGCGTGTCCGGCCGGCGGGGTGCTCAGTCCTCGCCGAGGTACGCCTTGCGCACCGACTCGTCGTGCAGCAGGTCCTGGCCGGAGCCCGACAGGACGATGGAGCCGACCTCCATGACATGCCCCTGGTCGGCGAGCGAGAGCGCCGCCTGCGCGTTCTGCTCGACGAGCAGGATGGTCGTGCCCGTGGACTTCAGCTCGGCGATGGTCGCCATGATCTTCTGCATCATGATCGGCGACAGACCCATGGACGGCTCGTCCAGCATCAGCAGCTTCGGCTGGGACATCAGCGCCCGCCCCATGGCCAGCATCTGCTGCTCACCGCCGGACAGGGTGCCCGCCGCCTGCCTGCGCCGTTCGCCCAGGATAGGGAAGAGGTCGTAGGCCCGCCGGATGTCCTTCTCGATGCCCGGCCGGTCGCTGCGCAGGAACGCGCCGAGGCGCAGATTGTCCTCGATGCTCATGCGCGGGAAGATGTGCCGCCCCTCGGGGGAGTGGGCGAGCCCCAGCGAGACCACCTGGTGGGCCGGGACCTTCTTCAGCGATCTGCCGTTGAACCTGATCTGTCCGCCGACCGGCTTGAGCAGGCCGGACAGCGTGCGCAGGGTCGTGGTCTTGCCCGCGCCGTTGGTGCCGATCAGGGTGACGACCTGGCCGGCCTCGACCGTGAACGAGATGCCCTTGACGGCCTCGATCTTGCCGTAGGCGACCCGGAGGTCCTCGACTTCGAGCAGTGCGGTCATCGGTCGTTCTCCTTGCCGGACCCGGCGTCCGTCGTCGGCTCGGCGTGCGGGGCCCCGGCGTGCGCCTCGGCCGCCGCGACCTCGGCCGCCTCCTCGCCGCCGGGCGCGTTCTCGAAGGGCTCGCCGAGGTACGCGGCGACGACCCGCTCGTCGCCCTGCACGGTCGCGCTGTCGCCCTCGACGAGCTTCTCGCCCTGCACCAGGACGGCGACGCGGTCGCAGAGATTGAAGATGAAGCGCATGTCGTGCTCGATGACGAGGACGGCGATGCCCTGGTCGCGGATCGCGAAGACCAGTTCCTCGGTGGTCCTGGTCTCCTGCGGGTTCATACCGGCGGTCGGCTCGTCCAGGAGCAGCAGGCCCGGCTCGCTGGCCAGCGCGCGGGCGATCTCCAGCTTGCGCTGCTCGCCGTAGGGCAGGTTGCGGGCGAGGTGCTCGGCCTTGCCGGCCAGGCCCACGAACTCCAGCAGCTCCATGGCGCGGGCCCGGGACGCCGCCTCCGCGCGATGGAAGCCGGGGCCGCGCAGCAGGGCCGACCAGAGACCTTCCCTGGTGCGGGTGTGGCGGCCGACGAGCACGTTCTCCAGGACCGTCATGTTCGCGAACAGCCGGATGTTCTGGAAGGTGCGGGCGATGCCGGCGGCGGTCACCTTGAACGACTTGGGCGGCAGGACGCTGCCCTTGTACCGGACCTCGCCCTCGGTGGGGACGTACAGACCGGTCAGGCAGTTGAAGAAGGTCGTCTTGCCGGCGCCGTTGGGGCCGATGAGGCCGACGATCTCGCCGCTGTTGACGGTCAGGTCGACATTCCGTACGGCCGTCAGACCGCCGAAGCGCATGGTGACGCCGCGGGCGTCGAGGACGACCTCGCCGGGAGCGGAGGCGCCGGGTGCGGCGTCCTTGGGGGTGGTGTCGGTGGTCATCGTGTTCAGGACCCTGCCTTGACGAGGACGGCGGGCGCTTCGGCCTCTTCGTGGAACTCGAGCTGACGGCGCCGGTTGGGGATGAGGCCCTCGGGACGGAAGCGCATCAGCAGCACGAGCGTGACGCCGAAGGCGAAGAGCTGGTAGTCGCCCAGGAACTGCAGCTTGGCCGGGATCAGGTACAGCAGGGCCGCGCCGACCAGCGGCCCGGAGATGGTGCCCATGCCGCCGAGGACGACCGCGGCCAGCAGGAACGCCGAGTTGGGCGGGACGACGTGGGCGAACTGGTACTGCTCCGGGGTCACCGTGTAGGTGACGTGGGCCTGGACGGAACCGGCGAGACCCGCCAGGCAGGCGCCCAGCGCGAAGGCGATCAGCTTGACGCGGAAACCGTTGATGCCCATGGCGAGCGCGGCGGTCTCGTCCTCCCGGATGGCGATCCAGGCACGGCCGATGCGCGAGTCGCTGCTGCGCCGGAACACCACCACGACGATGAGGGTGATGAGCAGCATCAGCAGGAAGTAGTTGGCGAACCGGCCCACCGTGGTGCCGAACAGGGTGTGTTCCTGGCCGAAGTCGAAGCCGAGGATGTCCAGGTTCGGGATGGAGGAGATGCCGTTGGAGCCGTTGGTGACGTCCGGGCCCGAGGTGCCGTCCATGTTGAGGACGGTGATGCGGAAGATCTCACCGAAGCCGAGCGTCACGATGGCGAGGTAGTCGCCGCGCAGCCGCAGCGTCGGGGCGCCGATGAGGACGCCGAAGACCATGGCGACGGCGGCGCCGGCCAGGGCGGAGGCCCAGAACGGCCACTGCACGTGCAGCGGGGAGGACGGCGAGCCGGAGACCAGGGCGGCGGTGTAGGCGCCGACGCCGAGGAAGGCCACGTAGCCGAGGTCGAGGAGGCCGGCCAGACCGACAACGATGTTCAGGCCGAGGGCGACGGTGGCGAAGATCAGGATGTAGACGCCGATCGTCGCGTACTGGTCGTCGGACTGGGTGAACGGGAAGGCCGCGGCGGCCAGGAAGGCGCCGGTCATGGTGATGTTGCGGTGCCGTGCGGTGATCGCCGAGACCCGGGCCACGAGCCCGGCCTTGGAGAGGGCGGCGAAGCCGAAGCCCGTGGTGATCAGGAAGCCGATGAACAGCTGGTCGTACTGGGTGCCGATGCCGTAGGTGAACACGGTCAGCCCGGCGGCCATGGCCGCCACGATGACCAGGATCTCGGCCCACACGGGCAGTTCCGGTGCCGGTGCGGGGGTCTTGGCGGCGAAGGCGGCCTTGAAGACGTTCTGGTTGTGCCGGGCGTTGTGCCGGAACTGCTCCCAGCCGGTGTCGTCGGGGTCGGTCAGGTCGGGCGCCGGGCGCTCGTAGGGCAGGGCCAGCGCGCCGACGACGGCGGCGAGCGTCGCGACGGCGACGACATAGCCGCCCGGCTCCAGGTTCACCACGCCGCCGAGCTTCACGCTGATGGCGATCACCGTGTACCAGGCGGTGGTGAAGGTGCCGAGCGCGGCGAGCTTCAGGGCGGCGTCGGCGCTGCCGGGTGTCAGCGGGGCGAGAGCCTTCACGCCGTAGGAGGCGAGGCCGAAGAGGGTGGTGAGGATGCCGCCGATCAGGACCAGGACCTGGAGTCCGCCCGGGTAGCCGTAGACGGTGAGGTCACCGGGGAAGTCCGCGGTCCAGGTCCAGGCGAGGAACGTGGAGACGATCGTGAGGACGGCGCCGCCGGTGGCCAGGGCCCTGCCGACCGGGGCGGGCAGGCCGACGAGTCCGGACGGGACGGCCGCGGGGGCGCTGGGGGTGGGTGCTGCGGTCTGTGTCGTCATCGTTGTCACGCCCTGTCGGCCACGCGCTCACCGAGCAGACCCTGGGGCCTGAACAGCAGCACGAGGATGAGGAGTACGAACGCCCAGACGTCTGCCCAGGACTGGCTGCCGAACTTGTCCATCCCGGGGATGTCCGCGATGTAGGCGGTGGACAGGGCCTCGGCGACACCGAGGACGATGCCGCCGAGCATGGCGCCGTAGATGTTGCCGATGCCGCCGAGAACGGCCGCGGTGAACGCCTTCAGGCCGAGGATGAAGCCCATGCGGAAGTCGATCTGGCCGTACTTGAGACCGTAGGCGACGGAACCGACGGCGGCGAAGGTGGCACCAAGGGCGAACGCGATCACGATGATGCGGTCGGTGTTGATGCCCATCAGCTTCGCGGTGTCCGGGTCCTGGGCGGTGGCCTGCATACCGCGGCCGGTGCGGGTGCGGGTCACGAAGTACGCGAGGAACGCCATGCTGACCGGGGCCGCGACGAGCAGGAAGATGTCACCGGTCTGGATGGTGACGTTCCCGATGTCGAACGGGCCGCCCGGGATGCTCGGGAAGGTGCGGGCCGACTTCGCCTGCGGGTACCAGGCCCAGACGGCCTGCTGAAGGGCCAGCGACAGCCCGATGGCCGTGATCAGGGGCGCCAGGCGGGGCGCGGTGCGCAGGGGGCGGTAGGCGAACCGTTCCGCGCCGACGGCGATCGCGACGGCGACGATGATGGCGCCGACGAGCATCAGCGGCAGGGCCACCCACATGGAGGTGCCGTCGGGAAGGGCGTACGCGTAGACCGTGAGCGCGCCGAACGCGCCGGTCATGAAGATCTCGCCGTGGGCGAAGTTGATGAGCTGGACGATGCCATAGACCATCGTGTAGCCGATGGCGACCAGGCCGTACATGGATCCAAGTAGCAGGCCGTTGACCAGCTGCTGCGGCAGTTCGTTCACCGCATGTCCTCCGAGACGGTCGGAAAGTGCGACGGATGGGGCCGGATGCGGGTCCGCGCGGGGCGCCAGTGGAACAGCGCCCCGCGCGGCCCGGCGGTGCGGGTGGGGATCAGCCGCCGCTGTAGGTACCGGACTCCACGGCCTTCCAGGCGCCGCTCTCGACGGAGTAGACGGTGAGCTGCTTGTTGGTGGCGTCGCCGTACTCGTCGAAGGAGACCTTGCCGGTCACACCGTCGAAGGACACGTTCTGCACCGCCGCGGTCACCTTCGCGCGCGCGTCGGAGGGCAGCTTGCCGCCGTTGTCGTCGACGACCTTCTTCACGGCCTCGATGATCGACCAGGCCGAGTCGTAGGAGTAGCCGCCGTACGCGCCGTAGGCCTCGGTGTAGCCGCCGGCCTTGTAGTTCGCGACGAACTCCTTGGCGGAGGCCAGGGTCTCCACCGGCGCGCCGACGGAGGTGGCGAGGTCGCCGGTGCCGGAGGTGCCCGCCAGCTTGATGAAGTCGTCGGCGTAGATGCCGTCGCCGCCGACCAGCGGGATCTTCGCGCCGGCCGCCTTGATCTGCTTGCTGAGCGGACCGGCCTGCGGGTACTCGCCGCCGTAGTAGACCACGTCGGCGCCCGAGTTCTTGACCTTGGTCGCGACCGCGGAGAAGTCCTTGGTGTCGGGGTTGATGTGCTCGGTGCCGGCCACCTTGCCGCCGAGCTTCTTGAACTCGGCCGTGAACGTGGCGGCCAGACCCGCGCCGTAGGTCTTCTTGTCGTCGATCACGAAGACCTTGGTCTTCTTCGCCTTGTTGAAGACGTACTGCGCGGCGAACGGGCCCTGGATGGCGTCCGTGGTCGCGGTACGGAAGTACGACTTGTACGGCCGCGTCTTGGACGTCTGCCAGTTGTCGCCCTGGGTCAGCGCCGGGTTGGTGTTGGCGGGGGAGACCTCGACCAGTTTCGCGTCGTCGAAGACCTTCTGCATCGACTGGGCGACGGAGGAGTTCAGCGGGCCGACCACGCCGAGGACGTCCTTCTCACCCACGAACTTGGTGGCGTTCGTCTGGCCCGAGGAGGGCTGCGCCTGGTCGTCGAGGGCCTCGACCTTGAAGGTGACGCCCTTGACGTAGCTCTTCTTGTTGGCCTGCTTGGCGGCCAGGTCGACCGAGTTCTTGATGCCGAGGCCGAGCGCGGACAGGTCGCCGGTCAGCGGGGCGTCGACGCCGATGACGACAGTGGTGCCGCCGTTGCCGGAGTCCGAACCCTTGCTGCCGCTGTCACGCGAACCGCAGGCGGTGAGGGTGAGTGCTCCTGCCGCCAGCGCGGCGGTGATGGCGATGAGCGAACGTTGACGCACGATCAGTCCTTTCCCCTGACACAGCCGCATCCCCGTGGAAACGGCCGAGTCGCGCGCCGGGCCGAAGTTGCATTCCGACGGCGCGGTGACTGGCCGTGACTCTAAGCGGCTGGGGCGAACCGGGAGGAGGGGCTGACGAATGATGTGACGCTCTTGTTATGACACGAGGTAATGCAGAGCGGTACACGATGGGGGGAACGGAGGAATTCCAGCCGATTCGCCCTGTCCGCATGCTGAGAAAGTGCAGGACTCGTGCAGGTTCGTTCAGGCGTCTCGATGGTTTTGGTGATTACGCGGAACTGCCGTCGGAAGCGGCTTCGACCGCTTCTGAGAGGTGTCGCGCGTAACGGGGGCCGAAGATGAAAGTCCGTACTTGTATTGCGCGCATATTACGAAGAGTTACATCCAGGAAAGGCAGTCCGGCGTTCTTCGGCACACTTCGGCAATCGGTCACGTGCACGGTTGTCGTGATCTTGCGCGAAGCGCCCGCCTTTGTTCCGGACGGCCCCGGACGCACCCTGAGCAGCACCGCGAAGCGTGAACCGGTCAAAGCACCGGGCCGCGCGGGTCCGATGCCCGGTCAGCCGGTCAGCCGGTCTGCGGCGTCGGCGCCTTGGCGTGATCTCGCCGTCCGGGCGGCGTCGGAGGCGGGCGCGTCGGAGCCGGGGCGCCGGAACCGGGATCCGGGGCGCCGCCGGCTCCGGCCGGGAGACCTCCCGGCGGACTCAGCCCTGGGCGGTCTGCGCGTGCGCCTCGTCCCCCGCCGCCACGTCCCGCAGCAGGCACGTCAGACGCGCGGTGCACACCCGCTTGCCGGCCTCGTCACTGATCACGATCTCGTACGTCGCCGTGGACCGCCCCCGGTGGACCGGGGTGGCCACACCGGTGACCAGGCCGGAACGCGCCGAGCGGTGATGCGTGCAGTTCAGGTCCACCCCGACGGCGACCTTCCGGCTCCCGCCGTGCAGCATGGAGCCCACCGAACCGAGCGTCTCCGCCAGGACCGCCGAGGCGCCGCCGTGCAGCAGCCCGTACGGCTGGGTGTTGCCCTCCACCGGCATCGTGCCGACGACACGCTCCGCCGAGGCCTCCACTATTTGGACGCCCATCCGCTCGCCGAGATACCCGGCGGAGAACAGGGCGGGCAGGTCGACGCCCAGAGCCGCGTACTCGTCGACGACCTCTTGAGGGAACTTCGCTTGTTGCTGCTCGCCCATGCGGTCCTGCTCCGTTCGTGGTGCTCCGATGGATCCGGCTGACACTGAGCAAACGCTCAGTCGGTACCCGATTGTTCCAGACGGACCACGACGGACTTGCTGGCCGGGGTGTTGCTGGTGTCGGCGGTGTGGTCCAGCGGCACCAGCACATTGGTCTCGGGGTAGTACGCCGCCGCACAGCCGCGGGCCGTCGGGTAGTGCACGACCCGGAAGCCGGGCGCCCGCCGCTCGACGCCGTCCTTCCACTCGCTCACCAGATCCACGTACGAGCCGTCGGCCACCCCGAGCCGCGTCGCGTCCTCGGCGTTCACCAGCACCACCCGGCGGCCGTTCCTGATACCCCGGTAGCGGTCGTCCAGGCCGTAGATCGTGGTGTTGTACTGGTCGTGCGACCGCAGCGTCTGCAACAGCAGCCGTCCCTCCGGCAGCCGCGGGTACTCCACCGGCGCCGCCGTGAAGTTGGCCTTGCCGGTGGCCGTCGGGAAACGCCGCTCGTCGCGCGGCGCGTGCGGCAGGGCGAAACCGCCGGGACGGGCCACGCGCGCGTTGAAGTCCTCGAAACCGGGCACCACGCGCGCGATGCGGTCGCGGACCGCGGCGTAGTCCTTCTCGAACTCCTCCCACGGCACCGCGCTGTCCGCGCCGAGGACCCGCCGGGCGAGGCGGCAGACGATGGCGGGCTCGGACAGCAGATGGGTGCTCGCGGGCTCCAGACGGCCGCGTGAGGCGTGCACGATGCCCATCGAGTCCTCGACCGTCACGAACTGCTCGCCGCTCGCCTGGAGGTCACGCTCGGTGCGGCCCAGGGTGGGCAGGACGAGCGCACGCGCGCCCGTGACGGCGTGCGAGCGGTTGAGCTTCGTCGACACGTGCACCGTCAGCCGCGCCCGGCGCATCGCCGCCTCGGTGACGTCCGTGTCGGGCGACGCCGACACGAAGTTGCCGCCCATGGCGAAGAACACCTTCGCCTTCCCGTCGCGCAGCGCGCGGATGGCCCGTACGACGTCGTAGCCGTGCTCGCGCGGCGGCGCGAAGCCGAACTCCTTCTCCAGCGCGTCCAGGAACGCCGGGGCGGGCCGCTCGAAGATGCCCATCGTGCGGTCGCCCTGCACATTGGAGTGGCCGCGCACCGGGCACACACCCGCGCCCGGCCGGCCGATGGCACCGCGCAGCAGCAGGAAGTTGACGATCTCCCGGATCGTCGGCACGGAATGCTTGTGCTGGGTGAGGCCCATCGCCCAGCAGACGATGGTGCGCTCCGAGGCGAGCACCATGCGGAGCATCTCCTCGATCTCCGCGCGGGTGAGTCCCGTCGCCGCCAGCGTGTCGTCCCAGTCGGCGGCCCGCGCCGCCTCGGCGAACTCCTCGTAGCCGTGCGTGTGCTCCCGTACGAACGCCTCGTCGACCGCGCCCCCGGTCTCCAGGACCAGCTTGTTGAGCAGGCGGAAGAGGGCCTGGTCGCCGCCGATGCGGATCTGCAGGAACAGATCCGTGAGGGACGTGCCGGTGGTGAGGCCCTTGGGCGTCTGCGGGTTCTTGAAACGCTCCAGGCCCGCCTCGGGCAGCGGGTTGACGCTGATGATCCGCGTGCCGCCCGCCTTGGCCTTCTCCAGGGCGGCGAGCATCCGCGGATGGTTGGTCCCCGGGTTCTGCCCGGCGACGATGATCAGATCGGCCTGGTAGAGGTCCTCCAGCAGCACGCTGCCCTTGCCGACGCCGATCGTCTCCGACAGGGCCGAACCGGACGACTCGTGGCACATGTTGGAGCAGTCCGGGAGGTTGTTGGTGCCCAGTTCCCGGGCGAACAGCTGGTAGAGGAACGCCGCCTCGTTGCTGGTGCGCCCCGAGGTGTAGAAGACGGCCTCGTCGGGCGTGCCGAGGGCGTTCAGCTCCTCGGCGACGATGTCGAACGCGCGCTCCCAGCTGACCGGCTCGTAGTGCTCGCCGCCCTCGGGCAGGTACACGGGATGCGTCAGCCGTCCCTGCTGCCCCAGCCAGTAGCCGCTGCGGCCGGCCAGGTCGGCGACGGAGTGGGCGGCGAAGAACTCCGGTGTGACCCGGCGCAGGGTGGCCTCCTCGGCCACCGCCTTCGCGCCGTTCTCGCAGAACTCCGCGGTGTGCCGGTGGTCCGATTCCGGCCAGGCGCAGCCCGGGCAGTCGAAGCCGTCCTTCTGGTTGACGCGCAGCAGGGTCAGCGCCGTGCGCTTCACGCCCATCTGCCGCGTGGCCATGCGGAGCGTGTGTCCCACGGCCGACAGGCCGGCCGCCGTGTGCGGGGGCGCTGAGACGTCCGGCGCGTCCTGGACCGGATCAGCCTTCGGGGGCCTGGTAGCCATCGCGGGCTCTCCTTCACTGGCAGGTGGTGAGGTCCGGGTACGTCTCCGATCCTCGCACGGGCGGCCAGGGGCGGGACGAGGCGGGCTGCCGTGATCACACGGGCCGGGGCGGCAGCGGCGGCCGGAGCCGTGGCCGGGAGCCGTGGACGGGGCCGGGGGCCGGGGCGGTCGCGGGGCCCGAGTGTCAGTGGGGCGTGGCAGGATCGGGGACGTGGCAGACACAGCATCGAAGACGACCGACAAGACCTCCGGCGGCAGCCGCCCGCGGCTGATGCTCATGGACGGGCACTCGCTGGCCTACCGCGCGTTCTTCGCGCTGCCCGCGGAGAACTTCACCACCGCGCAGGGGCAGCCGACGAACGCCATCTACGGCTTCGCGTCGATGCTGGCCAACACGCTGCGCGACGAGTCGCCCACGCACTTCGCCGTCGCCTTCGACGTCTCCCGCAAGACCTGGCGCTCCGAGGAGTTCACCGAGTACAAGGCGAACCGCTCCAAGACCCCCGACGAGTTCAAGGGCCAGGTCGAGCTGATCGGCGAACTGCTCGACGCGATGCACGCCGAGCGCTTCGCCGTCGACGGGTTCGAGGCGGACGACATCATCGCCACCCTCGCCACCCAGGCCGAGGCCGAGGGCTTCGAGGTGCTGATCGTCACCGGCGACCGCGACTCCTTCCAGCTGGTCACCGAGCACACCACGGTGCTGTACCCGACGAAGGGCGTCTCCGAACTGACCCGGTTCACCCCGGAGAAGGTCGTCGAGAAGTACGGGCTGACCCCGGCGCAGTACCCCGACTTCGCCGCCCTGCGCGGGGACCCCTCCGACAACCTGCCGGGCATCCCCGGGGTCGGGGAGAAGACCGCCGCGAAGTGGATCAACCAGTTCGGTTCCTTCGCCGAGCTGGTCGAGCGGGTCGAGGAGGTCAAGGGCAAGGCCGGGCAGAACCTGCGCGACCATCTGGAGGCGGTCAAGCTGAACCGCCGGCTGACCGAGATGGTGCGCACCGTGGAGCTGCCCAGGACGGTCACCGACCTCGAGCGCGCCCCGTACGACCGCACGGCCGTCGCGATGGTCCTCGACACCCTGGAGATCAGGAACCCGTCCCTGCGCGAGCGGCTCCTCGCCGTCGACCCCGGTGGCGAGGAGGCCGACGCCGCCCCGGTGGCCGCGGCCGGCGTGGCCGTCGACGGCACGGTGCTGGGCACCGGCGAACTCACGCCCTGGCTCGCCGAGCACGGCACCGGGCCGCTCGGCATGGCCACCGTGGACTCCTGGGCGCTGGGCACCGGCTCGGTCGCCGAGGTCGCGCTCGCCGCGGCCGGGGGGCCGGCCGCCTGGTTCGACCCCGCCGGACTCGACGAGGCCGACGAGAACACGTTCGCCGCCTGGCTGGCCGACGAGGACCGGCCCAAGATCCTGCACAACGCCAAGGGCGCCATGCGCGTCCTCGCCGAGCACGGCTGGAGCGTCGCCGGGGTCAGCATGGACACCGCGCTCGCCGCCTATCTGGTCAAGCCGGGGCGCCGCTCCTTCGACCTCGACGCGCTGTCGCTGGAGTACCTCGGCCGCGAGCTGGGCCCCGCCGCCGCTGCCGACGGGCAGCTCGCCTTCGGGGTCGACGACGGCAGCGAGGCCGAGGCCCTGATGGTCCAGGCCCGTGCCGTGCTCGACCTCGGCCAGTCCTTCGGGGCCCGCCTCCAGGAGGTCGGCGCGGCGGACCTGCTGCGGGACATGGAGCTGCCCACCTCCGTCCTGCTGGCCCGTATGGAGCGGCACGGCATCGCGGCCGACCGGGCCCATCTGGAGGCCATGGAGCAGATGTTCGCGGGCGCCGTGCAGCAGGCGGTGAAGGAGGCGCACGCGGCGGCCGGGCACGAGTTCAACCTGGGCTCGCCCAAACAGCTCCAGGAGGTCCTGTTCGGCGAGCTGGCCCTGCCGAAGACGAAGAAGACCAAGACCGGTTACACCACGGACGCCGACGCGCTGGCCTGGCTGGCCGCGCAGACGGACAGCGAACTGCCGGTGATCATGCTCCGCCACCGTGAACAGGCGAAGCTGCGGGTCACCGTCGAGGGCCTGATCAAGACGATCGCCCCCGACGGCCGCATCCACACCACGTTCAACCAGACCGTCGCCGCGACCGGCCGGCTCTCCTCCACGGACCCCAACCTCCAGAACATCCCGGTCCGCACCGACGAGGGCCGGGCCATCCGCCGCGGCTTCGTCGTCGGTGAGGGCTTCGAGTCCCTGATGACCGCGGACTACAGCCAGATCGAACTGCGGGTGATGGCCCACCTGTCCGAGGACGCGGGCCTGATCGAGGCGTTCACCTCCGGCGAGGACCTGCACACCACGGCCGCCTCGCGGGTCTTCTCCGTCGCACCCGGCGCGGTGGACGCGGAGATGCGCCGCAAGATCAAGGCGATGTCCTACGGCCTCGCGTACGGCCTGTCCGCCTTCGGCCTCTCCCAGCAGCTGAACATCGAGGCCGCCGAGGCCCGCGCCCTGATGGACGCCTACTTCGAGCGGTTCGGCGGCGTACGGGACTATCTGCACCGGGTGGTGAACGAGGCACGCGCGACCGGGTACACGGAGACCCTCTTCGGCCGCCGCCGCTACCTCCCCGACCTCAACAGCGACAACCGCCAGCGCCGCGAGACGGCCGAGCGCATGGCCCTGAACGCGCCGATCCAGGGCACGGCCGCGGACATCGTCAAGATCGCCATGCTCCACGTCGACCGGGCACTGCGCGAGGCGGAGCTGAGGTCCCGGATGCTCCTCCAGGTGCACGACGAGATCGTCCTGGAGATCGCCCCCGGTGAACGCGAGGCCACCGAGGACATCGTCCGCCGCGAGATGGCGAACGCGGTCCACCTGAGGGCACCGCTGGACGTGGCGGTGGGCGTGGGCCCGGACTGGGAGTCCGCCGCGCACTAGGCCCGTGGAGGGTGCCCGGGGCCGTGGAGGCAGCTGTCGGTGAGGTGTCCGGCACCGCGGGTCCGGCGGCACCGTGCCGAAGCGGTCCGCGGCGGTCTCCGCCCGGCGCGTGTCCGGCCTCCCCGGCTCCGCCCGGTGCGTGCCCCACCGGTCCTCGCCACCGCCCCGGCCGTCCCGGGCCCGGCGGCGGACCGGCCGGCCGCCCTCACCGTGCCGCCGGGACCCCGGCCGGGTGCGGGGCGGCCGGGGCCGGACGCCACACCCTGACCGCGACGGCGTACGACAGCAGCCCCAGGACCAGCCCCGCGCCCGCGCCGAAGCACAGCGTCGGGACCAGCTCCCAGGGCTTCGCCTTCGGCCCCCAGTAGGCCCACCACCGGGCGGCCCGCTGCACCGCCCCGACGGCGGCGCAGCCGCCGATCACCGCCCAGGCCCACCAGCGGTCCCGCGCGGACAGCCGCGGGACTCCCACGGGCGCTGCGGCCGGAGTCCGCCGCAGCGCGGCCACGAGGAAGACGGCGATCACGACCGCGGCGGCCAGCGAACTGCCGTACTGCAGCTCCTGGTACAGCGGAGATCCGGCCACGTTCCGGCCGAGCACGGGCAGCAGCCGCACCCCCCAGCGGTCGTGGTGGGTGAAGGCGTCCCACACCACGTGCGTCAGTGAGCCGAGCGCCGCCGACACGTACCACCACGCCGCCAGGGCGGGCGTCACCCGCGCGTGCGGCGCACCGCAGCGGAACAGTGCCGCCGTCCGTGCCCGCCGGGCCCGTGGGAGCAGCGCCGCCAGCGGCTCACGGACGAGCAGCCACAGTCCGGTCAGAGCCCACGCGATGGCCACGTCGACCGTGAACACGCCCGGGAAGGAGTGGGTGACCTCACCGAACTGCATCGCGCCGGGCAGCGCGCTCGCGGCGTAGTACGTCATGTCCGGTGCGAAGGAGCCCGCGACGAGCACCGCGGGCACCAGCCGGCCACGGCCGGACCCGTCCCCGCGCACGGCGGGCAGCACGGCTGCCGCATGGCTCAGAGTGAACGGCACGGACTTCCCCTTGGCGGTCGTCGGCCGGGCCCGGCCGGGTGAACACGGCTGTCCAGTATGCGGGACGGCGTCCCGGTTCAACGCCACATGGCCAACTGGTGAAAATCGGGGGCCAACGGGTGCCCGCCTGCGACAAGTTGTCGTAGGGTCACCTGGGTCACCGCGCCGCACGCGCGGGGGAACCATCGAACAGAAGAACATGTGGCCCGAAAGGGACACGAGGGCAACCGCGGCAACAGGTCAACCGTCACACCAGTGCGAGCAGGCACAGACAGACCGACGGAGACGGGCGCTCGGGCGTCCATGGGAGGGATTCACTCTATGGCGGCGCACATCGGCAGGAGGCTGCGCAAGGGAGCGGCGACCACCGCCGTGGCCGCGGCGGCGGTCGCGGCTCTGTCGGCGTCCCAGGCACCGGGGGTCGCGTCCGGCGACCCCGGCAGACAGACCGCCGCCGGACAGTCCGCGCCGGACCCCGCCCACGACGACAGCGCGACCGGCAACTCGCCGTACTACACGGACCTGCCGCCGCTGAACAGCCCGTACCCCAGCACCAGCCCCTCCCCGACGGCCGGCACCCCGGTCGCCCAGGGTGACACCGAGGCGGGCATCCCGGCGACCGTCCTGGACGCGTACAAGAAGGCGGCCGACGAGCTGAGCGCGTCCAAGCCCGGCTGCAACCTGCCGTGGCAGCTCCTCGCGGCCATCGGCAAGGTCGAGTCCGGCCAGGCCCGCGGCGGCCGTGTCGACGCCGACGGCACCACCCTCTCGCCGATCCTCGGCCCGGTCCTCGACGGCAACGGCTTCGCGAGCATCCGGGACACCGACGGCGGCCTGTACGACGGCGACAGCACCTACGACCGCGCGGTCGGCCCCATGCAGTTCATCCCGTCCACCTGGGCCTGGGCCGGCCGGGACGGCAACGGTGACGGCAAGAAGGACCCGAACAACGTCTACGACGCCGCGCTGGCCGCCGGGCACTACCTGTGCCGGATGGACTGGGACCTGTCCCGGCAGGCCGACCTGCACAGCGCGATCCTCAGCTACAACAACTCGCAGGACTACCTGAACACGGTCCTGTCGTGGCTGGAGTACTACCGCAAGGGCACCCACTCGGTACCGGACGGCACCGGCACCGTGCCGTCCGGCCGCAGCGACGGCGGCGGCAGCAGCGGGGCCGACCCCACGGCACCGGCCACGTCCGACCCGGGGCCGGGCTCCGGCAAGGGCGGCGGTTCCACACCCGCCCCGACACCGCCCGCGAAGGACACGCCGAGCACCCCGGCCCCGACGCCGCCCACGCCCACCGAGACGGTCGACCACCTCCAGGACACCGGCACCCCGGCCCTCAGCGCCATGGCGGGCGACGTGTTCACCGCGAAGATCAGCACGACCGCGCAGGACAAGAAGGGCAAGGGCGTCGCCAAGGTCCGGGTCCGGTTCACCGTCATCGGCGACACCGACACGACCTTCACCGGCGGGGAGACCGTCACCACGGTCCAGACCGACAAGACCGGCACGGCCGTCGCGCCCGCGCTCCAGGCGGGCGAGAAGACGGGCGGCTTCACCGTCCGCGCCGTCGTCGTGGGGCGCGCGCTGCCCGGACTCGACTACCGGGCGACGGTCACGGCCCGCGCCGCCGACACCCTGGCGCGCACGGCCGACACCGCCCTGACCTGTACGGCGGGCGGCGAGTTCGCCGACCAGGTCACCGTGCAGGCGACCTACAAGGGTGCCGTCGCGGACAAGGTCGCCACCACCGCCACCCTGGTCCGATCGGCGGACGACACCACCGAGAACGACAAGGGCCCCTACTTCAAGGACGCCGACGGCAAGGCCGTGCGCACCCTCACCGGCCTGCAGACGGACGCCGACGGCCGGTTGACGCTGCCCGAGCTGTACGCGGACGACACCACCGGCACGTTCCTGCTGCGCCTCACCACCACCGGCGGGGCCGTGCTCACGGTCGAACTGACCGTGACGGCGCCCGCCTCCTCGTCGCCCACCCCGTCACCGAGCCCTTCCGCCTCGGCTTCGGCCTCGTAGTCCTCACGGGCCTCGTGGTTCCCACGGGCCTCGTGGTTCTCGTGGTGCCCGTTCCGCCGGTCCTCCCGAGGGGCGCCTCCCGCTTCGGCGGCGGGGCGCCCCTCGTCCGTGTGCGCGACGGGTTCTCTTCTCGGCCGCCCGTTGCTACCGTGCCGGACCTGACGACACGTCAGCAAAGCTTTCCGCACAAGCCGGTTCCGTCCGACGGGAGGCCGTATGCGTGCCCTGATCGCCGCCGCGACCGGTCTCGCCGCCGCGGTCGCCCTGGTCCTCGCCCTCACCGCCGCGGGCACACCGGACGGTGCGACGTCTCCGAAGCCGCTGCTGACCACGGTGCCCGCGCACCCGTAGAGAACCGGCAGGGAGGCCGAGATGAGCCGCAGGGCCAGTCTGATCCTGCTCGCCCTCGCCGTGTTCTTCACGGCGCTGTCCCCGCTGCTGCGCTGGTACGCCTTCCCACGGCTGGCCAAGATCCCCGCGAACCAGTACCAGGACATGGTCCTCGAGGCCCGGGGCGCCACCCTCCTCGACTACGGCACCATGAAGGCCCGCAAGGTCTCCAAGGTGACGATCGTGCAGACCCTCAAGGGGAACGTGGCGGCCGCCGAGCGGATCGGGAAGACCGCCGGCCGTGACGTCGTCGTCTGGGACGGCCTCTCCTACGTGCAGGGTCCCGACGGCAAGATGGTCTCCGAGATCCCCGAGCGCTACATCTTCGACGCCCACAGCCAGGAGCCCGTCCACGCGACCGGCGAGGCCGTCGACGGCGACCCCGTCAAACGGGACGGCATCGAGTTCAAGTGGCCCTTCCTCACCGAGAAACGGGACTACGAGTACTTCGACGCCCAGACCCGTACGACCAGCCCCATCCACTACAAGGGCACCACGACCTTCCGCGGCGTCAGGGTGTACTACTTCGAGCAGACGATCCCGTGGACCCGGGTCGGGTTCCCGAAGGTCATGCCCGTCAAGGGCATCACCCCCGAGTCCGTCGCCGGGACGGGCACCACCCGGTGGTACACCACGGTCCGCAGATTCTGGGTCGAGCCCGTCACCGGCGCCCCCGTCTACGGCGAGGAGATCCACAAGGAGGAACTGCGCGGCGGCACCCTGCTCGGGGGCCGCGCCAAGGTGACGGCGTTCGCCGGACACGTGAAGATGCGCGAGGACTACATCCGGCACACCGTGGCGCTCGTCAAGAGCAACCGCACCCTCGTCCTGCTGATGACGTCCTACCTGCCCCGGGGCTTCCTGGTGCTGGGCGCCCTGCTGCTGTCCCTCTCGCTCTGGCTGGAGGCACGCGCCAGGCGCCCGGCCGGTCCCGCGCCCGAACCGGCCGAGGCGCCTGAGCCGGTCAGCGCCTGAGCCGGTCAGCGCCTGAGCCGGTCAGTGACTGAACCGGTCAGCGCCTGAGCCGTGCGCTGGTGTGCCGCGTCGGTTCGGCCGTCGCGGGGTCCTCCGGCCAGGGGTGCTTCGGGTACCGGCCGCGCAGCTCCGCGCGGACGCCCCTGTAGCCGTCCGCCCAGAAGGAGGCGAGATCCGCGGTGACCGCCGCCGGCCGTCCGGCGGGGGAGAGGAGATGGACGAGCAGCGGCACCCCGGCGACCGAAGGCGACACGCGCAGGCCGAACATCTCCTGCAGCTTCACCGCCAGCACCGGCTGTTCCGGGTTCCCGTAGTCGATCCGGATCCTGGACCCACTGGGCACGGCGACGCGCTCCGGGGCCAGTTCGTCGATCCGGGCCGCCTCGCCCGAGGCCCACGGCAGCAGCCTGGTGAGCGACCGACCGGCGTCGACACGCGCGAGATCGGCGCGTCGGCGCGCCCGGCCCAGCTCGGGCTCCAGCCAGTCGTCCACGCGTGCGAGCAGCGCGTCGTCGGACACGTCCGGCCACGGTTCCCCGACGCGCAGCCGCAGAAAGGCGAGCCGCTGCCGCAGCACGACGGCATCCGGCGTTCACCTGAGGAGCCCCGGCCCCTCCTGGCGCAACCCGTCGAGCAGCGCACCGCGCACCAGCAGAGGATCGGCGCCGGACAGCGGCCGCACCGCGAGCTCGATCGCTCCCAGCCGCTCGACACGCCGTGCGACGACATCCCCGTCGGACCAGCGCACCTCGTCCCGCACGTGCAGCAGCGCCCCGGCCGCACCCCGGGCCGCGTCCTCCCCGATCACGGCTCCGGCCCGCACCCGCGCGTGCCTGCTGCCGACGGGCCTGTCGGCCGAGGCCACGGCGATCCACCGGGCCCCGTGCAGCGCCGGCCCCGCCGTCTCGGCCCGCGTCCCGGACGCCATGAGATACGACGTGCCGTCGAGCACGGCGACGCGCTCGGGAAACGCGAGAGCGACCACCATCCCGACCCGGGCGTCCTCACCGGCCGGCCCGGCCGGTTCGACCGGCCCCTCCCTCCCGGCACGGCCACCGTCGGACCGGTGCGCCCGCCCGCCGGGACCGGACCCGCCGGGAGCGGATGCCCCGGCCGTCCCCGCGACGGCCGAGCGCAGACGCCGTACCTCCGTCCGCCAGCGGGCCGCATACGCGTCGCCGCCCCGGCGGGCCGTGCGCAGGGCCGCGGTGAGGTCGTCGCCGTACTCGCGCGGGCACTCCTCGCTCAGCAGCGCCACGACCTCGGCGGTCAGGCCGGCCCCGACGACACCGCTCGCGTCGAGCAGGGCCCGGGCCAGCCGCGGATGCACGCCGAGCCGGGCCATCCGCGCCCCGCGCTCCGTGGCACGCCCGGCGGCGTCCACCGCGCCGATCGCCGACAGCACGTCCCGTGCCGCGGCCATCGCCCCGCCCGGCGGCGGATCCAGCAGGGCAAGACCGGAGGCGTCCGGATCGCCCCAGCAGGCCGCCTGGAGGGCGAACGCCGTCAGGTCGGCCACCTGGATCTCCGGCGCCGGGAACCGCGGCAGCCGGACGTCCTCGGCCTCCGTCCAGCACCGGTACACGGTCCCCGGCGCCTCCCGCCCGGCGCGGCCGGCCCGCTGCCGCCCGGCCGCCTGCGACGCCCGCACCGTCGTCAGCGCGCTCAACCCGCGCGCGTGGTCCACCCGGGGCTCCCGCGCGAGACCGGAGTCGACGACCGCCCGCACCCCCGGAACGGTCAGCGACGACTCCGCGACCGACGTCGCCAGCACCACCCGGCGCCGCTCCCCGGGCGACAGCACCGCGTCCTGCACGGCGGCGGAGGCCCGTCCGTGCACCTGGAGCACGTCGACGCCGTCCAGGTCCCCGAGCCGCCCCGCGACACCGGCGATCTCGCCCACCCCGGGCAGGAAACACAGCACATCACCCTCCTGCTCGGAGAGCGCACGCCGCACCACGGACGCCGTGTGGCCCAGCAGCGCGGGGTCCACCCGCATCCCGTGCGGCGGCCGTACCGGACGCGCCGGCGGCGCCCACACCACGTCCACGGGAAACGACACACCCGCCGCCGCCACCACCGGCGCGCCGCCCAGCAGCCCTGCCCAGCCCTCCGCGTCGGTCGTCGCCGAAGCCGCGACCAGCCGCAGCTCCGGCCGCAGGGTCTCCCGGACGTCGCACAGGAACGCCGCCACCGTGTCCGCGTCCAGATGCCGTTCGTGGCACTCGTCCAGCACGACCACGTCGACGCCGGACAACTCCTGGTCCCGTTGCAGACGCTGCAGCAGCACACCCGTCGTGACGACCTCGACGCGTGTGCGCGGCCCCACCACCCGCTCACCGCGCACGGTGTGACCGACGCTCCGGCCGACCTGCTCGCCCAGCAGCCACGCCATCCGACGGGCCGCGGCCCGCGCGGCGATCCTGCGCGGCTCGGCCACCACCACACGACACGCCGGAGCCCCGCCGAGGAGCCCCGACAGGGCGAGCGGCACGAGTGTCGTCTTGCCGGTGCCGGGCGGCGCCACCAGGACGGCCGTGCCGCCGTCCGCGAGGGCGTCCGCGAGAGCGGGCAGGGCACTACGGACGGGGAGCGCGTCCAGGGCGTCGTGGCAGATCACGCCCCCCAGTGTCGTACGCCCCCGGTGCCGTGCGCCGCCGTCCGGCGGACGGAACGCCCGGCGCGTGCAACAGGTGCAGGACAGGCGCCACGGACACACGCGTGCATGACGGCATCCACGCGCGCGTGGATGCCGCGCCCGTCGGTCAGTCCCGCGTGTCACGCTCGCACACGAAGATCGCCGTCCCCGGGATCAGGCTCCCGCGCAGCGGTGACCAGCCACCCCACTCGGCGGTGTTCCAGGCCGGCCATTCCGGTTCCACCAGGTCCACCAGGTGCCAGCCCGCCGCCACGATGTCCCGCACCCGGTCGCCGAGCGTCCTGTGGTGCTCCACGTACACCGCCCGGCCCGCGTCGTCCTGCTCGACGTAGGGCGTGCGGTCGAAGTACGACCCCGACACCGACAGCCCCTCGGGGCCGGGCTCGTCGGGGAAGGCCCAGCGGATCGGATGCGTCACCGAGAACACGAAGCGGCCCCCGGGCCGCACCACCCTGCGCACCTCGCGCAGCACCCGTACCGGATCGGCGACGAACGGCAGTGCCCCGTACGCCGAGCAGGCCAGATCGAAGGAGCCGTCGGCGAACGGGAGCACGGCCGCGTCCGCCTGGACCAGCGGGAACGAGCCGCCGATCCGCAGCGCGTGCTGGAGCTGGCGGTGCGAGAGGTCCAGTGCCACCGGCCGCGCGCCCCGCCCGGCCAGCCAGCGCGAGCACTGCGCCGCGCCCGCACCGATCTCCAGGACGTCCTTGCCCTTCAGCTCCTCCTGCGGCCCGAGCAGCTCGGCCTCCACCTCGTCCAGCCCTTCGGGGCCCCAGACGAAGCGGTCGTCACCGAGGAACGTGCCGTGTTCCACCTGGTACTCGTCGGCGTTGCGGTCCCACCAGCCCCGGTTGGCCCGGGCGCTCTCCGTGACGCCGGCGGCACGACGGGTGGCTTCGGGCTCGAACGGTTCGGGCACTTGGATGATCGGCTCCCTCGTCGTACTCTTCCGTCCAGTCCGACGCGCGCGGGCGGCGCGGAAGAGGTTCCCGTGGGCCTGTGCGGCCTCATGGGACGGATCTTGTGCCGGGTATGCGGTGTTCCGCCCCGGGTGTGCGCCTTCGTGCATTGACCCTGCCCGGCTGCCCCCGTATGCTACAAGTTGCGCTGCGAGCCTGCGCACCTCAGACGTAGCAGGCTGCGCTCGCATCTGTTGTATGTCCCCTCGGTTGTCGAGGCGCCGTCACTGTTCTCCGGTGGGGCGCTTCCTAAGCTGTCCGGCTTCTGCAGAGCGAAACGGGCTCCCGGCGTGAGCAGTGCCTACGACTTCAATGTCCGTACCGGAGCCCTTTCCCACATGACGAGCAGCACCGAGACCACCGCCACCACCCCGCAGGTAGCGGTCAACGACATCGGTAACGAGGAAGCCTTCCTCGCCGCGATCGACGAGACGATCAAGTACTTCAACGACGGCGACATCGTCGACGGCGTCATCGTGAAGGTCGACCGGGACGAGGTCCTGCTCGACATCGGTTACAAGACCGAAGGTGTCATTCCGAGCCGCGAGCTCTCGATCAAGCACGACGTCGACCCCAACGAGGTCGTCGCCGTCGGTGACGAGATCGAGGCCCTCGTCCTCCAGAAGGAGGACAAGGAAGGCCGCCTGATCCTCTCGAAGAAGCGCGCCCAGTACGAGCGTGCCTGGGGCACCATCGAGAAGATCAAGGAAGAGGACGGGATCGTCACCGGTACCGTCATCGAGGTCGTCAAGGGTGGTCTCATCCTCGACATCGGCCTCCGCGGCTTCCTCCCGGCCTCTCTCGTCGAGATGCGCCGCGTCCGCGACCTCCAGCCGTACGTCGGCAAGGAGCTCGAGGCGAAGATCATCGAGCTGGACAAGAACCGCAACAACGTGGTCCTGTCCCGCCGTGCCTGGCTGGAGCAGACCCAGTCCGAGGTCCGTCAGACGTTCCTCACGACCCTCCAGAAGGGTCAGGTCCGTTCCGGTGTGGTCTCCTCGATCGTCAACTTCGGTGCCTTCGTGGACCTGGGTGGCGTCGACGGTCTGGTGCACGTCTCGGAGCTGTCCTGGAAGCACATCGACCACCCGTCCGAGGTCGTCGAGGTGGGCCAGGAGGTCACCGTCGAGGTCCTCGACGTCGACATGGACCGCGAGCGTGTCTCCCTGTCGCTGAAGGCGACCCAGGAAGACCCGTGGCAGCAGTTCGCCCGCACCCACCAGATCGGCCAGGTCGTGCCCGGCAAGGTCACGAAGCTGGTTCCGTTCGGTGCGTTCGTCCGCGTCGACGAGGGCATCGAGGGTCTGGTCCACATCTCCGAACTGGCCGAGCGCCACGTGGAGATCCCGGAGCAGGTCGTCCAGGTCAACGACGAGATCTTCGTCAAGGTCATCGACATCGACCTCGAGCGCCGTCGCATCAGCCTCTCGCTGAAGCAGGCCAACGAGGCCTTCGGCGCCGACCCGGCCTCGGTCGAGTTCGACCCGACCCTGTACGGCATGGCCGCGTCGTACGACGACCAGGGCAACTACATCTACCCCGAGGGCTTCGACCCCGAGACCAACGACTGGCTCGAGGGCTACGAGACCCAGCGCGAGGCGTGGGAGCACCAGTACGCGGAGGCGCAGACCCGCTTCGAGCAGCACCAGCAGCAGGTCATCAAGTCCCGCGAGGCCGACGAGGCCGCTGCCGCCGAGGGTGGCGAGGCCGCCGCTCCGGCCGCGACCGGTGGCGGTTCGTACTCCTCCGAGGGTGCCGACAACTCCGGCGCGCTGGCCTCGGACGAGGCGCTTGCCGCCCTGCGCGAGAAGCTGGCGGGCGGCCAGAGCTGACGCCTGCCGCCGCACCGGCGCAAGCCGGTGGCCGTTGACCGGTGGCCGAGGGGCCGTACCTTTCGAGGTGCGGCCCCTCGGCCATGCCCATGACCGCATGTCCAAGGCCGTACGTCCAGGGCCGCATGTCCAAGGCCCCGCGCAGAGCCCTGCACAAGGCTCGGAAACACGGGTGACACACCGTCGGCCTGTACGTCGTGACCGGCGGATGCAAGGCTCCGCTTCAGGACCGCCCCAGCCATCGGCGGCGCGGCTCAGCCGCGGCTCAGGGTCGGGCGGCCAGCATGAGAGGGGCGTGAGAACGCGGCTGATCGGGGGTGCGGGGCGGACGGGGGGAATGACCGTGCCCCACCGGGCGTTGTGGCGTACGAACACGAGGAGGAGCAGGTCATCGTGCTGGATCCGCAGGGTTTGTACACGTGGGAGCCGAAGGGGCTGGCCGTCGTCGACATGGCGCTGGCCCAGGAATCGGCCGGTCTTGTCATGCTCTACCACTTCGACGGATACATCGACGCAGGAGAGACGGGTGACCAGATCGCCGAAGCGCTGCTCGACTCGCTGCCGCAGCAGGTCGTGGCCCGCTTCGATCACGACCGGCTCGTCGACTACCGGGCGCGCCGCCCGCTGCTGACTTTCCAGCGCGACCGCTGGACGGGGTACGAGGAGCCGGCCATCGAGGTGCGTCTCGTGCAGGACGCCACCGGAGCGCCGTTCCTGCTGCTGTCCGGTCCCGAACCGGATGTGGAGTGGGAACGCTTCGCCGCCGCCGTACGGCAGATCGTGGAGCGGCTCGGGGTCCGGCTGTCCGTGAACTTCCACGGCATCCCGATGGGCGTCCCGCACACCCGCCCCGTCGGCCTCACCCCGCACGGCAACCGCACCGACCTGGTACCCGGGCACCGCAGTCCCTTCGACGAGGCACAGGTACCCGGCAGCGCCGAGTCGCTCCTCGAGTACCGCCTCATGGAGGCCGGGCATGATGTGCTGGGCGTCGCCGCGCACGTACCGCACTACATCGCCCGCTCGCCGTACCCGGACGCGGCGCTCACCGTCCTGGAGGCGATCACCGCGGCCACCGGTCTGGTCCTGCCCGGCATCGCGCACACCCTGCGCATGGAAGCGCACCGCACCCAGACCGAGATCGACCGGCAGGTCCAGGAGGGCGACGAGGAACTGACCGCCCTGGTGCAGGGCCTGGAGCACCAGTACGACGCCGTCGCGGGCGCCGAGAGCCGCGGCAACATGCTCGCCGAGCCCGCCGACATCCCGTCCGCGGACGAGATCGGGCGCGAGTTCGAGCGGTTCCTGGCCGAACGGGAGGGCGAGGGCTGAGCCGCGCGGACCGGGCGGGAACGCGGCGAGAGGGCCTAGGCTTCCGTCCATGCTGAAGGTGGGCCTGACCGGTGGGATCGGCGCCGGCAAGAGCGAGGTGTCGCGGCTGCTCGTCGAGCACGGCGCGGTGCTCATCGATGCCGACCGCATCGCGCGCGAGGTCGTCGAGCCCGGAACCCCGGGGCTCGCGGCCGTCGTCGAGGCGTTCGGCGAGGGGGTGCTCGCCGCGGACGGCAGTCTCGACCGGACCAGGCTCGGCTCGGTCGTCTTCGCCGACCCGGCGCGGCTCGCCGTCCTCAACTCCCTGGTCCATCCCCTGGTGGGGGCCCGCTCCCGGGAACTGGAGAGCGCAGCCGCCGAGGACTCCGTGGTGGTGCACGACGTCCCGCTCCTCACGGAGAACGGTCTGGCGCCGCTGTACGACGTGGTGGTCGTCGTCGACGCGAGCCCCGCGACCCGGCTCGACCGGCTGGTACGGCTGCGGGGCATGACGGAGGAGGACGCCCGCGCGCGTATGGCCGCGCAGGCGACCCGCCGGCAGCGCCTGGACGTCGCCGACATCGTCATCGACAACGACGTCCCGCTGGAAGCGCTGCGGCAGCGGGTCCGCGAGGTGTGGGACGAACTGGCGGAGCGCGTGTCGCGGCGGGCGTGACGGCGCCTGCGGGGAGGCCCGCGACGGCCCGCGGACGAGCGGGACGTGTGAGCGGGACGAGGGGGCACGCACCGGTCCGGCACGACGAATCGGAACAGTTCGGAATAGCGGTGCTGTCACGGGCGTTGAACGGGGTCCGCGAGGGAAGGATTTCGCCGTGCCCGAGACCAGCGGTTCACCCGGACGGAGTCCGGAGACCCATGTCATCGACTTCCGTGCCGCGGAGCGACTGCTCGCCGCCCGGGACCCGCGGGGCGCGGTGAAGCTGCTCGACGGGGTCGTCGCGGCCCACCCCGAGAACACGGCCGCGCGGCTGCTGCGTGCGCGGGCCTTCTTCGCCGCCGCGCAACTGCGGCCCGCCGAACTCGAGTTCGCCGTCGTGCTGGAACGCGAGCCGGACAACGCGTTCGCGCACTTCGCCCTGGCCCGCACCTATGAGCGCCAGGGCCGCCCCGACCAGGCGAAACGGCACTTCCGGCTGGCCGCCGCACTCGATCCGAACCCGCAGTACCTGAAGGCTGCCCGGTTCGACATGTGAGGACCGGGACCGCCCGGCCCTCCGGCCCGTGGACGGCTCGGACGGCTCATGGGTGACGGTGCCGCGGCGGTGGATACGGCGGCCGGTACGGCGGGATCTCAGGCCCCGGCTGGTAGTGCGGCCCCTGCCGCATATGGCGGATGATCACGGCCAGGTCCACGGCGATCACCGCACTCAGCGCTCCGCAGACCACCGCCCACCCCGTGAGCCCCACGAGCGCGAAGACGACCGTCCCCGGAACCGCCCAGACCAGTCCCCACACGCTCAGCCAGAACCGGGCCCGCAGCGCACTGCGGGCGGTCACCGGTTCACTGCCCGTACGCATCGTGACCACAGCTCCTGCTGGAAAACGTACTCTCCGCCACCGCCGTTCTCCACAGCACGGCGGCAGAGTCGGGGCGCCGCGACCACCCGAAAGAGTGAATCCAGGAGGGTGGGGGAACGGGCATGCGATCGCGGGCCGTTGTCCGGGCATGAGACGGGAAATGCGTGAGGGCCATGAGGGAACGGGTCCCGGAGCGATCACCCCGGACGGCTGCGCGGTGGAGCTGTACGCGCGGCTGCCGGTGGGGAACGAGCCGGATGTCGTCGCCGCGGCCGTCCCGGCGGGCGCCCGCATCCTGGAGCTGGGCAGCGGCGCGGGCAGGGTGACGCACGCACTGGTGGAGCGCGGGTTCGCGGTCACGGCGGTCGACGAGTCCGCCGAGATGCTGGAGCGCGTCCGCGGGGCGCGCACGATATGCGGTCCGATCGAGGACCTCGACCTGGGCGAGTCGTTCGACGTGGTGCTGCTGGGGTCGTTCCTGGTGCACGCGGGGGACCCGGGAGTGCGGCGCGGTCTGCTGCGGGCCTGCGTGCGGCACGTCGCCGCGGACGGGCAGGTCCTGATCCAGCGGGAGGGCCAGGACTGGCACACCGACATACCGCGTGAGCGGGTCGACCCGGCCGGCTTCACCGTGCGGATGCTCTCGGCGGAGCCGGTCGGGGACGGGGTGAACTCGGTGCGCGCCGAGTATGTGTTCCCGGACGCGGTCTGGACGCAGACGTTCAGATCCCGGCCGCTGACGAAGGAGCAGTTCGAGGCGGCGCTGGAGGAGGTGGGACTGAGAGCGGACGAGTATCTGACGGAGGACGGCACATGGGTGCGGGCGGTGCCGGTGCCTGCGGAGTAGCGGTCACCTGCCGCGGGGCGGCCGTCCGCCCGGTGCACCGGGTACTCCCGGACTGCCCGGCGCACCCGGTGCGCCGGGCAGTCCGCCGAAGCCCCGCAGGCGTTCCATCTCGCGCCGGTCGCGCTTGGTGGGCCGGCCGGCGCCGCGGTCGCGGATGCCGGCGGGGGCGACGACCTCGCGCGGCGGGGGCGGAGGGGAGTTGTCGACGTAGCACTGGACGGCCACCGGGGCGCCGACCCGCTTGCGGATCAGCCGCTTCACGATGACGACCCGTTCCCGCCCCTCGTGCCGCAGCCGCACCTCGTCGCCGACGCGCACGGAATAGGCGGGCTTGACCCGCTCGCCGTTCACATGCACATGCCCGCCACGGCAGGCCGTGGCGCCCTGGGAACGCGTCTTGATCAGGCGTACGGCCCAGATCCAGCTGTCGATGCGCACGGTCTCGCCGCCCGCGGGCCCGGCCGCCTCGGCGGCGGCGACCGCCGCCGCGGTTTTCGCGTCGGCAGCGGCGTCCGGCCGCACGGCGTCCTGTGCACCGGTGGCCGCGGCCGGACCGCCGGCGCCACCGTGCCCGGCAGCGGCAGCGGCATCCTGCGCGGCGCCCGCGGTCCCGCCCGGTCCGCCGTTCCTGTCCTGGTCACCCTGCGAAGCCATGCACCCGACCCTAACTCCCCGGCCGCCGGGACACGTCCGCATTTCCGTGAGGTGAGGGGTGACCGGCGGGGCCTACGGTGGATGTATGGAAGGTGACGCGGACCGTCCGGCGGGCGGCGGGCTCGCACGTTTCGACGAGCGCGTCGCGGGGTGCAGGGCATGCCCACGGCTGGTCGAGTGGCGGGAGGAGGTGGCCCGGGTCAAGCGGGCGGCCTTCGCCGACCAGACCTACTGGGGGCGGCCGGTGCCGGGTTTCGGGCCACCGGACGCCAGGCTGCTGATCATCGGTCTCGCGCCCGCCGCGCACGGCGGCAACCGCACCGGCCGGATGTTCACCGGCGACCGGTCGGGGGACGTGCTGTACCGGGCGCTCCACGATGTGGGGCTGGCCTCGCAGCCGACGTCGGCCGGCACCGGCGACGGACTGGAGCTCTTCGGCGTGCGGGTCACCGCGCCCGTGCACTGCGCCCCGCCGGACAACAGGCCGACGCCCGGGGAACGCGACACCTGCCGTCCCTGGCTGGTCCGGGAACTGCGGCTGCTGCGGCCCACGCTCCGGGCGGTGGTGGTCCTCGGCGCCTTCGGCTGGCAGGCCACGCTGCCCGCCCTGGCCGCGGCGGGCCGGCCGGTCCCGCGGCCCCGTCCCGCCTTCGCCCACGGCGCCCAGGTCCGGCTCGGTGACCTGGCCCTCTTCGGCTGCTTCCACGTCAGCCAGCGCAACACCTTCACGGGCCGTCTCACCCCGGCGATGCTCAGGGACGTCCTGCGCACGGCGGCGACCGCGGCGGGGCTGCCGACCGCCTCCCCCGAACCCGGCAGGAAATGAGGCGACCCTGCCGCCGCACGGGCACTAGGTTGCTCCGATGGGCCTGTACCCGGAAACCACGCCGTACGACGAGGGCATGCTCGACGTCGGGGACGGCAACCGCGTCCACTGGGAGACCTACGGCAATCCACGCGGCAAGCCCGCACTGGCGCTGCACGGCGGCCCGGGTTCCGGCAGCTCGCCCGCCTACGCCCGCTACTTCGACCCGGCCGCCTACCGGATCGTCCTGCTGGACCAGCGGGGCAGCGGCCGCTCCACCCCGCCGGCGAGCGCGTACGACACGGACATGAGCGTCAACACCACGGCGCACCTCATCGCCGATCTGGAGCTGCTGCGCCGGCATCTGGGCATCGAGCGGTGGCTGGTGTGGGGTGTCTCGTGGGGGTCGGTGCTCGGGCTGCGGTACGCGCAGACACACCCGGGGGTGGTGACGGAGCTGGTCCTGACCGCCGTCGCCACCGGCTCCGACGCCGAGGTCGCCCTGCTGACCAGAGGACTCGGGGCGATCTTCCCGGAGGCGTTCGCCCGCTTTCTCGCGGAGCTCCCGGAACAGGACCGGGCCGGAAACCTCGCGGCCGCCTGCAACCGGCTCCTGGAGTCACCCGACCCGGCCGTCCGGGAGCGGGCCGCCCGCGCCTGGACCGACTGGGAGACGGCGATCCTCCCGGCGCCGCCACGCTCGGTGGAACGCTACGAGGACCCGGAGTTCCGCATGCGCTTCGCGCGCACGGTCACCCACTACTGGGGCAACGGCCACTTCCTGGGCGACGGCAACGACGAGGGCGTCGTCCTGCGCGACGCACCGCTCCTGAAGGACATCCCCGGCACCCTGGTCCAGGGCAGCCTCGACCTCGGCAATCTGCTCGGCACGGTCTGGCGCCTCCACCACGCCTGGCCGGGAAGCGAACTGCACGTGGTCGACCGCGCCGGTCACACCGCGAGCGCCCCCGGCACGGCGGACCTCCTGGTGGCGGCGACGGACAGGTACGCGCGACGCTGACCGCCGGATAATCCTTCGAGCCGGGGCACTTACCGCTGCTACCGTCCTTCACGTGGCGAAACTCAATCAGATCATCGCAGTCGAGAAGGGCATCAAGTCCAAGGCGCACCAGGACCTGACGGCCGCTCATCACGGGCTGCAGAAGCCCGCGTTGCTGGCGGGCATCTCGCGGACGTACCAGCCGAAGGACGAGGAGGGCGAGCAACTGCCGCCGGAGTCCACGCGAGTGCAGGTCAAGGCCGAGGACGTGTTGCGGGAGACCGCGGCCACCCTGACCCGGCTGTTCGACGTGACCGCCACCAAGGACTGGGCCAACTGCACCGCCCGTGCCGATGTGAAGGTGGACGGCAGGGTGCTCCTGACCGATGCGCCGGTGGCGTATCTGCTGTTCCTGGAGAAGCAGCTCGTCGACCTCAACACCTTCGTACGGAAGCTGCCCGTTCTGGACGCCTCCGAGTCCTGGGTCCAGGACCCCTCCACCGACTCCTGGAAGACCGAGCCGGTGCGGACCCTGCGGACCAGGAAGGTCCCCCGCAACCATGTCAAGGCGGAGGCCACCGAGAAGCATCCGGCACAGGTCGAGGTGTACTACGAGGACATCCCGGTCGGGTACTGGACGACCGTGAAGTTCTCCGGCGCGCTGCCCGCCCGGCGGGTCAACGAACTCCTCGACCGGGTCGAGAGACTGCAGCAGGCCGTGAAGTTCGCCCGCGAGGAGGCGAACGGCGCGGACGTCGTCGACCAGCACATCGGTGACGCCGTGTTCGGCTACCTCTTCGGGTAGCCTTCCAGACTCCCCGGTCCGCTGTGACCGGGGTGCGCGAGGAGCGCAAGCTGAAGCTGAAGCTTGTCGTGACGATGCGGTCCCAGTGGAGGTTCGAGTCCTCCCCGCGGCATCACACCGTGCCGCGGTGGCCCAACCGGCAGAGGCAGACCGCGTTCAATCTCAGACTCTTGCTCCAGACTCAGTATTCGCCGCCGATCGCCGGATCGACCGGGCCCGGGGCCCGGACGTCGAGATGCAGGTTCAAGTCCTGCCCGCGCAGCTCGATGCGCGGTGGTCCAAAGGCAGGACGCGGCGACATCAACCTCACCCGGGTCCTCAAGCGTGCCGGCGTGCGATCGTGGGCGGCCTCACAGGGCCCGGGGGCAGGCTACGCCCCCGGGTCCGCTCCCGTTCCCGGCACCCGTCCGGCGCGCCGGGACCCTGCGCGGCGAACCCACCCGGATCGCGCACCCGGATCACCTGTCCGGATCACCTGTCCGGATCACCTGTCCGGGACGCGTCCCGGAATCAATCGGCTCACGGCACCGTTCACCCTTGTGAAACACCCCTGACCCCGTCACGTTCCGGCGCCGTCGCTACGATGGACACCGCAGACCAGCCCGGCCACCGTCGCCCGAAGGCACCCACCGCCGTCGCCCACGACAGGAGCCCTGTGTCCCGCCCCGCCGTCCGTACCCGTTCCCGGACGCACACCCGGCCGCCCGTCCGGACCCCCCGTCTCTCCCTGCCGCCCTGGCTCGCCCACGTCCTGCGCGCCCAGCGCGGCCCGATGCCCTGGAGCGCCGTCGCACGCGGGGCGCTGACCGGCGGACCGCTGCTTCTCGGGGGCGTGCTGGCGCACCACGTCGGTGTCGGTGTCGTCGCCGCCATCGCCGCGATGTTCGCCGGCATCAACGACCGCCCCGGCAGCCGGCGCGCCGCGGTCAAGCGGATCGGAGCACCCGCGCTCGCCGGTGTCGTGGGCCTGCTGACCGGGACGTACGCCGGCCAGTACCTCGGCGCGGTCCCGCTCACGCTGCTGCTCACGGCGGTCGCCCTGGTCGCCGGGAGCGTCATCGCGGCAGGACCCGTGGCCTCGGGCGCCGGTACCCAGCTGCTGGCCCTCTCCGCCGTCGGCGCCGGTCTGCCGTTGCCCGACCCCGGCTGGCTGCGGGCCCTGGCCTTCGTCGCCGGAGCCGGCTGGCTGCTCCTGCTGCGGCTCGCCCTGCCCTCGCCCCGGGCGATCGGCCGCGCCTACCTGCTCGACGGCGAGCGTGCCGCCGTCGCCGGGGTCTACGACGCCGTCGCCGCGCTGCTCGACGCGGCCGGGACCGACGCCGCCGTGGGCCGGCGCGCCGCGCTCACCGCCGCCCTCGACCACGCGCAGGACGCCCTCACCGGCCCCCGCCTGCGGTTCTGGGCCAGCTCGGCCGCCGAGCGCAGACTGCACACCCAGTACACCGCCGCGCTGCCCCTCGCCGAAGCCGCGACCGCGCTCGCCTGGGCCGGGGAACCCGTCTCGGAACGGGCCGCCCAGGGACCCCGGCGGCTCGCCGCCGCCGTGCGCGGCAACGCCGGCACCGGCCCGCTGCCCGCGCCCAGCCGGTCGGCCCCCGCCCTGCGTGCCCTCGACGACGCCCTGCTGCGCGCCGCGGAGGCCTTCGACCGCGCCGAGGACGGCGGCGGCCACCGGCGGCTGCACGAGCGCCGTCGCGGTGCCGCGGACCTCGTCAGGGCCGCCCTGGGCCCCGGCGGCCGGGAGTACGGCTTCCGTGTCGCCCTGTCCTTCGGCACCGCCGTGGCCATCGCCCAGGTCCTGCGCCACTTCCACTGGTACGGCAACCAGCCGCACCAGCACTGGTACTGGCTGCCCGCCACCGCCGTGTTCCTCGTCAAGCCCGACCTGGGACCGCTCGCCTCCCGGGTGCTGTGCCGGGCCGCCGGGACCGTGCTGGGGGCCCTCGGCTTCGCCGCGCTCGCCGCCGTACTGCCCCAGCCCGCCGGGGCGGTCCTGCTGGTGACCGTCAGCGGGGCGCTCCTGCCGGTCGCCACCCGGCACTTCGCCGCGCAGACCGCCGCCGTCACCGTCCTGGTGCTGGCCCTCGTCATGGCCGGCGGTGAACCGCAGCCCGCCGCGGGCCGCGTCGGCGAGACCCTGCTGGCCTGCGCGATCGTGCTGGTCGTCGGTCATCTGCCGATGCCGGGGGAGCGGGCGGGCGGCGTACGGGCCCGGCTCGCCACCGCCGGCACGGCGGCGCACGCCTACCTCACCCATGTCCTCGGCGAACCGGGCACCACCGGCGCACCCGCCGCGTTCCCCGAGACCGGTGAGACCGGTGAGACCGGTGAGACCGGTGAGACCGGTGAGACCGGTGAGACCGGTGAGACCGGTGAGACCGGCGGCCGGGCGGACCGCGACGACCGGGGCGACCGGGCCGAGCGCTGGGCCCTGCGCCGTGAGGCGTACCGCACGCTCGCCGAGGCCCGCGCCGCCATCGCCCTCGCCTCCGCGGAGCTGCCCGCCCTCGCCCGGCACACGGAGGGCACCGACGAGATCGCGGCGCTGCTGGAGACGCTCGTCGACACCACCACCGCCTGCGCCGTCCACCTCGACGACGCCGGCCGCCTCAGCCCCCGACACACCGAGCAGCTGACCGGACTCCTCGCCGAGCTGGAGCGGCGCCGCCGGAGCCTCGGCCTGCGCGAGATCACGCTTCCCGCGGCCGGCTGACCTTCCGGGACAGGGTCCGGAAAACACCTGCGCCGGATCCGCCCACGTCAGACCGGCCTACGCCAGATCGACCCGTACCCACACCGGCGCGTGGTCCGACCCCGGCACCCCGCGCCGCTCGGAGGGGGCTTCGTGCACGGACGGCAGCAGCAGCGCGCCGTCGTCCGGAAGCCCGGTGCCCGCGGCCGTGATCCGGTGCACCAGCCGATGGCTGGCCAGGATGTGGTCGATCAGCTCCCGCCGTCCGAAGCTGATCCGCGAGTAGCGCCGTTCGGCGGGGATCAGCGGTGCCACGTCCCACAGCCGGGCCGGGTCGCCGTTGTCAGGACGCTCGTAGCCGGGTGTGCCGAGTTCCGAGCCGGGCGGGCCGAGCAGGATCTGGGTGGTCGCGGCCGGGACCTCGTCGTTCATGTCACCGAGGACCGCGACGTCGTGGGTGCGGCCGTCCCCGGCCAGCAGCCGGTCGGCCAGCTCCCGCAGCGTCGCCGCCTCGGCGGCCCGCCGGTAGAGCGCGTACGCGCCGTAGCGGGCCCGTTCGCCCTCGTCGTGCGGGAAGAAGCGGCCGCCGGGGTACGTCAGCAGCTTCGACTTGAGGTGGGCGACGGCCACCGTGAGCGGCCCGGCCCCGGTCGTCACCTCGACGGCGAGGAAGCCGCGGCCTGCCTGCAGGACCGCCGGCCCGGAGTCGTCGGACTGGATCGGGTGCAGCCGTTCGGGGAACGCGTTGACGTCGGCCACCACGTGCGGCTGCGCCCGGCTGAGCACCCCGACCCGGATGCCGCGTCCATCGGGGTGTCCGGACAGCGCGATGTGCCACTCGCCGTCCAGCATCGCGACGAGATCCTCCAGGGCGCCCGGCTCGCCGACCTCCTGCACCCCCAGCAGCGCAGGGCCGAGATCCGTGATGACGGCGGCGAGGGAGGCCAGCTTCGTCTTGTACTCGGTTTCGTCCGTGGGACCGAACCGGCCACCGGGCCGGTACAGGTTCTCCAGGTTCCAGGTTCCGAGGAGCATGCCGGGCTCCTTCCAGATGTGGGGACCGGACATGAGCGGATTCCGGGCAGCCGTGCGACGCGACGTACGACGCCGGAAGACGGTCTCTCCCCCCGCTTTCATCATCGCCGTACGCACGGTCATCCCGCACGACGATCACGAGCCGGCCGGAGTCCGGTCCGGTGCCCCGTGGACCCGGTCAGGGCAAATGCGGGCAAATATCGACAATGAACGCAAGATTGCCGACGGGGAACTCGCAGGTGGCGCGGATTCCGTGTCGACTACGTCTCAATACCGTCACTTGGCGAGGCGTTCACCCCACCTTCGGCGTTTAACTACACGAGGACAGCACGACACGGAGGTGCAGGGTGAACGGGCGAACGGTGCTCGAACGCTTCCCGGCCGGTGGCCCACGCGGCTCGTGGCCGGCGGAGGAGTTCGCACAGGCACGGCGTCTGGAGGGCCTGCCCGCCGAGGTCGTGATGGACCTCGCGACGGACACGTTCCTGGTCATCGTGCGCAGCGGCGACGCGGCCGACGCCGTCGCGTAGCGCGCGGCACGGCCCCGTCGGACGGGGCTTCGGGCAGGGGCTTCGGGCGGGGTGGGTACGTTCCGGACCGCCCGCGCGGCCTCGCGCCGGCCCACGGCCGTCGTGGCGCCGCCGCCCGGTGCCGCCGGGCCTTGCCGGACCCCGCCGCGGCCTGCCGGGTCACGCGCTGATCGGCCGTGACCATCCCGGGGTCGTCCCCGTCACCCGGCACAGGGCCAGATAGAGGGGGATCGGCGGAGTGTACGGAAGGGTGCCGTCCGGCCGGTGGATGAGCCTCGGGCCGTGGGCGTGCGGTGTGTCGGGCAGGACCGCGCCGACGGCGTAGCGCGCGGGCGCGGGCCACTGCAGGGCGTAGTCGGAGTCGGACGGCACGATCCACCACCAGTGCGCCTCGTCGGCGTAGACGCACCCCACCCGCGGCAGGCGTGGCAGGACGAGCGGGCCGCAGGCGGCGGGCACGGCCACCGCGTCGCAGCCGAGCGGTGCCGTCATGCCCTCGGGCACCGGGAGCCGCCGGGGCGTGGCCGGCGGGCGCAGCTCGCGCCCCAGCCGGACCAGGGTGTCGAGGCCGAGGACCTGACCCCCGGGCGCCCGGCTCATCCCCATTCCGTTCCGGCGCTGCGAGGCCGGCCGATACCGAGACCGTAGTGCCGGAGCTGGGCGACGCCGTGCCGGAAGGCCTCACCGACTCCCTGGCGGCAGGCGGCCGCCTCGCCCTCCGCGGCGGGAGCGCTCGCGATGCCGGTGGGACGGACGTCGCCGGCTCCGGGAGCGTGACCGGCCTCCCCGGGCCGCAGCGATCCCTCCGCCGTCCGGGGCCCACCCGATCTGTCCGCCCCGTCGGTCCTGTCCGTCCTGCCGGGCCCGTCGGACGGTGCCGGTTTGGGCCGGGGGCCCCAGCCGAGGTCGCAGCGGGCGCCGTCCACGGCGTGGGCGGCCTCGTCGTGCGCGCTCACGCCGTCGTGCCCGCTCCCACCGCCGGACACTGCCCCACCGTCGGACACCGTCCCGGTGCCGTGCGCGGGGCCCGTGCCCTCGACGGAGTCCGCCCCGCGTGGCAGTTCGGCCCAGACCAGCAGGCCGGTGCCGCTCTCCTGGGCACCCCAGGCATGGCACAGCGCGTCGATGAGGAGCAACCCCCTCCCGTGTTCCTCCTCGGGCAGCCGCGGTGACGGATGGGGTTCACCGGGCGCGCACCCCTCGTCGCGCACGGCTATCCGCACCAGGTCGTCGTGATCACGCAGCTCGCACACGACATGGCTGCTGGCGGTGTGGACTATGGCGTTGGTGACCAGTTCGGAGATCACCAGGGCCGCTGTGTCGCAGGTGTCCTCGCACACCGACCAGCCGGTCAGCCGTGCCCGCGCCAGTCGTCTGGCCTGTGCGGGGGAGCCGGGGTGTGCGGCCAGCTCGAAACGGAACCGGCGCTCGGCAGCGGGCCCGGAGGGGCGTGCTGCCGCGGCGGCGCCTGGTCCGAGGCGGCCTGCGGCGGCGTCTGTTCCTAAGGGCGCGGACGGAATCACGCTTGCCACTATCGCCCCGTCGCGAACACTTGGCAAGTGTCACAATGAAAAATGCAGAGTGCCGTATGACGTTGTGGAAGGGCGTGGCACACTGCTCGCAACAGCACGACGAACGGCGCCGACAGGGATCGGCGAGGATCCGGCCGGATCGTCGAACGGGTCTCCTCACGGCGCCGCCGGGCTGTCAGTGATCTTTGGTGGAGGTGGAGCGTGAGCGAGCCGCGGTCCGCGCCGACGGTGGGACAGGTCGTCCTCGGCCGGCGCCTGCTGGACCTGCGGGAGGGCGCCGGTCTCAAACGTGAGGAGGCCGCGCGCATCCTGCGTGTCGCCCCGGCCACCGTCCGCCGTATGGAGATGGCCGAGGTCGCGCTGAAGATCCCGTACCTCCAGCTGCTGCTGAAGGCCTACGGGGTCCCGGACGACGAGGCCGAGGGCTTCGTCCAGCTGGCCGAGGAGGCCAACCAGCCCGGCTGGTGGCAGCGGTTCCACGACATCCTGCCCGGCTGGTTCTCCATGTACGTCAGCCTGGAGGGCGCGGCCAGCCTCATCCGGTCCTACGAGCCGCACTTCGTCCCCGGCCTCCTGCAGACCGAGGACTACGCCCGCGGGGTGCTGAAGTCCGGTGCCATCGGCCAGACCCGGCCCGAGGACATCGAACGTCACATCGCGCTGCGCACGCAGCGGCAGCAACTGCTCACCCGGCCCGACGCGCCGCGGTTCTGGGCCGTCATGGACGAGACGGCGCTGCGCCGCCCCGTCGGCGGCCCGGAGGTGATGCGCGCACAGGTCGACCGGCTGCTCGAGGCCATGACGCTGCCCCAGGTCACGCTTCAGGTCGCCCCGTTCGCGAGCGGCCCGCACCCGGGCACGTTCGGGCCCTTCGTGCTGTTCCGATTCGCCATGCCCGAACTGCCGGACATGGTCTACAGCGAGTACCTGACCGGCGCCGTCTATCTCGACGCGCGTCCTGAGGTGGCCACCCACCTCGAGGTCATGGACCGCATGGCGGCGCAGGCCGCCACTGCACAACGCACGAAGGAGATCCTCATGGATCTCCGCAAGGAGCTGTGAATGGACCTCACCAAGCCGCGCAAACGCGTCTACAACGGCATGCCGGCACGGGAGCTGGGCAGCGAGGGCTGGCACAAGCCGTGGAGCGGTGGCAACGGCGGCAACTGCCTGGAGGCGATGAAGCTCGCCGACGGCCGTATCGCCGTACGCCAGTCGACCGACCCGGACGGCCCCGCGCTGATCTACACGACCGACGAGATGACCGCCTTCATCGAGGGTGCCAAGGCGGGGGAGGCCGACTTCCTGGTGTCCTGACATCCGGTGACCCGCGCCCGACGCCACGAGGCGGGGCATCATCCACTTGTGTGCTGGCAATTCCCTAATGTTGGTACTGATTCGATCACTGTGAGCGGCAGGCCGCCGGGTACCCCGGGATGTTCCCGGGAGTACCCGGCGGCGGCCCGGAAGCCTTGACCGGGTACCGGGCCCGCCGTCCGGCCCCGCGCGGCCGTGCCGCCGCACGGCCCGCCGTCACACCGTCATCGGCCGGTCGTACGGCGATATCGGCGCCGGTAGCCGTGAACTCCCCGTCAGCCGGCGGTCGACCGCGGCGGCCACCGCCCGCCCCTCCGCGATCGCCCACACGATCAGCGACTGGCCGCGCGCGGCGTCCCCGGCGGCGAACACACCGGCGACGTTCGTCGCGAAACCGCCGTCCCGGCTGATCGTGCCACCGGGCTCCACGGCCAGCCCCAGCTGATCGGCGAGCCCGTCCGACCGGTCGGGTCCGGAGAAACCGAGCGCCAGCAGCACCAGATCGACGGGCAGCGTCCGCCCGGTGCCGGACAGCGGACGGCGCGCCGCGTCCACCCCGGTCAGGCGCAGCGACCGCACATGCCCGGCCGGGTCGCCCGTGAAGCGGAGCGTCGACGCGGCGAACAGCCGCGCGTCCGCGTCCGCGACGGGCGCGGTGCGCAGCTCGCGCGCCTCCTCGTGGGCCACGGACAGCCGGTAGACCTTCGGATACACCGGCCAGGGCTCCCGGTCCTCGTCGCGCTCGGCGCCGGGCAGGGCGTAGATGTCCAGCTGGGTGACGGACGCGGCGCCCTCCCGCACCGCCGTGCCCAGGCAGTCCGCCCCGGTGTCGCCGCCGCCCACGATGACGACGTGCTTGCCCGCGGCCGACAGGGGCGACCGGTCCAGATCGCCCTCACGTACCCGGTTGGCCAGCGGCAGATACTCCATCGCCTGATGAATTCCCGTCAACTCGCGTCCGGGCACCGGAAGTTCCCGCCATGCTCTGGCTCCCGTGGCGATCACCACCGCGTCATGACGCGCCCGCAGCTCCGCCGCGCCCACATCGTGGCCGACCGTCGTCGACGTACGGAACCTGGTCCCCTCGGCCCTCATCTGCTCCAGCCGCCGGTCGAGGTGGCGCTTCTCCATCTTGAACTCCGGTATGCCGTAGCGCATCAGCCCACCGAGCCGGTCGTCCTTCTCGTACACGGTGACCGTGTGCCCGGCGCGCGTCAGCTGCTGGGCCGCCGCGAGCCCGGCGGGCCCCGACCCGATCACCGCGACGCTCCGCCCGGACAGCCGCTCCGGCGGCCGGGGCGGGACCCGGCCGTCCCGCCAGGCACGGTCGGCGACGGCGCACTCGACGTTCCTGATGGTGACGGCCGGCTGGTTGATCGCCAGCACACAGCCCGCCTCGCACGGAGCCGGGCACAACCGGCCCGTGACCTCGGGGAAGTTGTCGGTCGCGTGCAGCCGCTCGCCCGCCGCCCGCCAGTCCTCGCGCGAGACCAGGTCGTTCCACTCCGGAATCAGGTTTCCCAGCGGGCACGCCTCGTGGCAGAACGGGATGCCGCAGTCCATGCACCGGCCGGCCTGGCCGCTGACGATCGGCAGCAGGCCGCCCCGGACATACACCTCGGCCCAGTCCCGGACGCGTTCCTCGACGGGCCTGCGCGGCCACTCCTGGCGGGATGTCGTCATGAAGCCCTGGGGATCGGCCATGACCGTGTTCCTTGCGGTGTCGCTGCCTGCGGGGGTGAACGGCCGCGCCGCGGTGGGCCGCGTCCGTGCCGGGCCGTGCGGGACGCGGCGGGACGACGGGGCGTGGCGGGCGTGCGGGGGCGCGCATGGGTCGCCGAGGGGCTCTCTTCCGGCCACCATACGTCCGGGGGACCGGCCGCGCAGAGAGGCCGCCGACGTCTCTCGCAGGCCGGGGCGGGTCCGTCCTCCGCTACCGGTCCTGCCGGTCCTGCCGGTGTGCCGGTCTCCGTCCTCAGACCAGGGCCGCCAGGTAGCAGGCCGTGGCGCCGCCCGAGGCGATCACCCGGGCGTGGTTCCACACCGTCCACTCACGGACGTACGACGGCCAGTACGCCACCGCCTCCGGGCTCCCCGGCTCCAGCCCCGCCAGCGCCTCGTTGCGCGGCACGTTCGCCACCACCGTCACCCCGAACGCCCCCGCCAGATACAGGACGCTGCCCAGCAGCAGCTCCGGTGCCGTGCCCCCCGGCCACAGCACGAACGTCACCACCGCGATCACCGCGGACAGGACCGCCGTCCCGAGGAACAGGGCCATGAACGCCACCGTCGTGGCGGACGAGTTGATCGCCTGCATCGCGGCCACCCCCTGTGCCGGGGGCAGCGCGGCCAGTCCCCGCATCACGAACGACGAGAAGGCGACGAACACCCCGGCCGTCAGCCCCGTCCCCAGCACACCCAGCACCACGAGCACCATGTACGGCCCACTGCTCATGTCCCCATCAACTCCCGTCCCTCGAACCGGGTTCCCGTCCTGCCCCGTTGCACCCCGCTGCATGCCCGCCGGCGAACGACCGGTCCCGGACGCGTCGCAGGGACGCCGCCGCCCTGACGCATCATGGAGCTGTGCGACTCGAAGCGATCACCTGGGACCGGATCGGTGACCTCCTGGCCGAGCGCGTGCTCGACCTGACGCCGGCCGACGGCGGTTCCTGGCCGCGCGTCGCCCTCGACGGCGCGCCCGCCGCCCGCCCGGGCGACCTCGCCGAGCGGGTCTCCGAGGCGCTGCGGGTGAGAGGCCGTCCCTCGCTGACCGTCGCCGCGGAGGGATTCCTGCGCCCCGCGTCGCTGCGGCTGGAGCACGGTCACCGCGACCCGGAGTCGTACTACGACGGCTGGCTCGACACCGGCGCCCTGTGGCGCGAGGTCTTCGGGCCGCTCGAGCCCGGTGGCGACGGCCGTGTCCTGCCCGACCTGCGGGATCCCGCCACCGACCGGGCCACCCGAAGCCCCTACAGCCGGCTCTCCCCCGGCGGGGTGCTGCTGCTGCACGGTCCGCTCCTCCTCAGACACTGGTTCCCGTTCGACCTGACCGTCCATCTCCTCCTCTCCCCGGGTGCCCTGCGCCGCCGGACCCCCGAGTCCGACCACTGGACGCTGCCCGCCTTCGAGCGCTACACGGACGAGACCGACCCCGCCGCCGCGGCCGATGTCCTGATACGTACCGACGACCCGCGCCACCCGGCCTGGAACGGCTGAACACCTCCGGCGGGCGGCGGGTGGACATGCGGCTCTCCGGCGGCACGGCGAGAATGAAGGGCGCCGGTACCAGTGGCGTGTCCGGCGCCGCGCCGGCCGCCCGGCACCGGGAGGTACACCATGACCACCGCCGGAGACATCATGCACCGGGGAGCCCAGTGGATCCCCGTCCACGAGACCCTGGACCGCGCCGCCCAGCTCATGCGCGATCTGAACGTCGGTGCCCTGCCCATCAGCGACGACGACGAACGGCTCTGCGGCATCCTGACCGACCGCGACATCGTCGTGGGCTGCGTCGCCATGGGACACGACCCGTCCAGGGTGACCGCGGGAGAGATGGCCCAGGGCACCCCACGCTGGATCGACGCGAGCGCCGACGTCAGCGAGGTGCTCCAGGAGATGCAGGGCCACCAGATCCGCCGGCTGCCGGTGATCGAGAACAAGCGTCTGGTCGGCATGATCAGCGAGGCCGACCTCGCCCAGCACCTCACCGAGGACCAGATCGCCTCCTGGGCCGAGAGCGTCTACGCCCGGTCCCACCGCTGACCTGGCGGCCCGTCACCGCGTCCCGTTCCGGCCCGTCCTCCCGCGCGGACGGGCGGGCCGGAGTCTTCGGATCCCGCGCGGACGGGCGGCCGGAGCCGTCAGAGCCAGCCGTTGCGCCGGAAGCCGCGGTACAGGGCCAGACAGGCGACGGATATCACCGCGAGGACCAGGGGATAGCCGAACGTCCAGTGCAGTTCCGGCATGTGGTCGAAGTTCATGCCGTACATCCCGCACACCATGGTCGGCACCGCGATCACCGCGGCCCATGAGGTGATCTTCCGCATGTCCTCGTTCTGGGCCACGGTGACCTGCGCGAGGTGGGCCTGGAGGATCGAGTTGAGCAGCTCGTCGAAGGAGGCGATCTGCTCCGTGGCCCGCAGCAGATGGTCCGAGACGTCCCGGAAGTAGGCCTGTATCTCCGGCGCGATCACCCGTATCGGCCGGGTGGCGAGCTCCTCGAGCGGGCGGCTCAGCGGCACGGCGGCCCGCTTCAGTTCCAGCAGTTCGCGTTTCAGCTGGTAGATGCGCCCCGGGTCCACGCGTGCGCCGTCCGTCGCGAACACGGCCGTCTCCACCTGGTCGATGTCGCCCTGCACCGACTCGGTGACGCTCAGGTAATCGTCGACCACATGGTCCGCGACCGCGTGCAGCACCGCGGCAGGGCCCTTGGCGAGCTGCGCCGGGTCCGCCTCCAGCTCCTCGCGCAGCGGGCCCAGCGAGCCGTGCCGGCCGTGCCGCACCGTGACCACGAAGTCCCGGCCGACGAAGGCCATGATCTCGCCGGTGTCCACCACCTCGCTCGTCGCGGTCAGCTCCTCGTGCTCGACGTAGCAGACCGTCTTGAACACCGCGAAGAGCGTGTCGCCGTACCGCTCCAGTTTCGGGCGCTGATGCGCCTCCACCGCGTCCTCCACGGCGAGCGGATGCAGATCGAAGAGCTCTGCCACGTCCGCGAACTCCGCGTCCGTGGGCTCGTGCAGCCCGAGCCAGACGAATCCGCCCCGGTTCCTGCGCACATGGTTCACGGCGTCGACGAGACCCCCGCCGACCGGCACGCGGACCCCGTCCTGGTACATCACGCAGTTCACGACGGAGGAGCCCAGCGGCGACCGGGCGGGATGGCTCAGGTCGACCCGGGGGCGCCGCCGCGTCAGCCGCGCCACTCTGCGCAGGCCACCGACCCTGCCGAGCCCTGTGACCTTCCGCAGGTTCCCTGCCATGGACATCTGCCAACCCCCGCCGGTCCTGGATCTCCGGGCCTGTCCCGGAGCTCCGCGCCTCGCACCGCGTCGTGCCTCGGCCGATCAGTCTGCCAGTTGCACACGGCAGACGGGAAAGCCTGTGGGAACAGCAGGTTCCGCTTGGTTCCCGCCTGTGGACGACCGGTCGAGGGACGAGTGGCGGAACGACCGCCCGGGGCCGCGACGAGCAGCGGTCACGCGCCGGGCGGAGGGCCCGTCCGGCCCCGCACCGGCGGCCTGCCTCCCACCAGTTCCACCGCCCGGGCCCCCGATCGGCAGCCCTGCTCCGCCGCCGTGCCGGGTTCCGCACCCGCGAGCAGCGCCGCCAGGAACCCCCCGGTGAAGGCGTCCCCGGCGCCCGTCGTGTCCCGGGGCACCACGGATGGCGCGGGGACCCGGGCGCGTACCTCACCGGACCGGGCCACCAGCGCCCCGTCGGCGCCCAGCTTGGTGACCACCAGCGGGACATGCCGGCTCAGCTCGGCCGCCGCGGCCGCCCCGTCAGGCAGCCCGGTGAGCAGACACGCCTCGTCCCGGCTCGGCAGCAGGACGTCGAGACCGGCCGCGAAGGCCAGGAAGCGGTCCGCTCCCAGCACGGCAAGGAAGCCCGTCGATGCCGGGTCCAGGCTGACCGGGACGCCCCGCGCGCGTGCCCCCGCGAGCGCCGTCTCCGCCAGGGCGCGGCTCGAGTCGGCGAACAGCAGATAACCCGACAGGTGCAGCCGTGCCACGCCGTCCAGCAGGCTGTCCGACCAGTCGGCCGGTCCGAGCCGCAGCGACGCCCCGCTGTCCGTGAGGAACGTCCGCTCGGCGTCCGCACCCGAGTCGACCAGGCAGATCACCGTCCCGGTCGCCGCGGACGGGTCGACGACCAGGTGGGGAAGCACTCCCGCGGCGGCCAGTTCATGTTCGTGCCACCCGGCCGCCTCCGCGCCGACCCGCCCCAGCAGCCGTACGTCGGGGCACCCGGCGTGCGCCGCCCAGCAGGCCACGTTGGCGCCCGCGCCGCCCGGCAGCGTCCGGATCACGGCGGCCGTGTCGGTGCCGCGGGCCAGCGGCCCCCGGTGCCGGGCGACGACGTCCGTGACGACATCCCCCACGACCAGCAGAGCCCCGGGCCGCCGCCCGGTGGTCACTCCCGGGTCCACGCCGCCGCGATCCGCCCCGCCAGCCGTACGTTGCCGCGCACCGCCGCCAGATTGGCGCTCAGGGAGGCGCCGTCCGTACGGCGCACGAGATGGTCCAGCAGGAACGGCGTGACCGCCTGGCCGGTGATCCCCTCCGTCGCGCACGCCTCCAGCGCGTCGGCCAGCACGCGCGCGTGCAGCGCGGGATCGAGCTGCTCGGCCTCCGGCACCGGACGGGCGACGATCAGCGCCGACTCCGGCCCGCCCAGCGCATCCTGCGCCCGCATGACCCGCGCGACCTGCTCGGGGCTCTCCAGCCGCCAGTCCACCGGATGTCCGGAGTCGGACAGGTAGAAGCCGGGGAAACGGTCCGTCCCGTACCCGGCCACCGCGACTCCCAGGGTCTCGAGACGCTGCAGTGTCGCCGGCACGTCCAGGATCGACTTCACCCCGGCGCACACCACCGTGATCCGGGTGCGTGCCAGCAGGCCCAGATCGGCCGACTCGTCCTGGGTCACCGTCCACTCCCGGTGCACACCGCCGAGGCCGCCCGTCGCGAACACCCGCACGCCCGCCAGGGCCGCCAGCATCGCGGTCGCCGACACCGTGGTCGCCCCGCTCGCCCCGCAGGCCGCGGCGAGCGGCAGGTCCCGGTGGCCCAGCTTGCGGATCCCGTCGTCGTTCGCGACCCGCTCCAGCTGCTTCTCGTCCAGGCCGATGTGCGGTCGCCCGTCGAGCACGGCGATCGTGGCCGGTACGGCGCCCTCCCGCCGTACGAGATCCTCGAGCTCCAGGGCCACCCGCAGGTTGCGCGGACGGGGCAGTCCGTGCGCGATGATCGTCGACTCCAGCGCCACCACGGGCCGGCGCGCCTGAAGCGCCCCCCGCACCTCTTCGGACACCACCAGGGTCACGAGTCCGCCTCCTGTCTTCCGGTCCACCCTCATCCCTGGCGGCCGACGCGCCCGGTCAAACCCTTGCGGTGTGTGGGGGAGGCCACCAGCCTGGAACGCATGACCGACAACACGATGCGTCTCGACCACGTCGTCCTCTGGGTGAGCGATCCGGTGTCCGCGGCCGGCTTCTACGAGAAGGCCGTGGGACTGGAACCGCTGCGGCTCGCCGAGTTCGCCGCGGGGCAGACGTCCTTCCCTTCGGTACGGGTCAGCGAGGAGACCATCCTCGACCTCATGCCGCGCTCCGGCGCGCCGGGCATGACCATGGTCCCCGGGGCGGCGGACAGCGCCGGCCATCCGGTCAACCACGTGTGCCTGGCCTTACCGCGGGACACGTTCGACGAGCTCCGGGCCCGCCTGGAGGAACAGGACGTCCCCGTGTCCGCCCTCTCCCACGACTCCTACGGTGCCCGCGGCGCCGCCCGGCGCAGTTTCTACTTCCGTGACCCGGACGGGAACGTCTTCGAGGCACGGCACTACGACTGACCGGCTGCTCCGCTCCGGCGCACCGGGGGTGCGCACGTACGAGGGGGTGCCCGCGCGTGCGGGCACCCCCTCGGCCGGGTCTCTCAGACCGGCTGCACGGTGTCCAGCGCGCCGTGCGGATTGAGGACGTACTTGCGGCTGGCGCCCCGGTCGAACTCGGTGTAACCGCGGGGCGCGTCGTCCAGGCCGATGACGGTCGCACCGACCGCCTTGGCGATGTGCACACGTCCGTGCAGGATCGCCTTCATCAGACCGCGGTGATATTTCATCACCGGGCACTGGCCCGTGGTGAAGCGGTGGCTCTTGGCCCAGCCGAGGCCGAGCCGCACCTTGAGGGTGCCGGTGCGCGCGTCCTCGTCGACACCGCCGGGGTCGTCGGTGACGTAGAGGCCGGGAATACCGAGGGCACCGCCCGCGTGCGTGATGCTCATCAGCGAGTTGAGGACCGTCGCGGGCGCCTCCCCGGCGTCCGGGCCGTGCGCCCGGGCCTCGAAGCCGACCGCGTCGACCGCGGCGTCCACCTCGGGCTCGCCGAGGATCTGCGCGATCTGCTCCTCGATGCTGCCCTGTGAGACGTCGACGGTCTCGCAGCCGAAGCTGCGCGCCTGGGCCAGCCGCTCGGTGTTGAGGTCGCCCACGATGACGACGGCGGCGCCCAGCAGCTGTGCCGCCGCGGCTGCCGCCAGTCCGACCGGGCCGGCTCCGGCGACATACACCGTCGAACCGACGGTCGTTCCCGCGGTGACCGCACCGTGGAAGCCCGTCGGGAAGATGTCGGACAGCATGGTCAGGTCGAGCAGCTTCTCGCGCGCCTCGTCCGGGTCCGGGAACTTCAGGAGGTTGAAGTCCGCGTACGGGACCATGACGTACTCGGCCTGGCCGCCGACCCAGCCGCCCATGTCGACGTAGCCGTACGCGGCACCCGGCCGGGCCGGATTGACGTTGAGACAGATGCCGGTCTTGCGTTCCTTGCAGTTGCGGCACCGCCCGCAGGCGATGTTGAACGGTACGGAGACGACGTCGCCGATGTCGATGAACTCGACGTCCGGTCCCCGTTCGACGACCTCTCCGGTGATCTCGTGGCCGAGGACGAGACCCGCGGGGGCGGTCGTCCGTCCGCGCACCATGTGCTGGTCGCTTCCGCAGATGTTGGTGGCGAGCACCTTGAGGATCACACCGTGCCGGCACCGGCGGCCGATGTTCTCCGATGCGACCCCCGGCCCGTCCTTGATCTCGAACGTCGGGTAGTCGGTGGTCCTGACCTCCACCGTCCCCGGCTCGAGGTACGCCACTCCCTTGTTTCCGCTCATGCCTTGATCGCCGTCCCTTCGGCTCCTCGCCCTCGGATGCCGGCAGCCGTGCGCACGGCGGAGTCTGCTACCGCCCACGCGGTCCGGCCAGCTCCTGTGCGGAAAAGGTAGGAATCATACGAAACGGTAATTCAGTTCGGCGAGGGAGGCCCATCGATCAGAACAGCGGCTCGGGCAGTACGCCCTCGAGCGCCAGCAGCTTGCGCTTGGTCTCCAGACCGCCGCCGAAGCCCCCGATGCCCCCGTCGCTCCCGACGACCCGGTGGCAGGGGACGACGACCGGCAGCGGATTGGCGCCCATCGCCACGCCGACCGCCTGCGCCGCCTTCGGCATGCCGACCCGCCGCGCCAGATCGCCGTAGCCGACGACCGCGCCGTACGGCACACCGGAGGCGAGCTCGCGCAGCACCTGCCGGTTGAAGCCGGAGACCAGCGACCAGTCCAGAGGCAGCTCGAAGGAGTGCCGCTGCCCCGCGAAGTACGCCCGGACCTGGCGTATCGCCTCGGCCAGCGGTGGCGAGCCGGCCGCTTCCACGGGCTCGGCGCCCAACCGGGACGCAATCCGCTCCAGCGCCTTGTCCCGCACCGTGTCCGTGGCGTGGAAGACCACGCTGACCAGGCCCTCGCGGGTCGCGGCCAGCAGCAGCGGCCCGATGTCCGTTCCGACGACGGCCCACAGCACCTGCCGGTCCTGCCGTCCCTCATGCCGTGCTGCGGTCTGTGCGGCGCTGTCCATACGCCCCACGGTACGGCCGGCCACCGACAACGCCGTGCGGGCCGGTGCCGCGGCACCGGGTGCTCAGTCCGCGCGGAGCGCCGTCCGCACCACGTCCGGCCGGTTGGAGATGACGCCGTCCACCCCGTCCCGGGCCGCCTTCCGGGCGGTCACCGCGTCGTCGACGGTCCAGGAGCACAGCGCGAGCCGCCTGCCGTGCGGCCCGGTGAGGGCATGCACCGCGGAGACGTAGGCGGGCGACACGGAAGCCTGGGAGGGATTGACCAGATCGGCGAAGGCCGCGTACCGGGCCAGCTCCGGAACGGGCGGACTGCCGAGCAGGCCGGTCGTCACGGCCGGCTTCAGGGCGTGCACGGTCCGCAGGCTTTCCGCGCTGAAGCTCTGCACGATCAGCCGGCCGTGGAGGTGCGGCCGGTCCAGCCAGCCCTCGTTGGAGAGGAGCTTCAGCGTCTGCTGCTCGATGCCCGGGTACAGCTCCGGATTCTTGATCTCCAGGAGCAGCTTCTGGTGGTTGCGGCCGACCCTGCGCATGTACTGCTCGAGCGTCGGCACGCGCGCGCCCGCGTAGGCGGGGGAGAACCAGCTTCCCGCGTCCAGTCGTGCGATCTCGGCCGCGGTGAAGTCCTTCACCTTCCACGGCGCGCGGCCGGGAAACACCTCCTCCACGTTCGTGGTGCGCGCCAGGCTGTCGTCGTGGATGACGACCAGACGGCCGTCCCGGGTGCGCTGGACGTCGTTCTCGACCCAGGCGAACCCGAGGCGGGCCGCCGTGTCGACCGACGCCAGGGTGTTCTCCGGCGCGTAGGCGGACGCGCCCCGATGGGCGATGATCCACGGCCCTCCGGTCATGCCCCCGGCCCGCGCGTGGGGCGCCGGCAGGAGGGCGGCGACGGAGCCCAGGAGCGCGGTGGCCATGGTGGCGAATGCGCGCGCGAACATACGTGGCGTACTCCTCGCGTCGGCTGTCACACAGCGGTCGGTCGATGACACACAGGTAGAGAGTGACAGCGGAGCGTCGCCACCGCGCGCGGGAAACGTACAGACGGGGCGGAGTCCCCCGAGCAGACGCACCGGTGGCGCACACCTGCGGCGAGACCGTGTTTGTTTACCGGAAAATCGTTCGATCACTCCGCCGAGGGTCATACTCTCTGCGTCAGCCTCGACCGCACGCGGTCCTGGGAACGGGGAGCACTTTCAGGTAAGCCGGGGCGTCACCGGGGCGTCAGAGGGCGGAAGGGCAACCGCGCATGCAGGGCACGGTCGACGGATTCAGCTACGGCCTCGTCACACCGCTGGTGGCTTACGCCATGGCCTGCCTCGGCGGCGCTCTCGGTCTGCGCTGCACCACCAGATCGATGCTCGTCCCGCGCTCCTGGCGGGCGGGCTGGCTCGCCCTCGGTTCGGCGGCGATCGGCTCCGGCATATGGACCATGCACTTCATCGCGATGATGGGATTCACGGTCGGCCGGACACCGGTCCGCTACGACACGCCCACCATGCTGGCCGGGCTGGGCGTGGCGGTCGTCATGGTCGGCGTCGGCATCTTCATCGTCGGCTACCGCGGCGCCCGGGGGGCCGCCCTCTTCACCGGCGGTGCCGTCACCGGTCTCGGCATCGCCTCGATGCACTATCTGGGCATGGCCGGCCTGCGCCTCGACGGGAAGCTGGAGTACAACACGCTCACCGTCGCCGCCTCGGTCGTCGTCGCCATGATCGCCGCCACCGCCGCCCTGTGGGCCGCCGGACAGGTGCGGGGGTTCCTGTGGAGCGTGGGAGCGAGCCTCGTCATGGGCGTCGCGGTCAGCGGCATGCACTACACCGGCATGGCCGCCGTCAGCGTCCACCTCCACCCCGCGGCCCCCGTCGCCCCGGCCGCCCCGCCCGTCGCCCTGCTCGCCCCGCTGCTGCTCGGCCCGCTCGTCTTCCTCTGCCTGGCCGGTGCGGTCGTGCTGTTCGACCCGATGACGGTCATGGGCGGACCCCGCCGGGACCCCGCCGCGCAACGGCCCGGGATCCTCTCCCGCGCCGTCCCGCACCCCGGGGCACGCCCCGCGCCCCGCGCCGACCGGACCGCGGGACACCGCCGGGCCCGTACGCCCCAGAACCGCTGATCCGGCCGCGTTGTCAGTGGCGGGTCGTACGGTGGAGTCCATGCGGCCCGTTTCCCACATCGAACGCACGGTGGCGCCTTTCGAGGTCGTCAGCCCCTACCAGCCCAGCGGTGACCAGCCGGCGGCCATCGCCGAGCTGGCCAAGCACATCGAAGCGGGCGAGAAGGACATCGTCCTGCTCGGCGCGACCGGCACCGGCAAGTCCGCCACCACCGCGTGGATGATCGAGAAGCTCCAGCGCCCCACGCTGGTGATGGCGCCGAACAAGACCCTGGCCGCCCAGCTGGCGAACGAGTTCCGCGAACTCCTGCCGAACAACGCCGTCGAGTACTTCGTCTCGTACTACGACTACTACCAGCCAGAGGCGTACGTTCCCCAGTCGGACACCTACATCGAGAAGGACTCCTCGATCAACGAGGAGGTCGAACGGCTGCGCCATTCCGCCACCAACTCGCTGCTGACCCGCCGCGACGTCATCGTGGTCGCCTCGGTCTCCTGCATCTACGGCCTCGGCACCCCGCAGGAGTACGTGGACCGCATGGTCCCCCTCCGCGTCGGCGACGAGATCGACCGCGACGAAATGCTGCGCCGCTTCGTGGACATCCAGTACACGCGCAACGACCTGGCCTTCACCCGCGGCACCTTCCGGGTGCGGGGCGACACGATCGAGATCTTCCCGGTCTACGAGGAGCTGGCCGTCCGCATCGAGATGTTCGGTGACGAGATCGAGGCGCTCTCCACGCTCCACCCGGTCACCGGCGAGATCATCAGCGACGACCAGCACCTCTACGTCTTCCCCGCCTCCCACTACGTCGCCGGCCCCGAACGCATGGAGCGGGCCGTCAACGACATCGAGAAGGAACTGGGCGAGCGGCTGGCCGAACTGGAGAAACAGGGCAGACTCCTGGAGGCCCAGCGCCTTCGCATGCGCACCACCTACGACATCGAGATGCTCCGCCAGATCGGCTCCTGCTCCGGTGTCGAGAACTACTCGATGCACTTCGACGGCCGCCTGCCCGGCTCCCCGCCGAACACCCTGCTCGACTACTTCCCCGACGACTTCCTGCTCGTCATCGACGAGTCGCACAACACGGTCCCGCAGATCGGTGCCATGTACGAGGGCGACGCCTCCCGTAAGCGCACCCTTGTCGAACACGGCTTCCGGCTGCCGTCCGCCCTGGACAACCGCCCGCTGAAATGGGAGGAGTTCCAGGAGCGCATCGGCCAGACGGTGTACCTCTCGGCGACCCCCGGCAAGTACGAGCTCTCCCGCGCGAACGCCGTCGTCGAGCAGATCATCCGACCGACCGGCCTGATCGACCCGGAGGTCGTGGTCAAGCCCACCGAGGGCCAGATCGACGACCTGGTGCACGAGATCCGCACCCGTACCGAGAAGGACGAGCGGGTCCTGGTCACCACCCTCACCAAGAAGATGGCCGAGGACCTCACCGACTACTTCCTCGAACTCGGCATCCAGGTCCGCTACCTGCACAGCGACGTGGACACCCTGCGCCGCATCGAGCTGCTGCGCGAACTGCGCAGCGGCGAGTTCGACGTCCTGGTCGGCATCAACCTGCTGCGTGAGGGACTCGACCTGCCCGAGGTGTCCCTGGTGGCCATCCTCGACGCCGACAAGGAGGGTTTCCTCCGCTCCGGCACCTCGCTCATCCAGACCATCGGCCGCGCCGCGCGCAACGTCTCCGGTCAGGTCCATATGTACGCCGACAGGATCACCCCGGCGATGGAGAAGGCCATCGAGGAGACCAACCGCCGCCGGGAGAAGCAGATCGCGTACAACAAGGCCAACGGCATCGACCCCCAGCCACTGCGCAAGAAGATCAACGACATCGTGGCGCAGATCGCCCGCGAGGAGATCGACACCGAGCAGCTGCTCGGCTCCGGTTACCGCAAGTCCAAGGACGGCAAGGGCGCCAGGTCCCCGGTCCCGGCGCTCGCCGAGCACGGACCCGGCGGCAGGACCGCCGGATCCGCCAGAGGCAGGGCGAAGGCCGGGGAGACCGTGCCCACCGACCGGCCCGCGGCCGAACTCGCCGGACAGATCGAGGAGATGACGCAACGGATGCGCGCCGCCGCCGCGGACCTCCAGTTCGAGGTCGCGGCCCGGCTGCGCGACGAGGTCTCCGAGATGAAGAAGGAACTGCGGCAGATGAAGGAGGCGGGCCTCGCCTGAGACACGCCCGTCCGTACCGGCGTCCGCGGGAAACGCCGGAGTGTCTCAACACCGACACAAACGCCGGACGGAGTTCGGCACGGTCCGTGCCGCTGCGTAAAGTGCTGGTCAACCGCAGACTTTCGCGGCAACAGGGGACAGTTCGAGAGGGGAAGCAGTCGTGACCGTCAACATGACCAAGGGTCAGGCCATCAGTCTGGAGAAGCAGGGCGGAGGGAGCCTGAGCGCGGTCCGTATGGGTCTCGGCTGGAAGGCGGCCCCCCGCCGCGGCCTGTTCGGTTCGCGCACGCGGGAGATCGACCTCGACGCGTCCGCCGTGCTGTTCGCGGACAAGCAGCCGGTCGACGTGGTGTTCTTCCGCCACCTGGTGAGCGACGACGGCTCGGTGCGCCACACCGGCGACAACCTGGTCGGCGGCGCGGGCCAGGGCGGCGACGACGAGGCCATCCTCGTCGACCTCGCCCGTGTGCCGGTCCACATCGACCAGATCGTCTTCACCGTCAACTCCTTCACCGGCCAGACCTTCCAGGAGGTGCAGAACGCGTTCTGCCGCCTGGTGGACGAGTCCAACGGCCAGGAACTCGCCCGTTACACCCTGGACGGCGGCGGCGCCTACACGGCGCAGATCATGGCCAAGGTGCACCGGTCCGGCAGCGGCTGGACGATGACCGCCCTCGGGGCCCCGGCCAACGGCCGCACCTTCCAGGACCTGATGCCGACGGTCCTGCCGCTTCTGTAGGGCCCGTCCGGCAGGGCGGCTCCAGCGGGACGACAACGACAGAGGGGGACGAGAGGCGATGACGGCCGAGCTGGTGCGGGGACAGAACCACCCGCTCTCCCAGGCGCATCTGGAGATCCGGATCTCGGCCGGTGATCCCGTGGTGGCCGCGGCCACACTCGGCGACGAGGACGGCAGGGTGCGCGGCGCCGAGTGGGTGGCCCACCCCGGCGCCCCGGTCCTGCCCGGACTCGAGGTCTCCCGGCAGGCGGCCGCCGAGCACCGGCTCGCGATCGATCTCGCCGCCGTGCCCGAGGCCGTCCACCGCGTCAACGTGCTGCTCGCCCTGCCCTCCGGGGCGGGCGGCCCGGACCGGTTCGGTTCCGCGGCCGCCCCCTTCGTCGCCGTCACCGGCCTCGACGGCACCGGCATCGCCGGTTACACGATCACCGGCCTGGACAGCGAGTCCGCCGTCGTCGCCGTCGAGCTGTACCGCAGACAGGACGCCTGGAAGGTGCGCGCCGTAGGGCAGGGCTACGCGGGCGGACTGCCCGCACTCCTGACCGACCAGGGGCTGCCCGAGGCCCGGCAGCTCGCCGGGGCCATCGAGGAGGCCGTGGCCCGGGGACTGGCCCGCTCGGTCGCGGCGCCTCCACCGCGCACCCCGGACACCGGACGCGCCCGGCAGACCGCCGCGCCGGTCACCGGTCAGGACCAGGGCCCCACGACGGCCCAGGGCACCCCCGGGGCGGTGCCGCCGCAGCCGGGACCGCCGCACCAGTCGGACGAGCCGGGGCGAACCGCCGGCACCGCGCAGGACGGGCCGCGCACGGCCCCGCCCGCCGGGCGGCCCACGCCCCCGGACGCCCGGATCGACTACACCCACCCCGGCCGCCGCGCCGCGGTGACGCCGCCCGCCCCGCCCGCGCCCCCGGCCGAACCCGGCCGCCCCGGGCAGCCGGTCGCCGGGGACGCCACCGGCTGGTCCATGGACGAACGCCTCTACAACCAGGTGTGGGGGATGTTCGAGGACCTCGCCCGCACCACGGCGGCGTACCGCAGCGCGGTCGACTTCGCCGACTCCCGGATGGAGAAGGAACTCGACCAGCTGCTGTCCGACCCGCGCAACCGGCTCGACGGCTCGGGGGCCGCACGCGAGGCCGTCCGCGGCAAGCACGCCCGGCTGGTCGAGCAGGCCAGGGAGGCCCTCGACCGCGATCTCGCCCAGCTGACCGCGGAGTGCGAGGTCGTCGAGCCCGCGCTGCCGCCCCCCTACGCGGGCTGGGACAACCCCGTCTGGCACGGCTACCGGGTGCCCATGGAGATCCCGATGGCGCTGCGCCTCGGCGACCTGCGGCTGCCCGAGAGCGCGGGGCTGCGCATCCCGATGCTGGTGAGACTGCCGCTGGAGCGGGGGCTGTGGATCGACAGCGGGCCCGTACCGTCGGCCGACGGCGCCCTCGCGGACCAGGCGGCCGTCCGGCACCTGGCGATGGAGACCGCGGTCGCGACAGCCGCCCGGCTGCTCGCCGTCCACCCGCCCGGCGAGTTCGGGGTGCATGTCGTCGACCCCGCCGGGACGGGAGCACGGGCGCTCGCGCCGCTGGTGCGGACCGGGGTGCTCGCCGGACCGCCCGCCGCCGGTGCCGCGGGGGTGACGGACGTCCTCACCCGGCTCACCGAACAGGTGGACCTGGTACAGATGGCGGTGCGCGGCGGCGCCGCCGACGCCCTGCCGCCCGGCCTCGACACGGCCGGGCGACTGCTGCTGGTCAACGACTTCCCGCACGGTTTCGACGACCGGTCGGTGACGCGGCTGCGTTATCTCGCGGACGAGGGCCCGGCCGTGGGCGTCCATCTGCTGATGGTGGCGGACCGCGAGGACGCCGCCGGGTACGGGCCGCTGCTCGACCCGCTGTGGCGTTCACTGCTGCGGCTGACCCCCGTGGCCGACGATCATCTCGCCGACCCCTGGGTGGGGCACGCCTGGACGTACGAGCCCGCGCTCGTCCCGCCCGGCAGCGGGGTGCTGGAGCAGGTGCTCACCCAGGTGGCGACGGCCCGCCGGGAATGGGACCGGTGACGGCCGACCTGCCTTGACCAAGTACAGGTAAAGGACCCGTGAGCTGCGCATTTTGATTTTCCTTTACCGATCTCTTTACCTTTCCTTGGTGATTGGGTACTGTCTTCCGTACGGAGGGAAGTGCGCGAACGCCACCTCCGGCAGCGACACGCTGTACTGACTGCCGCTATGTGCCGGAGGCGCAATGGATGTATCCGTGACCCTGTGGGTGCTGACCGTCGGGGGCCTCGCCGTCCTCATCGCGGTCGACTTCCTGATCGGACGCACACCGCACGACGTGTCCATCAAGGAGGCCGGTGTCTGGACGGTCGTCTGGGTCGCCCTCGCCGCGCTCTTCGGGCTGGGGCTGCTCGTCTTCGGGGGAGGACAGCCGGCCGGCGAGTTCTTCGCGGGCTTCATCACCGAGAAGTCGCTGAGCGTCGACAACCTCTTCGTCTTCGTACTGATCATGGCGAAGTTCGCGGTGCCCTCGCAGTACCAGCAGCGCGTCCTGCTCGTCGGCGTCCTGATAGCGCTGGTGCTGCGGGCCGCGTTCATCGCCGCGGGCGCCGCGATCCTGGCGAGCTTCTCGTGGGTCTTCTTCCTCTTCGGCGCGTTCCTCATCTGGACCGCCTGGAAGCTGATCCAGGAGGCCCGGGCCGACGAGGAGGACACGGAGTTCGAGGAGAACAAGCTGCTCAAGGCCGTCGAGCACCGCTTCGGCGTCGCCGACCGCTACCACGGCACCAAGCTGTGGATACGCCAGAACGGCAAGCGCGTGATGACGCCGATGCTGGTCGTGATGCTCGCGATCGGCACGACGGACGTCCTGTTCGCCCTCGACTCGATCCCCGCGATCTTCGGTCTCACCCAGGACCCGTACATCGTCTTCACCGCCAATGCCTTCGCCCTCATGGGACTGCGGCAGCTGTACTTCCTCATAGGCGGCCTGCTGAGGAAGCTGGTCCACCTCTCCTACGGCCTGTCGATCATCCTCGGCTTCATCGGGGTCAAGCTCCTGCTGCACGCGCTGCACGAGTCCGGGGTGCCCGTCCCGGAGATCGGCATCCCGGTGTCGCTCGGTGTGATCTGCGCGGTCCTGGCCGTCACCACGGTCACCAGCCTCCGGGCGTCCCGGAAACAGGCGCAGACCGTGCGGGACGAGCCGGACCGGGTGGCCGGTGAGGACGCTCCGAAGGACAGCGTCCGGTCCTGACCCCGGTACCGGCCGACGTGACGGCGCCATGGCGGAGGGCCACCGTGATAGACCGGGGACCGAGCGGCGGTCGCCGAGGACCGTCCCTGACCGTCCGAACCGGACCGGAGGAACCGTGCCCCGCACCCTGGCCGACGCCCCGATCATGATCCTCAACGGGCCCAACCTGAATCTGCTGGGCCGGCGCCAGCCGGAGATCTACGGCTCCGACACGCTCGCCGACGTCGAGGCGCTGTGTGCCGGGACGGCGGCCGCGCACGGCGGGACGGTGGACTGCCGGCAGTCCAATCACGAGGGCGAACTGGTCGACTGGATCCACGAGGCCCGGCTGCGGCACTGCGGGATCGTCATCAATCCCGGTGCCTACTCGCACACCTCCGTCGCGATCCTCGACGCCCTGAACGCCTGCGACGGGATGCCGGTGATCGAGGTCCACATCTCCAACATCCACCGGCGCGAGTCGTTCCGGCACCACTCGTACGTCTCCCTGCGCGCCGACGGCGTCATCGCGGGGTGCGGAGTGCAGGGCTACGCGTTCGGGGTGGAACGGGTGGCGGCACTGGCCGGTACGGGACGGACGGAGGCCTAGGGCCGCGGCGGTCGGCGTCCGCCGGTGCAGGAGCGCCGACCGGACGCCCCCGTACCGAAGGTGACCGGGCCGGCCGTGTGCTCCCGGAGCCCCGCCCGGGCCGCCGGTCGAGGGCGGGGATCAGGAGAGTGACCGGCGGCCCCTGCCGTACGGGAGCCGTCATCCCGTGCGGGGCGGGGCCGACTCCAGTGGACCGCGCGCCCACGGGTGCCGGGAGCGCGCGCGGGGCGCCGGAAGGGGCGAACCGTTCACACGGGGTGCGTGGAAGCACGGTGAGCGCCCCCGGTGGTCACCATCCGCGGGCGTGCCACTCCGGCAGACGGGGCCGTTCCGCACCGAGCGTGGTGTCGTTGCCGTGTCCCGGATAGACCCAGGTCTCGTCCGGCAGCACGGCGAAGATCTTCGTCTCGACGTCGTGGATCAGGCTGGCGAACGCCTCCGGGTCCTTGCGCGTGTTGCCCACCCCGCCCGGGAAAAGGCAGTCGCCGGTGAAGACGTGCGGGTGCCCGTGCGGATCGTCGTAGACCAGCGCGATGGAGCCCGGGGTGTGCCCCACCAGATGGCGCGCCGTGAGTGTCACATGTCCCACCCGTACGGTGTCGCCGTCGTCGACGAGGACGTCGGTCGGCACGGGGATGCCCTCGGCGTCGTCCCGGCCCGCGTACGTGCGCACGCCGGTGGCCGCCACGATCTCGGCGAGCGCCTGCCAGTGGTCGCCGTGCCGGTGCGTCGTGACGACGGACGCGACGCCGTCGGCACCGATACTGCCGAGCAGGGTCTCCGCGTCGTTCGCGGCGTCGATCAGCAACTGCTCGTCGGTGTCCCGGCAGCGCAGCAGATACGCGTTGTTGTTCATCGGGCCGACCGCGATCTTCGTGATGATCAGGTCCTTCAGCTCGTGCACGTCGGCCGGGCCGCCGACCCGCACCTCTCCGCGGTACGTCATGGCCGTCAGCCTATAGCGGCGGGAGGGCCGGGAGCGGGCCTCCGGAGACGGACAGCGCCGATCCGTCGCGACGGCCCGCGAGCCAGCCCAGCAGATCCGCCGGGGCGCCCGTGACGGTCACCTCCGGCGTGTCCGCCTCCCGTCCGGTGCGCCACTCGCGGCTGCCGTCCGTGAGCCGGGTCGGCGGGACGGCGGGGTGGCCCAGGAAGCGCTCGGCCAGGAAGCCGGTCTCGCGCTCCGTGAACTCCGCGGGCACCTCCTCGAGCTCGTAGCCGATGCCCAGGTCGACATGGTGCAGCTCCACCTCCGCCCAGCGTCGGAAGGGCACCCGGGACGCGGTGTCGGTGACGCCGTTGCGCAGTTCCACGGTGCGCGACCAGTCGGTGGTCGCGGCCCACGCCGCCCGGAGGCGGTCCGCGCTGTCGCGCAGGTCGGTGAGCTGGACGTCGAGGGGGCGGGGGGCGTCACGCTCGATGTCGGCGTCCCGCGCCTCGGCCGAGTCGTACATGGGGAGGCCCCGGACGACGTTCACGAGGGCGTCGGCGTTGCGGGCGAGGTGGGCGAGCACATGGCCCCGGCTCCAGCCGGGCAGCCGTGACGGCCGGGCTGCGGAAGCGTTGTCCAGTACGGCGGCGCCGGTGCGGAGCCGTTCGGTCGCGTCGTGCACGGACACCAGGTCGCGTTCGTGATCCATCATGCCGTCGACCCTAGGCCCTGTCGGCCCGGCCCCCCACTCCTTCGGGTGAAGGTGGCGGACCCGGCCCCTAAATCGAATGTGCGTGCTATATCGTCGTGAGTGGCGTCGGGCATGCTGGAGAGCCGGGAGTTGTTGAGCAACCTGGAATCCGACCGGCGTTGTCAGTGGCTCCCCCTAGTCTGAGGAAGGCGGGGGCTTTGCCCCTGTCACTTCTCCCAAGAAAGGTGCGGACCGGCGTGGCCGACCGTCTCATCGTCCGTGGCGCGCGCGAGCACAACCTGAGGAATGTCTCGCTCGACCTGCCGCGCGACTCGCTCATCGTCTTCACGGGCCTGTCAGGGTCGGGCAAGTCCTCGCTGGCCTTCGACACCATCTTCGCCGAGGGGCAGCGGAGGTACGTGGAGTCGCTCTCCTCGTACGCCCGCCAGTTCCTCGGCCAGATGGACAAGCCGGACGTCGACTTCATCGAAGGTCTCTCGCCGGCGGTCTCCATCGACCAGAAGTCGACCTCGCGCAACCCGCGCTCCACGGTCGGCACCATCACCGAGGTCTACGACTATCTGCGCCTGCTGTTCGCGCGCATCGGCAAGCCGCACTGCCCCCGGTGCGGCCGTCCGATCTCGCGCCAGTCGCCGCAGGCCATCGTCGACAGGGTGCTCGAGCTGCCGGAGGGCAGCCGCTTCCAGGTGCTGTCCCCGCTGGTGCGCGAGCGCAAGGGGGAGTTCGTCGACCTCTTCGCCGACCTCCAGACCAAGGGCTACAGCCGCGCCCGGGTGGACGGCGCGACCGTCCAGCTCTCCAGCCCGCCCACGCTGAAGAAGCAGGAGAAGCACACCATCGAGGTGGTCGTCGACCGCCTGACGGTCAAGGACGGCGCCAAGCGCCGCCTCACCGACTCCGTCGAGACCGCCCTCGGCCTGTCCGGCGGCATGGTCGTGCTCGACTTCGTCGACCTCCCCGAGGACGACCCCGAGCGCGAGCGCATGTACTCCGAGCACCTGTACTGCCCGTACGACGATCTGTCCTTCGAGGAGCTCGAGCCCCGCTCGTTCTCCTTCAACTCGCCCTTCGGCGCCTGCCCCGAGTGCACCGGTATCGGCACCCGTATGGAGGTCGACCCCGAGCTGATCGTCCCGGACGAGGACAAGAGCCTCGACGAGGGCGCCATCCACCCGTGGTCGCACGGCCACACCAAGGACTACTTCGACCGGCTGGTCGGCGCCCTCGCGGAGGCACTGGGCTTCCGCACCGACATTCCCTTCGCCGGTCTCCCGCAGCGGGCGAGGAAGGCCCTGCTGCACGGCCACAAGACCCAGATCGAGGTCCGCTACCGCAACCGCTACGGCCGCGAACGCGTCTACACGACGCCTTTCGAGGGCGCCGTCCCCTTCGTCAAGCGGCGGCACGGCGAGGCCGAGAGCGACGCCAGCCGTGAGCGCTTCGAGGGCTATATGCGGGAGGTGCCCTGCCCCACCTGTGAGGGCACGCGTCTGAAGCCGGTCGTCCTCGCCGTCACGATCATGGGGAGGTCCATCGCCGAGATCTCCGCGATGTCGATCAGCGACTGCGCGGAATTCCTGGGCGGGATGAAGCTCAGCGCCCGGGACAAGAAGATCGCGGAGCGGGTCCTCAAGGAGGTCAACGAGCGGCTACGTTTCCTGGTCGACGTCGGTCTCGACTACCTCTCGCTCAACCGCGCCGCCGGCACGCTCTCCGGCGGCGAGGCACAGCGCATCCGTCTGGCCACCCAGATCGGCTCGGGCCTCGTCGGCGTCCTCTACGTCCTCGACGAGCCGTCCATCGGTCTGCACCAGCGTGACAACCACCGGCTGATCGAGACCCTGGTCCGGCTGCGCGACATGGGCAACACGCTCATCGTCGTGGAGCACGACGAGGACACCATCAAGGTCGCCGACTGGATCGTCGACATCGGCCCCGGCGCGGGCGAGCACGGCGGCAATGTCGTGCACAGCGGTTCGCTCGGGGAACTGCTCGCCAACACCGAGTCGCAGACCGGTCAGTACCTCTCGGGCCGGAAGTCGATCCCCCTGCCGGACGTGCGGCGTCCGCAGGACCCGTCCCGGCGGCTCACGGTGCACGGGGCCCGCGAGAACAACCTCCAGGACATCGACGTGTCCTTCCCGCTGGGCCTGTTCACGGCCGTCACGGGTGTGTCCGGATCCGGCAAGTCGACCCTGGTCAACGACATCCTCTACACCCACCTGGCCCGCGAGCTGAACGGGGCGAGGAACGTCCCGGGCCGCCACACCCGCGTGGCGGGCGACGATCTCGTCGACAAGGTCGTGCATGTGGACCAGTCGCCCATCGGCCGTACCCCGCGCTCCAACCCGGCGACGTACACGGGCGTCTTCGACCACGTCCGCAAGCTGTTCGCGGAGACCACCGAGGCGAAGGTCCGCGGCTATCTGCCCGGCCGCTTCTCCTTCAACGTCAAGGGCGGCCGCTGCGAGAACTGCGCCGGCGACGGCACAATCAAGATCGAGATGAACTTCCTCCCGGACGTCTACGTCCCGTGCGAGGTCTGCCACGGCGCCCGCTACAACCGGGAGACCCTGGAGGTCCACTACAAGGGCAAGTCCATCGCCGAGGTGCTGAACATGCCGATCGAGGAGGCGCTCGAGTTCTTCGAGGCCGTCCCCGCGATCGCCCGCCACCTCAGGACCCTGCACGACGTCGGCCTCGGGTACGTCCGGCTCGGCCAGTCCGCGACGACCCTCTCCGGCGGCGAGGCGCAGCGCGTCAAGCTCGCCAGCGAACTCCAGCGCCGCTCCACGGGACGCACGGTCTATGTGCTGGACGAGCCGACGACCGGTCTGCACTTCGAGGACATCAGCAAGCTGCTGAAGGTGCTGTCCGGGCTGGTCGAGAAGGGCAACACGGTCATCGTCATCGAGCACAACCTCGATGTGATCAAGACGGCCGACTGGGTCGTCGACATGGGGCCGGAGGGCGGCGCGGGCGGCGGTCTCGTCGTCGCCGAGGGCACCCCGGAGGAGGTCGCCGGAGTGCCCGCCAGCCACACCGGCAAGTTCCTCCGGGAGATCCTGGCCCCCGAGAGGATCAGCGACGCCGTTCCGGCGGCACGGACGGGCGGCACGGTCAGGAAGCGGGCCGTGCCCGCGAAGAAGACGGTACGGGCGCGCAGGGCCTGAGCCCGGCCCCCGTACGTGTGTGCGGTGCCTCGCGGGAACTCCCGGGGGCACCGCACGTCGCACCACCGGGCGCCCCGCCCCGGTTCGGGCGACCCCGCTCCGGCCCGCCCCGTTCCTACGCCTCGCCGAGTTCGGACGCGTACGGCGGTTCCGCCCCGGCCCGCGAGCAGGTGACCGCCGCCGCCCGGGCCGCGAACCGCAGCAGCCGGGTCCATCCGTCGGGCCCCAGCCCGGCGAGCGCCGCCGGGGAGAGCGCGTCCTGTGCGGCCAGCCCGTGCAGCAGCGCCGCGTTCACCGTGTCACCGGCCCCGATGGTGTCCACGACCTCGGTCTTCTCACCCGGTACGGAATGCTCCGCGCCGTCCCGGGTGAACACGGTCAGCCCGTCGCCGCCCCGGGTCATCACCACGGCCGACGGACCGGCCGCGAGCCACTGGCGCGGCGAGCCGCCCAGCCACCCGGCGTCCTCCTCGGAGAGCTTCAGCAGGGTCACCGACGGCAGCCAGCCGAGGAAACGCGCCCGGTAGGCGTCCGCGTCCGGGATCAGTCCGGTGCGGATGTTCGGGTCGAGCGCCGTGAAGACGCCCTGGGCCGCGGTGGTCCCCAGCAGTTCCCCGTAGGCGCTCGCACCCGGCTCCAGGACCAGCGAGCAGGTGCCGAAGGACACCGCGCGGACCCCCTCCGGCAGGGCGGCGGGTGCCGTGAACAGCCGGTCGGCGGTGCCCTCCACATAGAAGGAGTACGCGGCGGACCCGTGGCCGTCGATCGTGGCGACCGCGAGCGTGGTCGGCTCCGCCCCGCGCTGCACCCCCGACACGTCCACGCCCGCCCGCCGGAGCCCGTCGAGCAGGGCCTCGCCGAAGGCGTCGCAGGACACGCGGGAACAGAACGCCGTGGGGGAGCCGAGCCGGCCGAGGGCGACGGCCGTGTTGTACGGGCCGCCCCCGGGGACGGGGGAGAGTCCCGCGAGGGCACCGGAGCCCTGCGGTACGAGGTCGATCAGGGCCTCACCGGCGACGACGATCACGAGCGGTTCCTTTGCGGTGCCGGCCCCTGCCCTGCTGGGCACTGCGCTGTCCCGCCCCGGGCCGCGCGGGCCTTCCGGCGGCCAAGGTATCCCATCGCCGGCTGCGCACGAGTGCCCGCGTCATCGACGGGCCGTCCCCGCGCGCCCGCTCCGGTTGTCCCTGCGCGCCCCGCTTCACGGCCCGCGCCTGAGCGCCCGCGCCGGTGAGCGCCCGCGCCGCTGTCCGGTCGCCGTGCCCCCTGCGCCGCCGCGCATCCCCGGCCGCTAAGGTCGGGAGCGGCCCCCACCGTGCGGGCCCGACCGGCGACCGATGACCGGCGACCGGCGATCGACCGCCGGACGGTGCGCCCCGCCCCGACCGAGGGAGGACCCTCATGCCCGGCCGACCCTCCGCGACCCGCCGTACCGTCCTGCGTGCCGCGGCCGTCACCCCCGTGGCGGGTCTCGCCGCCACCGCCTGTTCCTCCCCGGGAGGCACCTCGGCGGCCGGACCGACCGCGCCCGTGGAACTCGGTGCGGCGAACGAGGTCGGCAAGGGCGGCGCCCGGCTCTACCAGGACCAGAACGTCGTGGTCAGCCGGGCCGCCGACGGGACCCTCAAGGCGTACAGCTCGATCTGTACGCACGCGGGCTGCGCCATCGACAAGCTGGCGGGGACGACCCTGGTCTGCCCCTGCCACGGCAGCGAGTTCGACGCCCGCACCGGCAAGGTCCTGCGCGCACCGGCCACCGCGCCGCTGGCCGCGCTGCCGGTCGTGACGAAGAACGGCAGGATCGTCGCGGGGCCCGCCGCCTGAGCCGTCCGGCCGGACCCCGCCGGGCCCGGTCCGGCGCCGTTCCCGGCGGCGCGCGCCCGGGATCCTCGGTCCCGTCCCGCCTCCCGCCCCCGTCAGCTCCAGTCCCAGCCCATCCCCACGATCCCCGCCCTGACCCGGGGCTCCACGAGGTGTGCCGTGTGGTGGCGGGCGGCCAGGGGCAGGTCCAGCAGGCCGGTGCGCGGGGCCGCGGGAGAGTGCTGGGCGAAACGGTGGCACCGCGCGGGGAGGACCGCCGCGTCGAAGCGGACCTGGAGGGTGTACTGGCCTCCGGAGGAGCCGAAGCCCCGGGCGTACTCGTGCGACACCCCGGCGGTGCCGTCCTCGACGCCGTAGCGGAAGAGGAACGTATCTCCGGACCGCAGTCGCGTGTCGAAGAGCAGTTCGGCGACCAGCACCCCGGTGCCGTCGTGACGGCGGATACGTCCCGCGCGGCAGTTCTCCAGGGCGTGGACGGACATCCCGCCGGGCGAGCAGCCCGGGTCGCCGTGGTGGACGGCCACGAAACGGTCCACCCCGTCCCGCCGTGCGCACACGATGTGGTGCGACTCGCGTGCGGCCAGCTCGCGGTGCGCCCCGATCCGTACCCGTTCGTGGAGGCCGAGCATGTGCAGACCTCCGTCGGACGGCGCGTCCAGCTCGGCCAGCAGCCGCTCCAGCACGTCCGACGCCTCCACCAGGGCCCGGTACGAGCGGGCCGCGGGACGCCGGGCGGCGGTGCGCTCGTCGGCCTCGGCGAGCAGCCGGATCAGCGACTCCTCCGGCAGCCGGAGGATCTCCTCCAGCGCGCGCACCGCCCGCAGCGACTCGGGGCGCTGCGGGCGCCGCGCGCCCTGCTGCCAGTAGCTCAGACTCGTGACGCCGACCTTGACGCCGTGGCGCGACAGATGGTGCTGCACGCGCTGGAGCGGCAGCCCGCGCGCGGCGATCGCGGCGCGGAGCGCGACATGGAAGGGGCCGCCCTGCAGGGCCGAGTGCAGGTCGGTGGAGACGTCGTCCGTGCGCTCCGTGGCGTGCCGCATGGCAGGGGCCTTTCTGTGAAGGACGCGGCGGCTGGTCGGACCGCCCGCGCGGGGCCGGGCCCGCCGCGTCGGCGCCGGGAATTCACCGGCAGGTCCGTACGCCGTCGTCCACGGCCCCGAGTTCCCCCGCATTGAAGCGTGTTGACCAAGCCCCGACAACACCTGGGAACCGGCCGGGACACGCTTCCGGCCGCCCTCACCCGGTGGGACCCCCGCGACGCTCCCGAGACCGTTGTCCACAGCCCCACCGGAGTGTCACCCTGCGCCAGTAGGGTGTGAGACATGGCCGACCCCTCCAGCTACCGCCCCAGGCCGGGCGAGATCCCGGACTCCCCCGGGGTGTACCGGTTCCGCGACGAGCACCGCCGGGTGATCTACGTCGGAAAGGCGAAGAGCCTGCGCCAGCGCCTGGCGAACTACTTCCAGGACCTGGCGAACCTCCACCCGCGCACCCGGTCGATGGTGACCACCGCCGCGTCCGTGGAGTGGACCGTGGTGTCCACGGAGGTCGAGGCGCTCCAGCTGGAGTACACCTGGATCAAGGAGTTCGACCCCAGGTTCAACGTCAAGTACCGCGACGACAAGAGCTACCCCTATCTCGCGGTGACGCTGAACGAGGAGTTCCCGCGGGTACAGGTGATGCGCGGTCACAAGCGCAAGGGCGTCCGCTACTTCGGGCCCTACGGGCACGCGTGGGCGATCCGTGACACCGTCGACCTGCTGCTGCGCGTCTTCCCCGTGCGCACCTGCTCGGCCGGTGTGTTCAAGAACGCCGCCCGCACCGGCCGCCCCTGTCTGCTCGGCTACATCGGCAAGTGCTCCGCGCCCTGCGTCGGCCGCGTCGACCCCGACGGGCACCGGCAGCTCGCCGAGGACTTCTGCGACTTCATGGCCGGGCGCACCGGCACGTATCTGCGCCGCCTGGAGCGGCTGATGACCCGTGCGGCGGACGTGATGGAGTACGAGCGGGCGGCCCGGCTGCGCGACGACATCGAGGCCCTGAAGAAGGCCATGGAGAAGAGCGCGGTCGTGCTCGCCGACGCGACCGACGCCGACCTGATGGCGGTCGCCGAGGACGAGCTGGAGGCGGCCGTCCAGATCTTCCATGTGCGCGGCGGGCGGGTCCGCGGCCAGCGCGGCTGGGTGACGGACAAGGTGGAGGCCGTCACCACGGGTGACCTGGTCGAGCACGCCCTTCAGCAGCTCTACGGCGAGGAGACCGGGGACGCCGTGCCCAAGGAGGTGCTCGTCCCTGCGCTGCCGGAGCCCCTGGAGCCCGTCCAGGAGTGGCTGACCGGCCGCCGCGGGTCGAACGTCTCGCTGCGCGTCCCGCAGCGCGGCGACAAGAGGGCCCTGATGGAGACCGTCGAGCGCAACGCCCAGCAGGCGCTCGTCCTGCACAGGACCAAGCGCGCCTCCGACCTCACCACCCGCTCGCGCGCGCTGGAGGAGATCGCCGACGGTCTCGGTCTGGACAGCGCCCCGCTGCGTATCGAGTGCTACGACATCTCGCACCTCCAGGGGGACGACGTCGTGGCGTCCATGGTCGTCTTCGAGGACGGGCTCCAGCGCAAGAGCGAGTACCGCCGTTTCCAGATCAAGGGCTTCGCGGGGCAGGACGACGTCCGCTCGATGCACGAGGTCATCACCCGCCGCTTCCGCCGTTATCTCGCGGAGAAGGAGAAGACCGGCGAGTGGACGGCCGACGGCCCCGACGACACGCCCGGGCGCCCCGACGGCGCCGAGGCGTCCGGCACCGGCCTGCCGGCCGGTGTCCGCCCGGCCGACGGCAGCGCGCCTGACGGCAGCACGCCGGACGACGGGCCGAAAGACCTGGAAGACCTCAAGGGCCTGGAAGACCTCAGTGGCCCGAAGGACCTGAAGGACGACGACGGCCGGCCCCGGAAGTTCGCCTACCCGCCCCAGCTCGTCGTCGTCGACGGCGGCAAGCCGCAGGTCGCGGCGGCGCAGCGCGCGCTGGACGAGCTGGGCATCGACGACATCGCCGTCTGCGGCCTCGCCAAGCGCCTGGAGGAGGTCTGGCTGCCCGGCGAGGACGACCCGGTCGTCCTGCCCCGCACCAGTGAGGGCCTCTACCTCCTCCAGCGCGTCCGCGACGAGGCCCACCGCTTCGCGATCACCTACCAGCGCGCCAAACGCGCCCAGCGGTTCCGCGCGGGCCCCCTGGACGAGGTGCCGGGCCTGGGCGAGACCCGCAAGCAGGCGCTGCTCAAGCACTTCGGTTCGGTGAAGAAGCTGCGGGCCGCCACGATCGACCAGATCTGCGAGGTACCCGGCATAGGCCGTAAGACGGCCGAGACCGTGGCCGTGGCACTGGCCCAGGCCGCACCGGCCGCCCCGGCGGTGAACACGGCCACCGGAGAGATCATTGAGGAGGAGGCACCCGTGACGACGGCGGGTCCTCCTGGGGAGCCCGTGCCCGCGGGCACCCCGGACGGACGACGGGGGCAGGAGAGATGAACGAGCACGAGAAGCAGCCCACGCCGGAGCGAGACCGGGCCCACACGGACCCGGGCCCGGACCAGCCGCAGCCGGCGGTCCGGGAACCGGTCCAGGCGCCGGTCCAGGAAAACGGAGCACAGGTGAGTACGGACGTCACGGCAGCCGGGACCGCGGACACGGCCATCCCCGAGCTGGTGATCATCTCCGGCATGTCCGGGGCGGGCCGCTCGACGGCCGCCAAGTGTCTGGAGGACCTCGGCTGGTTCGTGGTCGACAACCTCCCGCCCGCACTCATCCCCACCATGGTGGAGCTCGGCGCCCGCTCCCAGGGCAACGTCGCGCGGATCGCGGTCGTCGTCGACGTGCGCGGCCGCCGCTTCTTCGACAATCTGCGCGAGTCCCTCGCCGACCTGGAACACCGCCAGGTCACCCGGCGCATCGTCTTCCTGGAGTCCTCCGACGACGCCCTGGTGCGCCGCTTCGAGTCGGTGCGCCGCCCGCACCCCCTCCAGGGCGACGGCCGGATCGTCGACGGCATCGCCGCCGAGCGCGAGCTGCTGCGCGAGCTGCGCGGCGACGCCGACCTGGTGATCGACACCTCCAGCCTCAACGTGCACGAGCTGCGCGCCAAGATGGACGCCCAGTTCGCCGGTGAGGAGGAGCCCGAGCTGCGGGCCACCGTGATGTCCTTCGGCTTCAAGTACGGCCTCCCCGTCGACGCCGACCTCGTCGCCGACATGCGCTTCCTGCCCAACCCGCACTGGGTCCCCGAGCTGCGCCCCTACACCGGTCTGAACGACGAGGTCGCCTCCTACGTCTTCAACCAGCCCGGTGCCAAGGAGTTCCTCGACCGCTACGCCGAACTGCTCAGACTGGTCGCGGCCGGATACCGGCGGGAGGGCAAGCGGTACGTGACGATCGCCATCGGCTGCACCGGTGGCAAGCACCGCTCCGTCGCCATGTCGGAGAAGCTCGCGGCGCGCCTGGCCGCCGAGGGTGTGGAGACGGTGGTCGTCCACCGGGACATGGGACGGGAATGACGGAACGCACTTCGCGGTTCGGCAGGCTGCGCCGTGTCGTGCCGCAGGCGCGCCCGGAGGGGACGTCCGTTGAACCGCGGACGGCCCGTCCCGCCGAGGCGCGCGGCGCACGACCGCGCCGGCGCGGCGCCCAGCCCAAGGTGGTCGCGCTCGGCGGCGGGATGGGCCTGTCCGCCTCGCTCGCCGCGCTGCGCCGTATCACCGGTGACCTCACCGCCGTGGTCACCGTCGCCGACGACGGCGGCTCCAGCGGGCGGCTGCGCGACGAGCTGGGCGTGCTGCCGCCCGGCGATCTGCGCAAGGCGCTCGCCGCGCTGTGCGGTGACGACGAATGGGGCCAGACCTGGGCCAGGGTCGTCCAGCACCGCTTCCAGTCGCAGGGCGAGATCAACGGGCACGCCGTCGGCAATCTGCTGATCGTCGCCCTGTGGGAGCAGCTCGGTGACCATGTGCAGGCCCTCGACCTGGTCGGCAAGCTGCTCGGCGCGCACGGGCGCGTACTGCCCATGTCCGCGCTCCCACTGGAGTTGCAGGCCCTGGTCAGGGGGCACGACCCGGAGCGGCCGGACGACGTCGACACCGTGCGCGGCCAGGCGACCGTGGCGCTGACCCCGGGCGAGGTGCAGTCCGTGCACCTGGTGCCCGCGGACCCGCCCGCCGTCCCGGAGGCCGTGGCCGCCGTGCTGGACGCGGACTGGGTGGTCCTCGGCCCCGGCTCCTGGTTCTCCTCGGTCATTCCGCACCTGCTCGTGCCCGAGCTGCTCGACGCACTCACCCGGACCAAGGCGCGCAGGGTGCTCTCGCTGAACCTCGTGCCGCAGCCCGGGGAAACCGCGGGCTTCTCCCCGCAGCGTCATGTGGAGGTTTTGGGGCGACACGCCCCTAAACTCGCCCTGGACGTGGTGCTGGCCGACGAAGCGGCCGTGCCCGACCGCGACTCGCTCATCGAGGCCGCCGAGCGGCTCGGAGCCGCGGTCGAGCTGGCTCCGGTGGCCCGGCCCGACGGAACCCCGAGGCACGACCCGGAGCTGTTGGCTGCCGCGTACGACCGTATTTTTCGGATGCATGGAAGGATCGGCCCATGGCGATGACGGCAGCGGTGAAGGATGAGATCTCCCGGCTCCCCGTCACCCGGACCTGCTGCAGGAAGGCGGAGGTCTCCGCCGTCCTGCGGTTCGCCGGCGGCCTCCATCTGGTCAGCGGGCGCATCGTGATCGAGGCGGAGCTGGACACGGCGATGGCGGCCCGGCGGCTCAAGCGGGACGTCCTGGAGATCTTCGGCCACACCTCCGAACTGATCGTGATGGCGCCCGGCGGACTGCGCCGCGGCTCGCGCTACGTCGTACGGGTGGTCGCGGGCGGCGATCAGCTGGCCCGCCAGACCGGCCTGGTGGACGGCCGGGGCCGCCCGATCCGCGGTCTGCCCCCGCAGGTGGTCTCCGGGGCCACCTGTGACGCCGAGGCCGCCTGGCGCGGGGCCTTCCTGGCGCACGGCTCGCTGACCGAGCCGGGCCGCTCCTCGTCGCTGGAGGTGACCTGCCCGGGTCCCGAGGCCGCGCTCGCCCTGGTCGGCGCCGCCCGGCGGCTGTCCATCGCCGCCAAGGCCCGCGAGGTCCGCGGGGTGGACCGGGTCGTCGTCCGCGACGGGGACGCGATCGGCGCCCTGCTCACCCGGCTCGGCGCGCACGAGTCCGTGCTCGCCTGGGAGGAACGCCGGATGCGCCGCGAGGTACGGGCCACGGCGAACCGGCTCGCCAACTTCGACGACGCCAACCTGCGCCGGTCCGCGCGGGCCGCGGTGGCCGCGGGGGCGCGGGTGCAGCGGGCGCTGGAGATCCTCGGCGACGAGGTCCCCGAGCACCTCGCCGCGGCGGGGCGGCTGCGTATGGAGCACAAGCAGGCCTCGCTGGAGGAACTGGGGGCGCTCGCCGATCCGCCGCTCACCAAGGACGCCGTGGCCGGCCGTATCCGCCGTCTGCTGGCGATGGCCGACAAGCGGGCCACCGACCTCGGGATCCCCGGCACCGAGTCCCTCCTGACGGAGGAGATGGCGGACAACCTGGTGGGCTGACACCTGCCCGGCCCGCACGGCGGACGGTTTCGACGAGGCGGATGCCACGGGGCGGGTGCCACGGGCGGCTGTACGGGACGGGTGGGACGGTCCGGCCCATCGGGCGGCCGCACAGGCGGGAGTTCCGCCCCCGCCGCCCCTTCCCGTCTCGTCCCGTCCCGGGGGCTCCGCCCCCGTGCCCCCGCACACCTCATATCCCTGCACACCCCGCACCCCCGCACCCCCTCTCCCCGGCGGGCCGTCGTGCGGCCGAACGGGCGACACCCCCGGCGTTTTCGGCGTTCTTGAGGCACCCTTGACTCGATCATGGAGTGACATGAGCCTGGCAACCTGTTCGCCGCCGGGGCGAACCGTACCCAGGGGGGTCCATGAGACTCAGAGCGAGATCTGTCCTCGCCGTCGGCGCGCTTCTCGCCGGTGCGGCGGGCCTCGCGCCCGTCGCCCACGCGCAAAGCGGGAGTCCGGCCGCCGCCGGTCAGGACGAGGTCAGGGTGTACCGCGCCGATGTGACCCCGCAGCAGTTACCGCTGCTGCTGAAGGCCGGGCAGGACGGGCACGAGCTGGGTGACCGGGCGGCCGGCGCCCGGAGCGGCGGCGGCAGGACGGGCGTCGAGCTCTATCTCACCGGCGCGCAGGCGGAGAAACTGGAGGAACAGGGCGTCGGCCTCACCGAGCACACCCTCTCCGGCCGGGCCGCGACACGTGTCGCGCAGGCGTCCCAGGGAGTGTTCCGCCCCTACAGCGGCGCGGGCGGCCTGGCGGAGGAGATCCTCAGGACCGGGCAGCAGCACCCGGACCTCACCAAGGTCGAGTCCATCGGCAGGACGGTCCAGGGCCAGGACATCCTCGCGCTCAAGCTCACCGGCGGCGCGAAGCGGTCCCCGGACGGGTCCAAGCCCTCCGTGCTGTACATGTCCAACCAGCACGCACGTGAGTGGATCACCCCGGAGATGACCCGCCGGCTGATGCACTACTACCTGGACCACTACCGGACCGACGCCAAGGTCAGGAAGATCGTCGACAGCACCGAACTCTGGTTCGTGCTCTCCGCCAACCCCGACGGCTACGACTACACCTTCCAGGACCCCGGCACCCGGCTGTGGCGCAAGAACCTGCGGGACGTCAACGGCGACGGTGTCGTCACCAGTGCCGACGGCGTCGACCTCAACCGCAACTTCGCCTACAAGTGGGGCTACGACGACGAGGGTTCGTCCCCGAACCCCACCAGCGAGACCTACCGCGGCGCCGCCCCGGACTCCGAGCCGGAGACCCGGGCACTCGACACCTTCGAGAAGCGCGTCGGCTTCACCTACGGCATCAACTACCACTCCGCCGCCGAACTCCTCCTCTACGGCGTCGGCTGGCAGGTCGCCACCCCGACCCCCGACGACGTCCTCTACAAGGCGCTCGCCGGCACTCCGGACAACCCGGCGGTCCCCGGCTACCGCTCCCAGGTCTCCTCGGAGCTCTACACCACCAACGGCGAGGCGGACGGGCATGCCGCCAACGTCAACGGCATGGCGATGTTCACCCCCGAGATGTCGACCTGTCAGACCGCCTCGGACCTCGACCCCGACGACGCCTGGAACGCCGCCGACTGCCGGTCGGTCTTCAACTTCCCGGACGACGAGAAGCTGATCCAGCAGGAGTTCGCGAAGAACGTCCCCTTCGCCCTGTCCGTCGCCGAGACCGCCGCGCACCCCGACCGGCCGGTCTCCACGGTCGGCCTGAGCGCCCCCGACTTCACCCCGGCCGCGTTCCCGGTGTCGTACGCGCGCGGCGCGGACCAGGAGGTCTCCGCAGTCGTCCGCAGGTCGGTGCGCGACAAACAGCTCAGGTACCGCGTCAACGGCGGCCGTGTCCAGGGCCGGGCGCTGCGTGCCTGGAAGGGCGGTGAGACGTACGGCGGCGCCGACAACCTCTACTTCGACGAGTACCGGGCGGCGGTCCGCGGCGGTGCGCCGGGTGACACGGTCGAGGTGTGGTTCACCGGTGAGACGAAGGGCGGCAGGAAGGTCTCCGGCGAACACTTCACCTACACCGTGGCCCGCCGGCCGGAGGCGGACGTCCTCGTCGTCGCCGAGGAGGGCGCGGCCGCCACGCAGACCCGGGCGTACACGGACGCGCTGAAGGCGGACGGGCACCGGGCGGTCGTCTGGGACGTCGCCACCCAGGGCGCCCCCGACGCGCTCGGAGTCCTCGCCCACTTCGCCACCGTCGTCCACTACTCCGGCACCGGCGGCCCGGCGAACGCCACCCAGCTCCAGCTGCGCGCCTACCTCAACGAGGGCGGCAGGCTGGTCGAGGCGGGGGAGCGGGCCGGCGGCCCGGTCGACCTCGGCGGCGGCAACCCGTCCGACGACTTCAGCCAGTACTGGCTGGGCGCCTACTCCCGTACGTCGACCCCCGGCGCCACCGGGTTCACCGGCAGCGGCAGGCTCGACGGGGTCACCGGGACGCTCGGCGACGCGCCGGGCAACCCGCTCGACCGGGCGGGCACGTACGCGGTGACCTCCGACCAGTTGCCGGCCGCCGCGTACCCGCAGTTCGCGAGCGCGGGCGCCGGCCGGTTCCCCGGGACCGTCAACCCGTACGGCCCCTACGCGGGTTCCTCCATGGCCGCCGCGGTCCACACCGACGACGCCTACAAGCGCCTCACCCGCACCGTCGACCTGACCGGGGTGAGCGCCGCCGACGAGCCCGCCCTCACCGCCCGGCTGCTGTGGGACACCGAGCCGGGCTACGACCACGCCGTCGTCGAGGTCCACACCGCCGGCGCCGACGACTGGACCACACTGCCCGAGGCGGGCGGGAGGACCAGCGACGCGGTGCCCGCCGAGTGCGAGGCCGGGTTCCTGGTCGCCGAACACCCCTGGCTGAAGCACTATCTGACGGTCGCCGCGAGCGGCTGCACCGCGACCGGCAGCAGCGGCGGCTGGCACAGCCTCACCGGCTCGTCGAACGGCTGGGAACCCGTCCGGTACGATCTGAGCGCCTACGCCGGCAAGCGGATCGAGGTGTCGATCGCCTACATCACCGACCCCGGCAGCGGCGGCCACGGCGTGCTCGTCGACGACGCGTCCCTGACCGTCGGCGGCACGGCCGTCCAGACGGAGGGCTTCGAGACCTCGCTCGGCGCCTGGAGCGTCACCGGACCGCCCCCGGGCAGCCCGGCGGTCCTGAAGGACTGGACGCGCACCGGGACCCTGTTCGCCACGTACGCGGCGGTCACCACCGGCCGGACCGTGCTGCTGGGCTTCGGCCTGGAGCAGGTCACCTCGGCGGCCGACCGGGCCGCCCTGCTCGGCAAGGCACTGACCGCCCTGCACGGATGACCCGGTCGGCTCAGCCGATCGGGCCATGGGTCACCACGGGAAGGACCGATGGGGCCGAACGGCCCGGGCGGTCCGTACCCTACCGGCGGGTACGGGCCGCCGTGCAGCCCACGGGGGCTTCTGAATGTCACCTCCGGGGCTGCATGGAGGTAGGGTCGGGGTTGGTCGGGGACATCCCAAATACAGCTCGTCGGCACCGCATAGCCGACGCACCAACGAGGAGTCGGTTCGTGACGATCCGCGTAGGCATCAACGGCTTCGGCCGCATCGGTCGTAACTACTTCCGCGCGCTGCTGGAGCAGGGTGCAGACATCGAGATCGTGGCTGTCAACGACCTGGGTGACACCGCGACCACCGCTCACCTGCTGAAGTACGACACCATCCTGGGCCGCCTCAAGCACGAGGTCACCCACACCGAGGACACCATCACCGTCGGTGGCCACACCATCAAGGTGCTGTCCGAGCGCAACCCCGCCGACATCCCGTGGGGCGAGCTCGGCGTCGACATCGTCGTCGAGTCGACCGGCATCTTCACCAGCAAGGCCGACGCCGAGAAGCACATCGCCGGTGGCGCGAAGAAGGTCCTCATCTCGGCTCCGGCCAAGAACGAGGACATCACCATCGTGATGGGCGTCAACCAGGACAAGTACGACGCGGCCAACCATCACGTCATCTCCAACGCGTCCTGCACCACCAACTGTGTGGCGCCGATGGCGAAGGTCCTCGACGAGAACTTCGGCATCGTCCGCGGCCTGATGACCACGGTCCACGCGTACACGAACGACCAGCGCATCCTGGACTTCCCGCACAAGGACCTGCGCCGCGCCCGCGCCGCCGCCGAGAACATCATCCCGACCACCACCGGTGCCGCCAAGGCCACCGCGCTGGTCCTCCCGCAGCTCAAGGGCAAGCTGGACGGCATGGCCATGCGCGTCCCGGTCCCGACCGGCTCGGCCACCGACCTGGTCCTGGAGCTCGGCCGCGAGGTCACCAAGGAAGAGATCAACGCCGCCTTCCAGAAGGCCGCCGAGGGCGAGCTGAAGGGCATCCTCGACTACACCGAGGACCCGATCGTCTCCTCCGACATCGTCAGCGCCCCGGCCTCCTGCACCTTCGACGCCTCCCTGACCATGGTCCAGGACGGCAAGAACGTGAAGATCCTCGGCTGGTACGACAACGAGTGGGGCTACTCCAACCGCCTCGTCGACCTGACGGTCTTCGTCGGCAACCAGCTCTGATCACCAGAGCGGACACCTCGATGTGAGGACAGGGCTCGGGCAGCCAAGCGGCTGCCCGGGCCCTGTGTCACGTGGCTCGCGCACCCGCGCTTCCGGGGGCGGGGCGGACAGCCCCGAAAGCCGTACGGAAGGGTCCGATCGGCCCTCGCGCGGGCCGTACGCCAGGTACGAGCCTCACACCACAGGCAGCCCTCTCGGCCACCAGAGCCTTCCCAGCCTTCTCTAGGAGTCCTCCCATGAAGACGATCGACGAACTTCTCGCCGAAGGCGTCGACGGCAAGCGGGTCTTCGTCCGCGCCGACCTCAACGTGCCGCTGGACGGCACCACCATCACCGACGACGGCCGCATCCGCGCCGTGCTGCCCACTGTGAAGGCCCTCGCCGAGGCGGGCGCCCGGGTCGTCGTCGCCTCGCACCTCGGCCGCCCCAAGGGCGCGCCGGACCCGGCCTACTCGCTCGCCCCCGCCGCCACGCGGCTCGGCGAACTCCTCGGCGCCGAGGTCGCGTTCGCCACCGACACGGTCGGCGAGTCCGCCCAGGCCGTGGTCGCGGGCCTGGCGAACGGCTCCGTGGCCGTCGTCGAGAACCTGCGCTTCAACGCCGGTGAGACCGCCAAGGACGAGGCCGAGCGCGGCGCCTTCGCCGACCAGCTCGCCACCCTCGCCGACGTCTACGTCGGCGACGGCTTCGGCGCGGTGCACCGCAAGCACGCCTCGGTGTTCGACCTCCCGGCCCGGCTGCCGCACTACGCCGGCTACCTGATCGCCAACGAGGTCGGCGTCCTGAAGCAGCTCACCGAGGACGTCAAGCGCCCCTACGTGGTCGCCCTCGGCGGCGCCAAGGTCTCCGACAAGCTCGCCGTCATCGACCAGCTCCTCGGCAAGGCCGACCGCCTCCTCATCGGCGGCGGCATGGCCTACACCTTCCTCAAGGCCAAGGGCTACGAGGTCGGCCGTTCCCTCCTCCAGGAGGACCAGGTCCCGGCCGTCACCGAGTACATCGAGCGCGCCGAGAAGACCGGCGTCGAGCTGGTCCTGCCGGTCGACGTCCTGGTCGGGGACGGGTTCCCGGACCTGAAGGCCAAGGCCCCGACCCACCCCGAGGCCGTCGCCGCGGACGCGATCCCGGCCGACAAGGAGGGCCTGGACAGCGGCCCCCGGACCCGTGAGCTGTACGCCTCGAAGCTCGCCGACGCGGCCACCGTCTTCTGGAACGGCCCGATGGGCGTCTTCGAGCACCCCGACTACGCCGAGGGCACCAAGGCCATCGCCCAGGCCCTCCTCGACTCCCCGGCCTTCACGGTCGTCGGCGGTGGCGACTCCGCCGCGGCCGTCCGCCTGCTGGGCTTCGACGAGACCGCATTCGGCCACATCTCGACCGGCGGCGGCGCCTCCCTCGAGTACCTCGAGGGCAAGACGCTCCCCGGCCTCGCCGCACTGGAGGACTGACCCCGATGAGCACCCGCACGCCGATCATGGCGGGCAACTGGAAGATGAACCTCAACCACCTCGAGGCCATCGCGCACGTCCAGAAGCTCGCCTTCGCCCTCACCGACAAGGACCACGAGGCCGTAGAGGTCGCCGTCCTTCCGCCCTTCACCGACCTGCGCTCCGTGCAGACCCTGGTCGAGGGCGACAAGCTGAGCATCAAGTACGGCGCCCAGGACATCTCGCAGTACGACTCCGGTGCCTACACCGGCGAGATCTCCGGCCCGCTGCTGGCCAAGCTCAAGTGCACCTTCGTGGTGATCGGTCACTCCGAGCGGCGCCAGTACCACAACGAGACCGACGAGCTGGTGAACGCCAAGGTCAAGGCCGCCTACAAGCACGGTCTGACCCCGATCCTGTGCGTCGGTGAGGAGCTGGAGGTCCGCGAGGCGGGCAACCACGTCGCCCACACCCTCGCGCAGGTCGAAGGCGGTCTGAAGGACCTCCCGGCCGAGCAGGCCGAGACCGTCGTGATCGCCTACGAGCCCGTCTGGGCCATCGGCACCGGCAAGGTCTGCGGCGCCGACGACGCGCAGGAGGTCTGCGCCGCGATCCGCGCCAAGGTCGCCGAGCTCTACAGCCAGGAGCTGGCCGACAAGGTCCGCATCCAGTACGGCGGCTCGGTGAAGTCCGGGAACGTCGCCGAGATCATGTCCAAGGCCGACATCGACGGCGCCCTGGTCGGCGGCGCGTCGCTGGACGCGGACGAGTTCGTCAAGATCGTGCGCTTCCGCGACCAGTAGTCCTGGCGTGAGTAGGCGGTAGCGGCGATCCGTCGTACCCTTGCGGGGGCATGGCCTGAGGGCCGTGCCCCCGTCGTCCATCCGAGTCCGAGGAAGTTGGTCCAGCCGTGGTTCTGGGGTTCTCGATCGCCCTGATCGTCTTCAGCCTGTTGCTGATGCTGCTGGTGCTGATGCACAAGGGAAAGGGCGGCGGCCTCTCCGACATGTTCGGCGGCGGCATGCAGTCCTCAGTCGGCGGCTCCTCGGTCGCCGAGCGCAACCTCGACCGCATCACCCTGGTGATCGGCCTGCTCTGGTTCGCCTCCATCATCGTCCTCGGCATCCTGATGAAGACGAACAACTGATCAGCTTCTCACAGCTGAGCCTGTTCCCCACGTAAGGCCCCATGTTCGGTACGTGCTCCTGAGCGCGGCCTATCATGGGGCTTGCGTCTTGGTGTGGGGGCTGTAACTCCGGACACTGGACGCGCGTTGGGCCTTACGTAGACTGAGGCGCTCGCAACGAGGCGACCGCCGGCTCGCTTCGCGGCACCATCACGCAGGGAGTTACGACCGTGGCAAGTGGCAACGCGATCCGAGGTAGCCGGGTCGGGGCGGGGCCGATGGGCGAGGCCGAGCGCGGTGAGTCCGCGCCCCGTCTGCGCATCTCCTTCTGGTGCTCCAACGGGCATGAGACGCAGCCGAGCTTCGCCAGCGACGCGCAGGTACCCGAGACCTGGGACTGCCCCCGCTGCGGCTTCCCGGCGGGTCAGGACCAGGACAACCCGCCGGACCCGCCGCGCACGGAGCCGTACAAGACGCACCTGGCGTACGTACGGGAGCGGCGCAGTGACGCGGACGGCGAGGCGATCCTCGCCGAGGCGCTCGCCAAGCTGCGCGGCGAGATCTGAGGAACACGGCAGGCCGGGCGCCCACGGGTGGCCGGTCTCCGCGGTCCGTACGGCCGCCGGAGGCATGACGAGGGCACCGCCGCGCTCTGCCGGTGAGCCCTTTCCGGCCCCGCGGCGGGCCGTGCGTCGCCATGTGCCGTTGACGGGGCCGGTGCGTACCGGCGGGGCGAGCGGGCCCGGGCCGTACGGGCCGGGGCCGGTGGGCCGTGCGGCCGGCGCCGTACGGACCTCCGCCTGCCCGGCAGGCGGATCCGGGCCGTCCGGTGAGGGCCGTTGGGCCCTGATCGGTACGCCGCTCAGCGCCGCTGTGACCGCTCGGCCCCCCGCCCGCGGCCTCCCGGTCCGGCCCCTCCGCGTCCGGGGGTCCACGGCCCCCACGGCCCTGCCGACAGGCGGGTTCCCGCGCGGCCCGTCACCCTGTTGATACCGGCGCGCCCCCGGGACGTACCTGTTGTCGCCCCCGGGGACGCCGTGACGTGGACGCGTGTCCCGTGCAGATCAATTAGGTTGGTACGAGTGGCGGGGCACGGCACACAGCAGGGACAAGCAGGAAAGAAGGCTGAAGTCCGAAATGAACGCAGACGGCCGCACCAGGCTCAATCAGACGCCCGAGTGGACCGCGCTCGCCAAGCACCGTGAGGAGCTCGGCGAGGTGCAGCTGCGCGAGCTGTTCGCCGCCGACCCCGGCCGCGGCGCGGGATACACCCTCCAGGTGGGTGACCTGCACATCGACTACTCCAAGCAGCTCGTCACCGACGAGACGCTGCGGCTGCTGCGCGAGCTGGCCGCCGCCACCGGTGTGTTCGAGCTGCGCGACGCGATGTTCCGCGGCGAGAAGATCAACACGACCGAGGGCCGCGCCGTCCTGCACACCGCGCTGCGCGCGTCGCGGGACGCGGTCGTCGAGGTGGACGGGGAGAACGTCGTCCCCGCGGTGCACGCCGTCCTCGACCGCATGGCCGACTTCGCCGAGCGGATCCGCTCCGGCGCCTGGAGGGGCCACACCGGAAAGCGCATCAGGAACATCGTCAACGTCGGCATCGGCGGCTCCGACCTCGGCCCCGCGATGGCCTACGAGGTGCTGCGCCGCTTCACCGACCGCGACCTCACGGTCCGGTTCGTGTCCAACGTGGACGGCGCCGACCTGCACGAGGCGACCCGCGACCTGGACGCGGCCGAGACGCTGTTCGTCATCGCCTCCAAGACCTTCACCACCATCGAGACCATCACCAACGCCACCTCGGCGCGCACCTGGCTGCTGGGCGAGCTGAACGCCGGTCAGGAGGCCGTCGCCAAGCACTTCGTGGCGCTGTCGACGAACGCGGGCAAGGTCGCGGACTTCGGTATCGACACGGCCAACATGTTCGAGTTCTGGGACTGGGTCGGCGGCCGTTACTCCTACGACTCCGCGATCGGCCTCGCCCTGATGATCGCGATCGGCCCGGACCGGTTCCGGGAGATGCTCGACGGCTTCCGGATCGTCGACGAGCACTTCCGCACCGCGCCCGCCGAGACCAACGTGCCGCTCCTGCTGGGCCTGCTGGGCATCTGGTACAACAACTTCCACGGCGCCCAGTCGCACGCGGTGCTGCCGTACTCGCACTACCTGTCCAAGTTCACGGCCTATCTCCAGCAGCTGGACATGGAGTCCAACGGCAAGTACGTCGGCCGGGACGGGCGTGCGGTCGACTGGCAGACCGGCCCGGTCGTGTGGGGCACCCCCGGCACCAACGGTCAGCACGCGTACTACCAGTTGATCCACCAGGGCACCAAGCTGATCCCGGCGGACTTCATCGGCTTCGCCAACCCGGTCGACGAGCTGAGCGAGCAGTTCGCCGCCCAGCACGACCTGCTGATGGCGAACTTCTTCGCCCAGACCCAGGCGCTCGCCTTCGGCAAGACGCCGGACGAGGTGCGTGCCGAGGGCGTGGCCGAGGAACTGGTGCCGCACAAGACGTTCCTCGGCAACCACCCGACGACCACGGTCCTGGCCGCCGAGCTGACCCCGTCGGTGCTCGGCCAGCTCGTCGCGCTCTACGAGCACAAGGTGTTCGTCCAGGGCGCCGTGTGGAACATCGACTCCTTCGACCAGTGGGGCGTGGAGCTCGGCAAGGTCCTCGCCAAGCGCGTCGAACCGGCTCTCACGGAGGGCGCGGAGGTCCCCGGCCTCGACGGGTCCACCAAGGCCCTGGTCGCCAAGTACCGGGAGCTGCGCGGCCGTAAGTGACCGCAGTGCCCAAGTGACCGCAGTGCAGTGAACGGCACGGACGAACGCGGGGCCCCACCGCACCGGTGGGGCCCCGCGTTTCTGGTTCTCGGCCCGGCCGGCCGGAGCCGGGGCGGACCGGGGGGCGGACCCGGCTAGGCGGATGCCGCCGGGTACAGGGCCCTGGGCAGTTGTGAGGCCGCCGCCGCGTCCAGGAGCCAGAGGGTTCTGGCGCGGCCGCGGGCGCCCGCCGCCGGGGCCTGGATCTCGCCCGCGCCGGACAGGGCGATCGCCACCGCCTCCGCCTTGTCCCCGCCCGCCGCGAGCAGCCACACCTCGCGTGCCGACCGGATCGCCGGGAGGGTGAGAGTGACCCGGGTCGGCGGGGGCTTCGGCGCGCCGTGCACCCCGACCACCGTGCGCTCGGTCTCGCGGACCGCGGGCAGCTCCGGGAACAGCGACGCGACATGCGTGTCCGGACCGACGCCCAGCATCAGGACGTCGAAGACCGGCACCGCGCCGTGGCCCTCCGGACCGGCCGCGCGGGCCAGTTCCTCCGCGTAGCCCTCGGCCGCCGCCTCCGGGTCGCCGCCGTACGGGCCGTCGGACGCGGGCATGGCGTGCACGCGCTCCGGGTCCAGCGGTACGGCGTCCAGCAGCGCCTCGCGGGCCTGGGTGACGTTGCGGTCCGGGTGCCCCTCGGGCAGGAACCGCTCGTCGCCCCACCACAGGTCCAGGCGCCCCCAGTCGACGGCGTCCCGGGCCGGCGCGGCGGCCAGCGCGGCCAGCAGGCCGTTGCCGTTGCGGCCGCCGGTGAGGACGACCGACGCATGGCCCTGGGAGGTCTGCGCGTCGACGATCCGGGTGATGAGGCGCGCCGCGGCGGCCTGCGCCATCAGCTCCTTGTCGCGGTGCACGACGAGCTGCGGGGTGCTCACCGTCCCGCCTCCGTCCCGTTCACCGGCGCCTCGGCCGCCGTCCGCGGCGCGGCAGCAGCTTCCGCAGCGGCCTCGGGACCGCTGGGGAGGGCGGCATAGCCGCCTGCTCCTTTGGCGTCGACGGAGTCCGCCGGGTCCGCGGTCTCCGTCCCGCCCGGGCCGTCCGCCCAGGCCGCGGCCCACGCCTCCGTGTCCGGTGCGGACCCGGAGGCGTCGGTTGCCGTCTCCTGCGCCGGGATGCGCCCGCCCGCCGGGTGGAGCCGGTCCACCCCGAACCGCAGCGCCGAGGCGTAGGTGTCGTCCGGGTCGAGGCGCCGCAGTTCCTCCGCGATCAGCTCGGCCGTGTCGCGGCGCTTGAGCGCCACCGCGCGGTCGGGCTGGCCCTGGATGGACAGCGTCGCCAGGGCGCCGTCGGGCCGGTCGAGGACGATGGCGCCGCAGGTGGTGTCCAGCCGCACCGCCGTCAGGCCGGGACCGGCCGACAGGGAGCGCCGTACCGGCACCTCCAGCCGGTCGCCGAGCCACATCGCCAGCAGCTCGCAGCTCGGGTTGAACTCCTCGCCCTCCACCTCGACGCCCTCGACCTCGCAGACCACCTGGTCCAGGGCGGCCGCCAGCATCGAGCGCCAGGGCGTGATCCGGGTCCACGACAGGTCGGTGTCGCCGGGCGTGTAGGTGTCGGCGCGGGCGCCCAGCTCCCGCACCGGCTGCTCGGCGGCGTAGGTGTCGGTGACCCGGCGCTGGGCGAGCGCGCCCAGCGGGTCCTTGGCCGGGTCGAGCGGGGCGTTCACCGGCCACCACACGACGACCGGGGCGTCCGGCAGCAGCAGCGGCAGCACCACGGAGTCGGCGTGGTCGGCGACCTCGCCGTGCAGCCGCAGCACCACCGTCTCGCCGGTGCCCGCGTCCGCGCCCACCCGTACCTCGGCGTCGATACGGGACTGGGTGCGGTCGCGGGGCGAGCGGGAGACGCGCTTGATGACGACGAGGGTGCGCGAGGGGTGCTCGCGCGAGGCGTCGCTCGCCGCCTTCAGGGCGTCGTAGGCGTTCTCCTCGTCCGTGACGATGACCAGCGTGAGCACCATGCCGACGGCCGGCGTGCCGATGGCGCGGCGGCCCTGCACCAGGGCCTTGTTGATCTTGCTGGCCGTGGTGTCCGTGAGGTCGATCTTCATGGCCGCCGCCAGCTCCGTCCGTCTCGTTCGAGCATCTCGTCCGCCTCGACGGGGCCCCAGGTACCGGACCGGTACTGCGCGGGCGAGCCGTTCGTGTCCCAGTAGCGCTCGATCGGGTCGAGGATCTTCCAGGACAGCTCCACCTCCTCCGTGCGCGGGAAGAGGTTGGAGTCACCGAGCAGCACGTCCAGGATGAGCCGCTCGTACGCCTCCGGGCTGGACTCCGTGAAGGACTCGCCGTAGGCGAAGTCCATGGACACGTCCCGGATCTCCATCGAGGTGCCCGGCACCTTCGAGCCGAAGCGGACGGTCACGCCCTCGTCGGGCTGGACGCGGATGACGACCGCGTTCGACCCGAGTTCCTCGGTGGCCGTCGTGTCGAAGGGGGAGTGCGGCGCCCGCTGGAAGACCACCGCGATCTCGGTGACCCGCCGGCCGAGCCGCTTGCCGGTGCGCAGATAGAAGGGGACGCCCGCCCAGCGGCGGTTGTCGATGCCGACCTTGATGGCCGCGTAGGTGTCGGTCTTCGACTTGGGGTCGATGCCCTCTTCCTCGAGGTAGCCGACCGCCTTCGCGCCGCCCTGCCAGCCGGCCGCGTACTGCCCGCGCACGGTGTCCCGGCCCAGGTCCCTGGGCAGCCGTACGGCACCCAGTACCTTGGTCTTCTCCGCGGCCAGGGCGTCCGCGTCGAAGGAGGCGGGCTCCTCCATCGCGGTCAGGGCCAGCAGTTGCAGCAGATGGTTCTGGATGACGTCACGGGCCGAGCCGATGCCGTCGTAGTAGCCGGCCCGGCCGCCGATGCCGATGTCCTCGGCCATGGTGATCTGCACATGGTCCACGAAGGACCGGTTCCAGATCGGCTCGAACATCTGGTTGGCGAAGCGCAGCGCCAGGATGTTCTGGACGGTCTCCTTGCCCAGGTAGTGGTCGATGCGGAACACCTGGTCGGGCGAGAAGACGTCGTGCACGACCGCGTTCAGCTCCTCGGCCGACTCCAGGTCGTGGCCGAACGGCTTCTCGATGACGGCACGCCGCCAGGAGCCGTTCGCCTGGTCGGCCAGCCCGTGCTTCTTCAGCTGCTGGATGACCACCGGGAAGGACCGCGGCGGCACGGACAGGTAGAAGGCGAAGTTGCCGCTGGTGCCCTGCGCCTTGTCCAGCTCGTCGATGGTGGAGCGCAGCCGCTCGAACGCGTCGTCGTCGTCGAAGGTGCCCTGGACGAAGCGCATGCCCTGGTTGAGCTGCTGCCAGACCTCCTCGCGGAACGGTGTGCGGGCGTGCTCCTTGACGGCGTCGTGGACCTCCTGGGCGAAGTCCTCGTGCGCCCATTCGCGGCGCGCGAAGCCCACCAGGGAGAAGCCCGGTGGCAGGAGACCCCGGTTGGCGAGGTCGTACACGGCGGGCATCAGCTTCTTGCGGGACAGATCGCCGGTGACGCCGAAGATGACCAGGCCCGACGGCCCCGCGATGCGCGGGAGCCGTCGGTCCGCGGGATCACGGAGCGGATTCGCCCCGTTACCGGACGTGGAGGTCAAGGCCTCAGACCTCCGAGGGGGCGAGGCGCTCCAGCTCCGCCTCCGTCGACTTGAGCAGGTCGTTCCAGGACGCCTCGAACTTCTCGACGCCCTCGTCCTCGAGCACCTGCACGACGTCGTCGTACGAGATCCCGAGCGCGGCCAGCGCGTCGAGGTCGGCGCGGGCCTGCTCGTAGGTCCCGGTGACGGCGTCGCCGGTGATCTGCCCGTGGTCCTCGGTGGCCTGCAGGGTGGCCTCCGGCATGGTGTTGACGGTGTTCGGCGCGACGAGGTCGTCGACGTACAGGGTGTCCTTGTACGCCGGGTCCTTGACACCGGTCGAGGCCCACAGCGGGCGCTGCTTGACGGCGCCGGCCTTCTCCAGGGCCAGCCAGCGCCCGGAGGCGAAGACCTCCTCGTACGCCTGGTAGGCGAGACGGGCGTTGGCGACGGCGGCCCTGCCGCGCAGCGCCTGTGCCTGAGGGGTGCCCAGCGCCTCGAGGCGCTTGTCGATCTCGGTGTCCACGCGGGACACGAAGAAGGACGCCACGGAGTGGATCTTCGACAGGTCCAGACCGCGTGCCTGGGCCTTCTCCAGACCGGCCAGGTAGGCGTCCATGACCTTGCGGTAGCGCTCCAGCGAGAAGATCAGCGTGACGTTGACGCTGATGCCGAGGCCGATGACCTCGGTGATCGCCGGGAGGCCGGCCTCGGTGGCCGGGATCTTGATGAGCGTGTTGGGGCGGTCCACCAGCCAGGCCAGCTGCTTGGCCTCGGCGACCGTCGCGCGCGTGTTGTGCGCCAGACGCGGGTCGACCTCGATGGAGACCCGGCCGTCCTGGCCGCCGGTCGCGTCGAAGACCGGGCGCAGGATGTCGGCGGCGTCGCGGACGTCCGCCGTGGTGATCATGCGTACGGCCTCTTCGACGGTGACCTTGCGGGCGGCGAGGTCGGCGAGCTGCGGCTCGTAGCCCTCGCCGGACGAGATCGCCTTCTGGAAGATCGTCGGGTTGGTGGTGACGCCCACGACGTGCTGCTGGTCGATCAGTTCGGCGAGGTTGCCGGACGTGATCCGCTGGCGCGACAGGTCGTCCAGCCAGATCGCGACGCCTTCCTCGGAGAGGCGCTTGAGTGCGTCCGTCATGGAATTACATCTCCTACGTGTCGTGTGTGAGCGTCAGCGCTGGACTGCGGCGATCGATTCCCGTGCCGCGGCGGCCACGTTCTCGGCGGTGAAGCCGAACTCGCGGAAGAGGACGTTGCCGTCGGCGGACGCACCGAAGTGCTCCAGGGAGACGACGCGGCCGGCGTCGCCGGTGTACTTGTGCCAGGTGAGTCCGATGCCGGCCTCCACCGCCACCCGCGCCTTGACGGACGGCGGCAGGACGCTGTCCCGGTACCCCTGGTCCTGCTCCTCGAACCACTCCACGGACGGCATCGACACCACCCGGGTGGGGATGCCGTCGGCCTGCAGCAGCTCGCGTGCCGCGACGGCGACGTGCACCTCGGAACCGGTCGCGATCAGCACGGCCTCGGGGGTGCCGCCGTCGGCCTCGAACAGCACGTAACCGCCGCGCGCCGTGTCGTCGTTCGGCTCGTACGTCGGCACGCCCTGGCGGGTCAGCGCGAGACCGTGCGGGGCGCCCTTGCCGAACTCCTTGGTGTACCGGCGCAGGATCTCGCGCCAGGCGATCGCCGTCTCGTTGGCGTCCGCCGGGCGCACCACGTTCAGGCCGGGGATCGCGCGCAGCGAGGCGATGTGCTCGACGGGCTGGTGGGTGGGGCCGTCCTCGCCCAGGCCGATGGAGTCGTGCGTCCACACGTACGTCACCGGCAGGTGCATCAGCGCGGACAGCCGGACCGCGTTGCGCATGTAGTCGGAGAAGACGAGGAACGTACCGCCGTAGACGCGGGTGTTGCCGTGCAGCGCGATGCCGTTCATCTCCGCGGCCATGGCGTGCTCACGGATGCCGAAGTGGATCGTGCGGCCGTAGGGACTGGCCTCCGGCAGCGGGTTGCCGACGGGCAGGAACGACGACGTCTTGTCGATCGTGGTGTTGTTCGAGCCGGCCAGGTCCGCGGAGCCGCCCCACAGCTCGGGGATCACCGCGCCGAGCGCCTGGAGCACCTTGCCGGACGCGGCACGGGTGGCGACGGCCTTGCCGGTCTCGAAGACCGGGACCTTCTCCTCCCAGCCGGCCGGCAGCTCGCCCGCGGCGTAGCGGTCGAACCCGGCGGCCCGCTCGGGGTTGCCCTCGCGCCACAGCTGGAACGACTTCTCCCACGCGGCCTTGGCCTCACGGCCGCGCTCCAGGGCCTGGCGGGTGTGCTTGACGACCTCGTCGGAGACCTCGAAGGTCCGCTCCGGGTCGAAGCCCAGTACCCGCTTGGTGGCCGCGACCTCGTCGTCGCCCAGCGCCGAGCCGTGTGCGGCCTCGGTGTTCTGCGCGTTCGGGGCGGGCCAGGCGATGATGGAGCGCATCGCGATGAACGACGGCCGGTCGGTGACCTGCTTGGCCGCCTGGATCGCGTCGTAGAGGGCGTGCGGGTCGAGGTCGCCGTCCGGCTTCGGGGCGACGCGCTGCACGTGCCAGCCGTACGCCTCGTACCGCTTGACGGTGTCCTCGGAGACGGCGGTCTCGGTGTCGCCCTCGATCGAGATGTGGTTGTCGTCCCACAGCAGGATCAGGTTGCCCAGCTTCTGGTGACCGGCCAGCGAGGACGCCTCGGCGGAGATGCCCTCCTGGAGGCAGCCGTCACCCGCGACGGCGAAGATGTGGTGGTCGAACGGGGACTCGCCCTGCGGCGCGTCCGGGTCGAACAGGCCGCGCTCGTAGCGGGCGGCCATGGCCATGCCGACCGCGTTGGCGACACCCTGGCCGAGCGGGCCGGTGGTCGTCTCCACGCCCGCCGTGTGGCCGTACTCCGGGTGACCCGGGGTCTTCGAGCCCCAGGTGCGGAACGCCTTGAGGTCGTCCAGCTCCAGACCGAACCCGGCCAGGTACAGCTGGGTGTAGAGGGTCAGGGACGAGTGACCGGCGGACAGGACGAAGCGGTCGCGGGCGACCCACTCCGGGTCCGCGGGGTCGTGCCGCATCACCTTCTGGAAGAGGGTGTAGGCGGCGGGCGCCAGACTCATCGCCGTACCCGGATGGCCGTTGCCGACCTTCTGTACGGCGTCGGCGGCGAGGACGCGGGCGGTGTCGACGGCCCGCTGGTCCAGATCGGTCCACTCGAGGTCTGTGGTGGTCGGCTTGGTGCTCACCCTGGGTCAGGGCTCCTCTCCACATGTTTCGTCGCCGGTGCTGCGGGCGGGCGCCCCCGGCAGCCGGAGCGCTGGGCGCACGCCGGCCGTGTCGAGCCTACCCCCGTACGACATGCGTTTTCTCCGGGCGAGTCCAGACTGCCGGGACTGCCGGACATCCCTCTCATCGGCCCGGTTGGGTGTGTTCGGAAGGCCGAACGACGTGTCCGGAAAATGAATACGGAGCCCGTGATCGAAGTGCTCAACGGTCCCGGGATCGTGTCGCGGACGTCCCTGGATCACCCCGCCGAACGTCCCGCGAAACGTCCCGGGACCTCTGTCCGCGGTCCCGGGCCAACACGACCCGACCCCCGCGAAGGCCGGGGTATGGGCAACGTCTACAGTGGCGTGGTACGCGCGGGCCTCTTCACCGGTTGACCGGGACTTCACAGCGAGAGGCTCGCTGGGAGTCTCTGTCAGGGGTGTGCGTGACGGCCGTCGAATCCCGTCCAGCGGGGATGCTCGCGAGCGAGATCCCGACCCATCGGCCGTTGGGGGCCCGTGTCAAGGCGTTCGTGGCGCTGACCAAGCCGCGGATCATCGAGCTGCTGCTGATCACCACCGTGCCGGTGATGTTCCTCGCGCAGCGCGGGGTGCCGGATCTGAGGCTGGTCCTGGTGACCTGCCTCGGCGGCTATCTCTCCGCGGGCGGCGCGAACGCGCTCAACATGTACATCGACCGCGACATCGACGCCCTGATGGACCGAACCTCACAGCGTCCGCTGGTCACCGGGATGGTCAGCCCGCGCGAGTGTCTCGCCTTCGGCCTCGGCCTCGGCGTCGTCTCGACGCTGCTGTTCGGCCTGACGGTCAACTGGCTGTCCGCCTGGCTGGCGCTCGGGGCGCTCCTCTTCTATGTCGTCGTCTACACGATGATCCTCAAACGCCGCACCTCGCAGAACATCGTGTGGGGCGGTATCGCCGGCTGCATGCCCGTGCTGATCGGCTGGTCGTCCGTCACGGACTCCCTGTCGTGGGCGCCGGTCGTCCTCTTCCTCGTCATGTTCTTCTGGACGCCGCCGCACTACTGGCCGCTGTCCATGAAGGTCAAGGACGACTACGCGCGCGTGGGTGTGCCGATGCTGCCCGTCGTCGCCTCCAACAAGGTGGTCGCCCGGCAGATCGTGATCTACAGCTGGGTGATGGTGGCGGTCTCGCTGCTGCTGACGCCCCTCGGCTACACCGGCTGGTTCTACAGCGCGGTCGCCGTGACGGCGGGCGGCTGGTGGCTGTGGGAGGCGCACGCGTTGCAGAACCGGGCCAGGTCCGAGGTGACGGGCGGCCGGCTGAAGGAGATGCGGCTGTTCCACTGGTCGATCACCTATGTGTCGCTGCTGTTCGTGGCGGTGGCGGTGGATCCGTTCCTGCGGTGACGCCCGGTCGGCGGGCCGTTGACGTGCGGTGACGTGGGGACGCGGCGGGCCCGCTGCTGACGCACGTCACATGAGTCCGGCCTCGCGTGCTCGACTACCCGTGAGTAGCATCCTGCCCATGGCAGACACGGCGAATGACAGGGCCGACGACTCGGCACAGGACGTGGCGGACAGCGCCTCCGCGCGCAGGGCGGTCGCCTGGACGGACCGCAGGGTCGCCCGGCTCACCAAGTGGATCGGCACCTTCTCCGCGGCGCACGGCGGGGCCGAGGGCCAGGTCGCGTACGTGGGGCGGCGCGGCGCCCGGATCGTCCTCGTCGGCGCGGACGGCGCCTGGGGAGACCTGGTGGCGCCCAGCCGGGAGATCGCCCTCACGGCGGTCGGGAAGGCGGGGATCACCCTGCACGACAGCTTCGACGGGGAGCTCGCCGCGAAGGTGCGGACGGGGCCGTACGAGTGGAAGCGGATGGCGGGGATCCAGCTCGGGGGCTCGGCCTGAGCCTGCCGGCGCGGGGCGGGGCGGAAGTGGTGGGGCGGTCGGGGCGGATCGGGTTTCGCCCCCGCCGCCCCTTCCCGTTCCCGTCCCCGGGGGCTGCCGCCCCCGGACCCCTGCCGGACCCGGACGGGCCCCGTCCTCGCCCTCGTCCTCGTTCTCAGACGCCGGACAGGCTGGAGGGGCTGGAGGCGGTGGGGTCCGGGAGGTCCTGGACGGCCTCCGGGCGTTCGCGCAGGGACAGGAGGACGCGCAGGACCCCGATCCACATCACGCAGGAGCCGAACATGTGCAGGGCGACCAGGGCCTCGGGGAGCTTGGTGAAGTACTGGACGTAGCCGATGACACCCTGGGCCAGCAGGATCACGAAGAGTTCGCGGGTGCGGTCCATGGGGGGTTTCGGCGCGTCGACCGCCTTGAGGACGAACCACAGGGCGAAGGTCAGGGTCACCACGATCCAGGCCAGTACCGCGTGCAGCTTGGACACCGTCTCCCAGTCGACCGGGATGCGTTCCACCTCGCTGGAGTCACCCGCGTGCGGGCCCGCGCCGGTCACCACCGTGCCGACCACGATCAGCAGCGACGCCGCGGTCACCAGGAACCACACCAGTTGCCGTACCGCCGGGCCCACCAGCGTGCGCGGTGCCGCGTCGCTCTCCCGGGTGCGCTGCCACGTCACCGTGGCGACCGTGATCAGCGCCGTGGAGAGCAGGAAGTGCGCCGCCACCGTGTACGGGTTCAGGCCGACCAGCACCACGACGCCGCCGAGCACCGCGTTGCCCATCACCACCCAGAACTGCGCCCACCCCAGCCGGGTCAGGCTGCGCCGCCACGGCTTCTGCGACCGGGCGGCGACGATCGCCCAGCCGACCGCCGCGCACAGCACGTACGTCAGCATGCGGTTGCCGAACTCGATGGCGCCGTGATAGCCCCGCGCGCCGGTGGTGGTCAGCGAGTCGTCCGTGCACTTGGGCCAGGTCGTGCAGCCCAGGCCGGACCCCGTCAGCCGGACCGCCCCGCCGGTGACCACGATGATCACCGCCATGGCGAGCGCGGCGAACGCCGCCCGCCGCACGGTACGGGGGTCCGGCGTCCAGCGCGCGGCGATGAACGAGAGCGGGTTGCGCACGGCGGCGTCGGCGTCGGGGCGGGTCAGCTTGGGCACGCGCACCATCGTAGGACCCCGCTTGTGCACGCTTTCACGAGGGGTCCGCGCCCTGGTGGTCCCGCGTCACTCCCAGCGGAAGAAGCGGCCCGCCGCGGCCAGGCCGAGCACGGCCCACACCGCCAGGACGCCCAGATCGGCCCACGGCGTGCCCGCGCCGTGTTGCAGCACGGCGCGCAGGCCGTCCGACAGGGCCGTCACCGGGAGCAGGCCGAGGACGTCCTGGGCGCCCTGCGGGAACTTGTCCAGCGGGACGATCACGCCGCCGCCCACGAGCAGCAGCAGGAAGACCAGGTTGGCCGCGGCGAGGGTCGCCTCCGCCTTGAGGGTGCCCGCCATCAGCAGGCCCAGGCCCGAGAACGCCGCCGTGCCCAGGACCATCAGCAGGACGGCCGCCACCGGGCCGCCGTGCGGGGACCAGCCCAGGGCCAGGGCGATCGCCGTCAGCAGGATCACCTGGAGCAGCTCGGTGACCAGCACCGACGCCGACTTCGCCGTCATCAGGCCCCAGCGCGGCAGCGGGGAGGCCGCCAGGCGCTTCAGGACGCCGTAGCGGCGCTCGAAGCCCGTCGCGATGGCCTGACCGGTGAACGCCGTCGACAGCACCGCCAGCGCGAGGACGCCCGGCGCGAGGAAGTCGACCGGCCTGCCCGCGCCGGTGTCGACGATGTCCACGGAGCTGAACAGGACCAGGAGCAGCGTCGGGATCACGACCGTCAGCAGCAGCTGCTCGCCGTTGCGCAGCAGCATTTTCGTCTCGAGCACCGTCTGTGCCGCGATCATGCGGGGCAACGGGGCCGCACCGGGTTCGGGCCGGTAGGTACCCGGGCCGCCCGGGGTGCCCGCAGTGGTCGTCATGAGCGCAGCTCCTTGCCGGTGAGCTCAAGGAAGACGTCTTCCAGGGTGTGGCGTTCGACCGAGATCCGCTCCGGCATCACCCCGTGCTGCGCGCACCAGGAGGTGACCGTCGCGAGCAGCTGCGGATCGACCTTGCCGACGATCCGGTAGGCGCCCGGGGTCAGCTCGTCCGCCGTGCAGTCGGCGGGCAGGGCCTTGAGCAGGGAGCCCACGTCGAGGCCGGGGCGGCCGGTGAAGCGCAGGGTGTTCTCGGCGCCGCCGCGGCACAGCTCCTCGGGCGAGCCGTGGGCGATGACCCGGCCGGCGTCGATGATCGCGACATCGTCGGCGAGTTGTTCGGCCTCGTCCATGTAGTGCGTGGTGAGGATCACCGACACGCCGTCGGCGCGCAGATCGCGCACCAGGTCCCAGGTGGCGCGGCGGGCCTGCGGGTCGAGGCCGGCGGTCGGCTCGTCGAGGAACACCAGTTCGGGGCGGCCCACCACGGCCATCGCCAGCGCGAGCCGCTGCTGCTGGCCGCCGGACAGCCGCCGGTAGGGGGTGCGGCCGCAGCCGCCGAGCCCGAGCCGTTCGGTCAGCGCGTCCACGTCCAGCGGATGCGCGTGCAGCTTCGCCGTGTGGCGGAGCATCTCCTCGGCGCGGGAGGACGGGTACACACCACCCGACTGGAGCATCACCCCGATCCTGGGCCGCAGCCCGCGGGCGTCGCGCACCGGGTCGAGGCCCAGGACGCGCACCGTGCCGGAGTCCGGTCTCCGGTAGCCCTCGCAGGTCTCGACCGTCGTGGTCTTGCCCGCGCCGTTGGGACCGAGGACGGCGGTCACACCCGCCCGGGCCACCAGGTCGAGGCCGTCCACCGCGGTCTTCGTGCCGTACCGCTTCACCAGGGCCTGGACCTGGAGCACCGGCTCACTTCGCATGGCCCAGAGTCTAGGGACGCGCCGGGCACGGAGGTCCGCCGGGTGGGTGAACTCCATGAGGAAGGGCCGGTACGCGGGCCGTGAGCACGTCGCGCGCACGGCGCGACGGCCGCGTACCGGTGATCGATCAAAGATCGTCGGCGCAGGTCAGCGCACGGTTTACTTAGGCATACCTAAGTGACGCAGGGCACGATTCAGGCTTCAGGGGGCGGCTTGCCCGCTTCTCGGGAATTACGCAACAATGGCGTTGTGAAAAACGTCGGTGAGGCTCCGGAGACCCCCGTGGGGATCCCGCAGGAGGAACTCGCGACCGGTGAGCGCTCCACGCGCAACCGGGTCGCGCGGTCCATCCTGGACCACGGCCCCTCGACCGTCGCCGAGCTCGCCGGGCGCCTCGGCCTGACCCAGGCCGCCGTCCGCCGGCATCTCGACGCACTGGTCGCCGACGATGTGGTGGAAGCCCGTGAGCAGCGGGTCTACGGGGCGCGCGCCCGCGGCCGCCCCGCGAAGGTGTTCGCCCTGACCGACGGCGGCCGGGACGCCTTCGACCAGTCGTACGACGTGCTCGCCGCGGACGCCCTGCGCTTCATCGCCGAGCGGTTCGGCGGGGACGAGGCCGTGGTGGCCTTCGCCCGGGCGAGGATCGCCGAGCAGGCCGCCGTCTACCGCCGCGCGCTGGACGGGGTCGGCCCCGAACGGCGCGCCGAGGCCCTCGCCAGGGTCCTGAGCGCGGACGGCTACGCGGCCACGGCACGCAGCGCCCCGCTCCCGCAGCAGGGCGAACAGCTCTGCCAGCACCACTGCCCGGTGGCCCACGTCGCGGAGAAGTTCCCGCAGCTGTGCGATGCCGAGACGGAGTTCTTCTCCCAGTTGCTCGGCACCCACGTCCAGCGGCTGGCCACCATCGCGCACGGCGACGGCGTCTGCACGACGTTCATCCCGGACGTCGCGAAGATCGCGCAGGCCCATCAGCCGGTGCAGACCCGTCCCACCACCCAGACCACCCACGCATCTGCCAGCACGGCCGGGAGGAACCCCGCATGACTCTCCCCACGGAGACTGCCCACCCCGAACTCGAGGGCCTGGGCACGTACGAATACGGCTGGGCCGACTCCGACGAGGCCGGTGCCGCGGCGAAGCGCGGCCTGAGCGAGGACGTCGTCCGCGACATCTCGGGGAAGAAGTCCGAGCCCGAGTGGATGACCAGGCTGCGCCTCAAGGGTCTGAAGCTCTTCGAGAAGAAGCCCCTGCCGAACTGGGGCTCGGACCTGTCGGGCATCGACTTCGACAACATCAAGTACTTCGTGCGCTCCACGGAGAAGCAGGCCGAGTCCTGGGAGGAACTGCCCGAGGACATCAAGAACACCTACGACCGGCTCGGCATCCCGGAGGCGGAGAAGCAGCGCCTGGTCGCCGGTGTCGCCGCGCAGTACGAGTCGGAGGTCGTCTACCACCAGATCCGCGAGGACCTGGAGCAGCAGGGCGTCATCTTCCTCGACACCGACACGGCGCTGAAGGAGCACCCGGAGCTCTTCAAGGAGTACTTCGGCACCGTCATCCCCGCCGGTGACAACAAGTTCGCGTCGCTGAACACCGCCGTGTGGTCGGGCGGCTCGTTCGTGTACGTCCCGCCGGGCGTCCACGTGGAGATCCCGCTCCAGGCGTACTTCCGTATCAACACGGAGAACATGGGCCAGTTCGAGCGGACCCTGATCATCGTCGACGAGGGCGCCTACGTGCACTACGTCGAGGGTTGTACGGCACCGATCTACAAGTCGGACTCGCTGCACTCCGCGGTGGTCGAGATCATCGTCAAGAAGAACGCCCGCTGCCGCTACACGACCATCCAGAACTGGTCGAACAACGTCTACAACCTGGTCACCAAGCGCGCCGTCGCCTACGAGGGCGCCACCATGGAGTGGGTCGACGGCAACATCGGCTCCAAGGTCACGATGAAGTATCCCGCCGTCTATCTGATGGGCGAGCACGCCAAGGGCGAGACCCTCTCCATCGCCTTCGCGGGGGAGGGGCAGCACCAGGACGCCGGCTCCAAGATGGTCCACATGGCGCCGAACACCTCGTCCAACATCGTCTCCAAGTCGGTGGCCCGGGGCGGTGGCCGCACCTCCTACCGCGGCCTGGTCGAGATCGGCGAGGGCGCCCACGGCTCCAAGTCGAACGTGCTGTGCGACGCGCTGCTGGTCGACACCATCTCCCGCTCCGACACCTACCCCTACGTCGACGTCCGCGAGGACGACGTGTCCATGGGCCACGAGGCGACCGTCTCCAAGGTCTCCGAGGACCAGCTCTTCTACCTGATGAGCCGCGGTCTGTCCGAGTTCGAGGCGATGGCGATGATCGTGCGCGGCTTCGTCGAGCCCATCGCCAAGGAACTGCCCATGGAGTACGCGCTGGAACTCAACCGGCTGATCGAGCTCCAGATGGAAGGCGCGGTCGGCTGACGCCCCGCAGCCCCCATCGAGCCACCTACGCAGAAAGCGAGCATGACGACAGCCATGGCTGAGGCCCCCAACACACCGGTTCCGGTCGGGTCCACCACCGCCGGTTCCCTCGCGGTCGCCGCGGAGTCGACCGTCGCCACCCGGATGAGCGCGCCGCCCTCCTTCGACGTGGCGGACTTCCCGGTCCCCACCGGCCGCGAGGAGGAATGGCGGTTCACCCCGCTGGAGCGCCTGCGCGGGCTGCACGACGGCACCGCCGTCGCCGGCGGCTCGATCAAGGCCGACTTCTCGGCGCCCGACGGCGTCACCGTGGAGACGGTCGGCCGGGACGACGCCCGGCTCGGCAGGGCGGGCGCACCGGTGGACCGGGTCGCGGCCCAGGCCTACTCGTCCTTCGAGGAGGCGACCGTCGTCACCGTGCCCAAGGAGACCGTGCTCACCGAGCCGGTCCGCCTCGTGCTGCACGGCGAGGGCGGCGTGAGCTACGGGCACACCGTGTTCGAGGTGGGGGCCTTCGCGGAGGCCACCGTCGTCATCGACCACACCGGCGACACCGTCCGCTCGGCGAACGTGGAGTACATCGTCGGCGACGGCGCCAGGCTCACGGTGGTCACCGTGATCGACTGGGACGACACCGCTGTGCACGCCGCCCAGCAGAGCGCCCTGCTGGGGCGGGACGCCGGGTTCCGGCACTTCGTCGTCACCTTCGGCGGCGACCTGGTCCGCATCCACCCGCGCATCACCTACGGCGGACCCGGGGGAGAGGCCGAACTGCTCGGCCTGTACTTCACCGACGCCGGCCAGCACCACGAGCACCGGCTCCTCGTCACCCACAACGCCCCGCACTGCAAGTCGAACGTCGTCTACAAGGGCGCGTTGCAGGGCGACGAGGCGCACGCCGTGTGGATCGGCGACGTCCTCATCGAGGCCGCGGCCGAGGGCACCGACACCTATGAGATGAACCGCAACCTCGTCCTCACCGACGGCGCCCGGGTCGACTCCGTGCCCAACCTGGAGATCGAGACCGGTGAGATCGTCGGCGCCGGGCACGCCTCCGCGACCGGCCGCTTCGACGACGAGCAGCTCTTCTACCTGATGGCCCGCGGCATCCCGGAGCAGGAGGCCCGCCGCCTGGTGGTCCGCGGCTTCTTCGCGGAACTCGTCCAGCAGATCGGCGTCGAGGACATCGAACAGCGCCTCATCGCCAAGATCGAGGGGGAGCTGGAGGCATCGGTCGCATGACCGCCGTCGACCACGCCCCGTTCGTCCGGGCCTGCGCCCTGAGCGAACTCGAGGAGGGCACCCCCCGCCGGGTCGAACTCGACGGCACGCCCGTCTCGCTCGTCAGGACCGAAGGAGAGGTGTTCGCCATCCACGACATCTGCTCCCACGCCAACGTCTCGCTCTCCGAGGGCGAGGTGGACGACTGCCAGATCGAGTGCTGGCTGCACGGCTCCAGCTTCGACCTCCGTACCGGCAAACCGTCCGGCCTGCCCGCGACACGCCCCGTCCCCGTATACCCCGTCAAGATCGAAGGGGACGACGTGCTCGTCTCCCTCTCCCAGGAGTCCTGAGGCATCCATGGCCACGCTTGAAATCCGAGACCTGCACGTCACCGTCGAGGCGGACAACGCCACGAAGGAGATCCTCAAGGGCGTCGACCTCACCGTGAAGCAGGGCGAGACGCACGCCATCATGGGTCCCAACGGCTCCGGCAAGTCGACCCTCGCCTACTCCCTCGCCGGTCACCCCAAGTACACGGTCACCAGCGGCAGCGTCCTGCTCGACGGCGAGGACGTCCTGGCGATGTCCGTCGACGAGCGCGCCCGCGCCGGCCTGTTCCTCGCGATGCAGTACCCCGTCGAGATCCCCGGCGTCTCCGTGTCCAACTTCCTGCGCGCCTCCGCCACCGCGATCCGCGGCGAGGCCCCCAAGCTGCGCACCTGGGTGAAGGAGGTCAAGGGAGCCATGGAGCGGCTCAGCATGGACCCCGCCTTCGCCGAGCGCAACGTCAACGAGGGCTTCTCCGGCGGTGAGAAGAAGCGCCACGAGATCCTCCAGCTGGAGCTGCTCAGGCCGAAGGTCGCGATCCTCGACGAGACGGACTCCGGCCTCGACGTCGACGCCCTGCGCATCGTCTCCGAGGGCGTCAACCGCGTCCGGGAGACCGGCGAGGTCGGCACCCTGCTGATCACGCACTACACGCGCATCCTGCGCTACATCAAGCCCGACTACGTCCATGTCTTCTCCGGCGGCCGCATCGTCGAGTCCGGCGGCGCCGAACTCGCCGACAAGCTGGAGGACGAGGGCTACGAGGCGTACACGAAGGGCGGCCCCGTGAGCGGAGCGAACGCGAAGGAGACCGTGGCGTGACACAGCTGCCGGGCCTCCTCGACACCGAGGCGATCCGCAAGGACTTCCCCGTCCTGGACCGGCTGGTCCACGACGGCAGGAAGCTCGTGTACCTGGACAACGCGGCGACGTCGCAGAAGCCGCGCCAGGTGCTGGACGCCCTCAACGAGTACTACGAGCGCCACAACGCCAACGTCCATCGCGGTGTGCATGTGCTCGCCGAGGAGGCCACGGCGCTGTACGAGGGCGCGCGGGACAAGGTCGCCGCGTTCGTCAACGCGCCCAGCCGCGACGAGGTGATCTTCACCAAGAACGCCTCCGAGTCCCTCAACCTGGTGGCGAACATGCTCGGCTGGGCCGACGAGCCCTACCGGGTGGACGCCGACACCGAGATCGTCATCACGGAGATGGAGCACCACTCCAACATCGTGCCGTGGCAGCTGCTCGCGCAGCGCACCGGTGCGAAGCTGAAGTGGTTCGGCCTGACCGACGACGGCCGTCTCGACCTGTCGAACATCGACGAGGTCATCACGGAGAAGACGAAGATCGTGTCCTTCGTGCTGGTCTCCAACATCCTCGGCACGGTCAACCCGGTCGAGGCGATAGTGCGCCGCGCCCAGCAGGTCGGCGCCCTCGTCTGTGTCGACGCCTCCCAGGCGGCGCCGCACATGCCGGTGGACGTGCAGGCCCTCCAGGCCGACTTCGTGGCCTTCACCGGCCACAAGATGTGCGGCCCGACCGGCATCGGCGTCCTGTGGGGCCGCCAGGAGCTGCTCGAGGACCTGCCGCCGTTCCTCGGCGGCGGCGAGATGATCGAGACCGTCTCGATGCACTCGTCGACGTACGCCCCCGCCCCGCACAAGTTCGAGGCGGGCACCCCGCCGATCGCCCAGGCCGTCGGCCTCGGCGCGGCGATCGACTACCTGAACGCCATCGGCATGGACCGGGTCCTCGCCCATGAGCACGCCCTCACCGAGTACGCCGTGCGCCGCCTGTCCGAGGTCCCCGACCTGAGGATCATCGGACCGTCCACCGCGGAGGACCGCGGCGCGGCGATCTCGTTCACCCTCGGTGACATCCACCCCCACGACGTGGGCCAGGTCCTCGACGAGCAGGGCATCGCGGTCCGGGTCGGCCACCACTGTGCCCGCCCCGTCTGCCTGCGGTACGGAATTCCCGCGACCACCCGGGCGTCGTTCTATCTGTACTCCACGCCCGCCGAGATCGACGCACTGGTCGACGGGCTGGAGCACGTACGGAACTTCTTCGGCTGAAGGGCGTGCTGAACAGGTGAAGCTGGACTCGATGTACCAGGAAGTCATCCTGGACCACTACAAGAACCCGCACGGGCGTGGTCTGAGGGACGGCGATGCCGAGGTGCACCATGTGAACCCGACGTGCGGCGACGAGATCACCCTTCGTGTGAAGTACGACGGCACGACGATCCGGGACGTCTCGTACGAGGGCCAGGGCTGTTCCATCAGCCAGGCCTCCGCCTCCGTCCTGAACGAGCTGCTGGTCGGCAGGGAGCTGGCCGACGCGCAGAAGATCCAGGAGACCTTCCTGGAGCTGATGCAGTCCAAGGGCCGGATCGAGCCCGACGACGCCATGGAGGAGGTCCTGGAGGACGCGGTCGCGTTCGCCGGGGTCTCCAAGTACCCGGCACGGGTGAAGTGCGCCCTCCTGAGCTGGATGGCGTGGAAGGACGCGACGGCCCAGGCGCTGGGCGGCGCCGACGCCGAAAGGAAGACCGCATGAGTGACACCGAGACCAAGCGCGCCTCGGAGGAGGAGCTCTACGAGGCGCTGATGGACGTCGTCGACCCCGAACTGGGCATCGACGTCGTCAACCTGGGCCTGATCTACGGCGTCCACATCGACGACGCCAACATCGCGACCGTCGACATGACCCTGACGTCGGCGGCCTGCCCGCTGACGGACGTCATCGAGGACCAGGCCAAGTCCGCCACGGACGGTCTCGTCAGCGAACTGCGGATCAACTGGGTCTGGATGCCGCCGTGGGGTCCCGACAAGATCACGGACGACGGGCGCGAGCAGCTGCGGGCGCTGGGCTTCAACGTCTGAGAGCCCCTCTCCCGCCGGGGCGGCCGGCGTGGTGTGCGTGACCTCGCCGCCCGCCCCGGTGCTCCCGCCGTTGTCTTCAAGGCGGTGCGTCCGCCAGCCGGAACGCCGAATCGGCCCGGTACTGGCCGCTGCCCTGGTAGGGGTCCAGCACGAGCTGGAAGTCCCGGTGGCGGAGATAACGGCCGGGGTAGTTGACGGACTCGAGCATCACCGCGCCGGAGTACGCGGAGGTGCGCGGGCAGAAGGTGGCGTCCTTCTCGAACAGGGCCGAGCCGTCGTCGTGCTCGGAGCGCAGCACGAAGTCGCGGTGGCGCAGATAGCCGCCGTCAGCCGTGGCGAAGGAGTAGCACGCCTTGTCCGCGAGGCCGTTGACCAGCTTGAAGACGGTGGTGCGCGGGTCGTCCGCCCGGCCGGCCGGGTCGAGCCGTACCAGCCCCCGGTCGATGTGCCAGGAGCGGTCCGGGTAGTTCACCGAGCGGACCGACTTCCAGACCGAGACCGGCCGACCCCCGGAGCCGCCGCCACCGTGCCCCGTCGGGGAGGCGGCCGGCGTCGGCGAGGTGCCGCCGCCTACCGTCCCGCCGCCCCCCGACCCTGCCTTCTTCCCCGTCCCCTTCCCCGTACCGGATGCGCCGGTCGCCGGCGTGCCGGAGTCGGGCCTGGTCCCGTCGCGGTGCGTCCCGGCGCTCACGGACGAGGACGGGAAGGAGAGCAGCCCGGGGCCGTCCTCCTGCGCCGCGGAGGGCGGGGCCGCGGACGCCGGTGCGGCGTCCGGCCGCCCGTCGTCGACGGCGATCGCCGTGACGCAGGCGGCGACGGCGGTCAGGGCCAGCGCACCGGCCAGCCACAGCCGGCGTGTCCCGGGCGCCCGGGAGGTGTCGGGCGGCCAGCCGTTCTCCCAGTGCGGGGGCGGCGCGGGGGTGCGTGAGGGCATTCGGGACTCCTGCAGCGGCGTGCGGGGGACGGCCGGGAGCGGTGAGGCAGATGGTTGAGAGGTGAAACACTGGAACAGTAGTGGACTCTGTGTGTCCACGGGACCCCTTTCGGTGAGCCCCTTCCACGGAACCGGCGGGCACGTGCCCCCGGTGTCCCCGGTGGGCGGTCCGCGGCCGTGAGACACGGTTCGCGAGCCCGGCACCTCGCACGTTAGGTTTCACCCCATGACCGACACGACTGCTCCCCGCACCACCGGCGCCGCCGCCGCCGGCCTCGCCACGATCGCCGCCGACGGCACCGTTCTCGACACCTGGTTCCCCGCGCCCCGACTCGTCGCCGAGCCCGGCCCGTCCGGCACCGAGTCGCTGTCCGCCGAGCGTGCCGTGGAACTGCTGGGCGAGGGCGCGGCGAAGGCGATCGGCCCGGACACCCGGCGGAACGTCGAGGTCGTCGCGGTCCGTACGGTCATCTCCTCCCTGGACGAGAAGCCGGTCGACGCGCACGACGTGTACCTGCGCCTGCACCTGCTCTCCTACCGCCTGGTGAAGCCGCACGGCCAGAGCCTGGACGGCATGTTCGGCTTCCTCGCCAACGTGGCCTGGACCTCGCTGGGCCCGGTCGCCGTGGACGACATCGAGAAGGTCCGCCTGAACGCCCGCGCGGAGGGCCTGCACCTCCAGGTGACGTCGGTCGACAAGTTCCCCCGCATGACGGACTACGTGGCCCCCAAGGGCGTCCGCATCGCCGACGCCGACCGGGTCCGTCTCGGCGCCCACCTCTCCGACGGCACCACCGTGATGCACGAGGGCTTCGTCAACTTCAACGCCGGCACCCTCGGCACGTCCATGGTCGAGGGCCGTATCTCGGCGGGCGTCGTGGTCGGCGACGGCTCCGACATCGGCGGCGGCGCCTCCACGATGGGCACGCTGTCCGGCGGCGGCAACGTCGTCATCTCCATCGGCGAGCGCTGCCTGGTCGGTGCCGAGGCGGGCGTCGGCATCGCCCTGGGCGACGAGTGCGTGGTCGAGGCCGGTCTCTACGTCACCGCGGGCACCCGCGTCACGATGCCCGACGGCGAGATCGTCAAGGCCCGTGAACTCTCCGGCGCCTCGAACATCCTCTTCCGCCGCAACTCGGTCACCGGCACCGTGGAGGCCCGCCCGAACAACGCGGCCTGGGGCGGCCTGAACGAGATCCTGCACAGCCACAACTGACCGACGGCGGCTTCTCGTCGTCGCCTGCCTTCACCGCTGAGCGCCCTTTCTCGGCCCGAGGACGGCCCGGGGAAGGGCGCTCGTGCGTGCGCACCGTCCCGGCGCTTCGGCCGGTGACCACCGCACGCCGCCGCGGGAGGGTGCGGTGGCGCGGCGGAGCGTCGAGGGAACCGTCAGTCCTGAAGGACGGTGTCGGTGCCGGGCCCGCCGTCCAGGGTGTCCCTGCCGGGCCCCCCGTACAGCTTGTCGTCCCGCCTCTTCCCGAACTTCTCACCCCGGGTCAAGGCCTTGCTCTCGCCCCACATCGTGTCGTCGCCGCTGTTGCCGTACATGACATCGTCGCCCTCACTGCCGTAGATCACGTCGTCGCCGGGCCCCCCGTAGATCACGTCGTCGCCCAGGCCGCCGGTCAGGATCTGGCTGCCCGCCCCGCCGTGGATCTTGTCGTCACCGGGGCCGCCCACGGCGAGGACCTCGTTGCCGGCGTAGAGCGTGTCGTCGCCCGGGCCGCCGTCGATCGTCCCGCCCTCGCTCGACGTGATGGTGTCGTCTCCGGCGTCGCCCCAGATCAGAAGGCCCTCTTGTGCGGTGCCGGTCCAGGTGTCCTTACCGGAGCCCAGATGGATCTCGTTGTGACCGTTGACGATGCCGGCACCGGTGTGCACGGTGGCCGTGTCGTCGCCGTCGCCGAGCCACATCACCAGCGTGGCCGGCACGTCCATGGAGGCATCTTCGGGCGGGACGGTGCAGGAGACCTTGGTGCGGTCGGCGGCGTCGGGGTGGGTGCAACCGGACCTGGCGATGATCGGGACCACGTCGTCGATCACATAGGAAGGAGGGTCCGTCCGGTTGGTGGTACCCGTCTGGGTGATGGTCACGCTGTTGTCCTGGCCGGGGGCCGCCCTGTAGACGAGTTCCTGGAAGACCTCGGCCGTCGCCGGCGCCACCGGTCCGCCGCGCGTGGAGGCCAGGACCATCGGCAGGGCGAGGCCCGCGCCGAGCACCAGTGCCAGCACCGACACGGCGTGGAACAACCGGCGTCTGCCGAGTCGAGAGGGCACTGCATACCTCCGTTGGTCCGGTCGCGGAATCCGGCACCACAGGTGACTCACGACCCCCGTGCCCGGTTGCCCGGCGCGCCGGCGTCAGCACCGAAGTGGCTTTCGACCGCGACCACGCCGAGGCAGGCCGGCGCCCCCTGACCCGCGTCTCGTTCGGCGCAGCCACAACTGGCGGCGCCGGTGAGCCCGGACCGGGCCGGCCGTCGGGCCGGCCCGGTCGCTCGCCCTCGGGCTTACGGACGGAAGCGCAGGACCTGGGGGTCGTGGTCGCTTATCTGGTCGTTGAACTCCGAGTTGATGTGCACCGAGTCGTACGTGAAGTCGTCGTCGCGACGGATCGCCGGGCTGATCAGGATCTGGTCCAGGACCTGCTGGTTGCCCTGGTAGTCGTAGGTGTACCGCTCGCTCCTGGGCAGCGACCTGATCGCCGACCACAGCGCGCCGTCACCCTCGAGGATCTCCGTGGTGCCGGAGAACTCGAAGTCGTTCATGTCGCCGAGCGCGATGACGTCCGCGTTCTTCTGGACGTCGAGGACGCTCTTCACGAAGGAGTTCACCAGCGTCGCCTGGGCGTGGCGCTGGGTCTCCGAGCTGCGGACCGGGGGCTGGTACTGCGCGGTCAGGCCCTGGTCGCCGCCCTTGGAGTTCAGGTGGTTGGCGATCACGAAGACCGTGCGGCCGCGGAAGACGAACTCGCCCACCAGCGGCTTGCGGCTGGACTTCCACGCGTCGTCGGCCGGGGCGATACGGCCGGGGGAGACGGTCAGCGCCGCCCTGCCGTGCTCGCGGGTCACGCCCACGGCGGTCGTCGAGTCGCCGCCCGCACGGTCGGTGAACGACACCCGGTCGGGGTTGAAGAGGAACACCTGACGGATGTTGCCGCCCGGCTCGCCGCCGTCCTGGTCGTTCACCGGGTCGATCGAGCGCCACGCGTAGTGCGGGCCGCCCGCCGCCACGATCGCGTCGATCAGCTTCGTGACCGTCTCGCTCGCGTCGACCGTGCCGTCGTCGGTGGCGCCGTTGTCGTCCTGGATCTCCTCCAGGGACACGATGTCGGGCGAGCGCAGGTTGTTCACGATCGCGGAGGCGTGCGCCGCGAACGTGGTGTCGGACGGGTCGAGGTTCTCGACGTTGTACGTCGCCACCGCCAGCTCGCCGTGCTTCTGCTTGCGGGTCGTCTCCCGCTGAAGGCCCGCGCTGTGCAGCGTGCCGAGCTGGTTCGCGACCAGGGTGTAGCCGCCGTACTGGTTGTAGTCCAGCGGGCCGGTGGTGGTGCCCTCCAGAGTGTCGCCGACGTTCGCCTTCGGGAAGTCGGCGGTCGAGCCCAGGGACTGGATCTGGAGGCGGCCGGTGTTCTGGGAGTCGTAGGAGCCGTAGACGGTGCCGCCGCGGCGGTTACGGTGCTCCCACGGTTTCACCGTGACCCACAGCTCGGTGTACGGGTCGGTCGCGGTGACCACGCGGGTGTCGGCGACCTGGACGTTCATGCCCTCCAGCGACTCGTAGCGGTCCAGGGCGTACACGGACGGCGCCAGCGGCAGGGCGTTGACGGAGCCGTTCGCCGCGGTGTCGCCCGCCGGGGTGTACGCGTCCGGCACCGAGTCCGCGTCGACGACGACCGGCGCGGGTACCGGGTTGCCGCCCGACAGCACGGTGATCGTCGGCTTGGTCAGCTCGGTCAGCGACTGGTTGCCGGTCGAGGTGCCGCCCGGCACGTACTCCGAGACCGTGCCGGTGACCGTGACGGAGTCACCGACCGCGACCTTCGGGGTGGAGCTGGTGAAGACGAACACGCCTTCGCTGGTGGCCGGGTCGTCGTCCGGGGCCGGGTCCTGGATCCAGAAGCCCCTGGACGAGCCGTACGTGCGCACCCCCGTGACGATGCCGGGCACGTCCGCGACCTTCTGGCCGGCGTACGGCGACGTCCGCGTGGTGCCCTGGACGTCATGGATGCGCACGGAGTCCGCGTGCGCGGGGGAGGTGAGGACGACGGTGGAGGCCGCACTGCAGACGGCGGCGACGGTGAGCGCGGCGAGACGCGCGGAAGACTTGCTCGGCAACGGTGATCCCTCCGGGGACATACAGGGCGCCGGGGCGGCGGTGGAGCCGGAACACGTGGCACGGCGGTGCGGGTGACACGCGCAGACGCCGGAGGGCGTGGCGTCAGTGTCCATGATCCCGGATCTCCGGCGCTTCGGCATCCCGGCCCCGGAACTCCCGCGAACAGCTGTCCCCCCGACTTCTACGCGCGTCAATCTCCTGTGTCGTCACGCCCGTTGTCAAGGTTTCGGCCATGGACGACGACCGGCGGGAAGATGAACCGGACGGCATGGGCGGAAATCCGTCTAGGCTGAGTCGGCAGAGCCGTACGACGCCGTTTCGGCCCGCGCTCCCTGCCCCTCCGGGCCGATGGGCGGCGCGGCCCGTCCGGGCCGTCGTACGCGATACAGGTGGCTGTACGGTCTGTGCGGCCGTACGGCCGTTCAGGTGCCCGAGGAGAAACAGCCGATGTCAGACAGCTCCCCCATGCCGCCGGTGCGGCTGCACACCGAAGCGGAGCTGGCGCGCGACGCGCTGTCCACGCCGTTGCTCTCCCGGGCCGTCCGCCTGGCCCGCTGGGCCGGACCCGGGACCCGCGTCGACCTGGCCGGCGACCTCGTGGAGGAGCAGTACCCGGCCGCCGTGCGGGAACTCGGCCTGACCGGTGACGACGCGGAGGCCCTCACCGCCGAGGCGTGGGGGCTCGCCGTGGACTGCGGGCTGGTCGACATCGTCGACGAGGAGGCCGGGACCGTCACCGCCGGGGCGGACCTGGCGCTGCTCACCGGGGGCTCCCCGCACGACGTGCTCACGGTGTGGCTGGGCGTCCTGGAGACGGTGCTCGCCGACGCCACCGTGCCCGACCTGGACGGTCTGCTCGAGGCCGCGCCGGACGGCGGCGACACCGGACTCCCGGCGGCCGGCCAGGACCCGGAACTCCTGCCGGTCGACTGGGACCCGGAGGCGGAGGCCGAGTTCCTCGACGACGTCCTCGGCAACCTGTATCTCCTCACGGTCGACGAGGACGGCCCCGGCGGTCCCGTCCCGCTGCCCGCGCTGGCCGCGAGCGTGATCGTGCCGGACGACATGGAGGAGCCCAGCAACGACGTGCTGGAGCAGGTCTCCGACGCGATGATGCGGCTCGACGACCAGTTCCGGCTGCTGGAGCCGGCGGGGCTCGTGGAGTACCAGCCGCTGGACGAGGCGCTGCTGGTGGACGTCGACGGCGACGACGAGGCGGCCGGCGGCGTGGGCCGGGAGTCCGCCGGGGCCTTTGCCGACGACGACACCGACGACGACACCGACGTGTCCCGCTACGGCATGGTGGGCCTCACCCCGCTCGGCCTCTACGGGCTGCGGGCGCGGCTGCTGGAGGCCGGCTACGAGGCACCGGCCGTCGGCGACCTCGCGGACAAGGGCGCCGACGTGCTGCTCGACGGGACGTCCTGGTTCGGTCCGCGGGCCGCCCGGGCCGAGACCGAGCTGTGGCTGGGCCGCCACGAACCTCTCGTCGCCGCGAGGGAGTTGCTGGCGGCGGCCCGGGGCTCCGACGGCGGTGCGCCGCTGCGGAGGCTGCGCTGCCAGCAGGCGCTCTCGCTGGTCGGCACGGCTGCCGAGCCCGCGCTGCGGGAGGTGCTCGACGACCCCGAACTCGGCGGTCTCGCCCGGGTGTGGCTCAGTGAGCACGGTCTGCCCGACGTGCCCGCGCCGTCCGAGGCGATGGTGTTCTGGCTGACCATCGACACCCTGGCCGCGCAACTGGCCGCGGAGGGCAACTCGGACGAGCTCCAGGCCCTGGTGGAGGGCCTCGCGGCGCAGCACGGCGGCTTCTTCGCGGTGGCCTGGCGCGTCGACCACCCGGCCACGGCGGACGTACTGGAGGCGATGGGCCGCCTCCACCCCGACAAGAAGGTCGCGAAGGAGGCCCGCAAGGCGGCGTTCAAGGCGCGGTCGCAGCGGGGGAGCTGAGAGCAGGGCCCGCTGCCGCGGTGTGCCGTCCGCCGCCGCCGCCGCGGCGGCGGCCGGGTGGGGCAGGGCGGCCGGGTGGGGCATCCGTGGTTCCGGGCGGGCGGCCGGCCGGTCCGCGGGCCCGGTCCGCTTTCCGCCCTGCGCGGCGTCCGGGGCGTTCCGGTGCCGACCGGCGTCACGCCGGGTGCGGAGTACGGCGAGCGGGATGTCCGGGACCGCGGACCGCAGCCGGGCAGGGCGACGACCGCGGCCGGGGCACCGTTCTGCGCCCGGTGCCCGGTGCCCGGTGCCCGGTGCCCGGTGCCCGGTGCCGCCCGGCTCGGGGCTCCCGTGGGTCCGGCCCGGCCCGGCCAGGTCATGGAAGAAGGCCGTCCGAAGTCGCCCCGAATTCAGCCTCTGTTCAGCGGGGTGCGGCAGCCTGGCGCGCGCACCGTGGTGCGCCACCGTCCGTCCGTCACGGCACGTCGACCGTCACAGGAGACACACCATGCCGCTCACCCGCAGGGACTTCACCAGGCAGTCCGCGATCACGGGGGCCGGGATCGCGCTGGTGGGCAGTGTCGGTGCCCTCGCCACCGCGCCCCAGGCACTGGCGTCCACGGAGACCCACACCGCGGGGGAGGAGACGGCCGCCGGGCACGGCGGGGTCGGCTACGGGCCGCTCGTCCCCGACCCGCACGGCGTTCTCGCGCTGCCCGCCGGGTTCTCGTACCGGATCGTCACCCACAGCGGGAGGACCAGGCTGGAGTCCGGGGAGTTCACCCCCTCCCACCACGACGGCACCGCCGCCTTCGACGGCCCGCGCGGTGCGACCCTCCTCGTCAACAACCACGAGCTGAAGGGCCCGCGCGCCGACTGGGCGTACCCCGTCCCGCTCACCGGGGATCTTGTCTACGACCCGGCCGCGTCCGGCGGCTGCACGGTCGTCGAGGTGCGCCGGGACCAGGTGGCCGAATGGGTCGGCATCGCCGGTACCTCGACCAACTGCGCGGGCGGCCACACGCCCTGGGGCACCTGGCTCACCTGCGAGGAGACCGAGGACAGAGCCGGCCAGAACGGCATGACCAGGGACCACGGCTACGTCTTCGAGGTCGACCCCGAGGACCGCCGCGCGAACCGCGACCCCAAACCCCTCAAGGCGCTGGGGCGTTACGCGCACGAGGCGGTCGTCGTCGACCCCGGGCGCGGCCATCTCTACCTCACCGAGGACGCCTCCGGCCCCAACGGCCTGCTCTACCGCTGGACCCCGCCGGAGGGCTTCCGCCACGGCCGGGGCAAGCTGCGCACCCTCGCCGACGACGCCGGTGTGCTCCAGGCGTTCCGGTGCTTCGACTCCGGGGGCCGGTTCGTCGACGACCTCTCCCGCGCCACGAGGACCGGCACGGTGTACGGCGTCGACTGGGTGCCCGTCCCCGACCGGGACGCCCGTACCGTCTCGGTGCGCAAGCAGTTCACCGACGGCCAGATCACCCGCGCCCGGAAGCTCGAAGGCATGTGGTGGGGCGACGGCGGCGCCTACATCGTCTCGTCCTACGCCCGTGCCGAGAGCCCGGTGCGGCACGACGGGGCCGTCTGGTTCTACGACCCGAGGCGCCGCACCCTCACCCTGAAGGTGCTGCTGGGAGTGAACCCCGACCCGTCCGCCGACGGTGCCTTCGACGGCCCGGACAACATCACCGTCTCCCCGTACGGCGGCCTCGTCATCGCCGAGGACGGCGAGGGGATCCAGCATCTGTTCGGCGCCACCGACCGCGGCCGTACCTACCCGATCGCCCGTAACGACCTGAACATCGGCACCGCCGAGGCGCCGGAGTACAGCGAGTTCACCGGTGTCACCTTCTCGCCCGACGGCCGGACGCTGTACGCCAACATCCAGGAGCCGGGGATCATGGTGGCGATCACCGGGCCCTGGAAGCGCCACCGGCGGTAAGCACCTCCTCCCCGCCCGGCGGTCCCGGGGTGCCCTCCGTGCGGAGGGCACCCCGGGACCCGGAGCGGCAAGGGCGGCCGCTACAGCGCCTCCGCCGCCGGCTTCACCATCCCGCGCACCGTGCGCGCCTTGACGAAGTGGCCCATCGCGGTCATGTCCCACTCGCCGGAGAACTGCCGGACGAGCTTGGCCATCATTACTCCGGTCTGCGGCTCGGCGTTGGTGAGGTCGAAGCGGACCAGCTCCTGGTCGGTCGCGGCGTCGACCAGACGGCAGTACGCCTTGGCGACGTCGGTGAACTTCTGGCCGGAGAAGGAGTTCACGGTGAAGACCAGACCGGTGACCTCCTGAGGGAGTCTGCCGAGGTCGACCGTGATCATCTCGTCGTCGCCGCTGCCCGCGCCCGTGAGGTTGTCGCCGGAGTGGCGGACCGCGCCGCCCAGGATGGTCAGCTTGCCGAACCAGCAGCTGCCGATGTGGTTGCGCTGAGGGCCGTAGGCGATGACCGACGCGTCCAGGTCGACGCTTCTGCCCCGGAACGCGGGCTCCCAGCCGAGGCCCATCCGGACCTGGGAGAGCAGCGGACGGCCGCCCTTGACCAGGGACACGGTCTGGTTCTTCTGGAGGCTGACCCGGCCCTTGTCGAGGTTGATCTTCCCCGCGCCCGGGGCGGGGGCGGGGGCGGCGGGCGGCGCCGGAGGGGCGGGCGGCATCGGGGGAGCCCCGAACGGCTGGGCGGGAGCGCCCGCGGCGCCCGCCGGCGGAGCGGCGGGCTGCGGCGGGGCCGGTGCGGGGGTCACGGCCGCCTGCGCCGGTTCCTCCACCGTCACGCCGAAGTCCGTCGCGATCCCCGCGAGCCCGTTCGCGTACCCCTGGCCCACCGCGCGGGCCTTCCACCGGCCGCCGCGCAGATAGATCTCCACGACCACCAGGGCCGTCTCCGTGCCCAGCCGCGGCGGGGTGAACGTGGCCAGCACGGCGCCGCCGTCCCCGTCGCGGATCGTGGCCGTCGGTTCGATGCCCTGGAAGGTCTGCCCGGCGGCGTCCGGGCTGGCCGTGACGACCACCTTCTCGATGCCCGGCGGCAGGGCGGCCGTGTCCACGGTGATCGCGTCGGGCGACGTACCGCCGCCGGACCGGTAGGTCACGCCCGGGCCGGACGGCTGGTTGTAGAAGATGAAGTCGTCGTCGGAGCGCACCTTGCCGTCGGCGGTGAGCAGGAGGCCCGACACGTCGAGCCGCACCGGGGCCGCCACGTCCACCGTCACACGGGCAGCGGGGAGCGGAATGTTCGAGCCAGGGGTCATAGCGGTCATGACCGGACAACGACCGGACCCGCTTTACCGTTCCCTTAAACTTCCGCCTTCCGGAAGGAAGGGTCTCAGTACGGCCAGATCGGCGGATCGCTGACGAAGTGGCCGCCCAGGCAGGCGTGCGCGGCGTTCTCCGGGTCCAGCTCGCCCTGTTCCGCGATCAGCTTCGCGGCGTACGGCTCGGAGTCGTCCCGCGGCTCGTAGCCGAGCGCCCGCGCGCCCGACAGGTCCCACCACAGCCGGGTGTTGGCGGAGGAGCCGTAGACCACGGTGTGACCGACCCGCTCGGCGGTGAGGGCCGCGTGGAAGAGGCGGGCGCCGTCGGCCGGGCTCATCCAGACCGACAGCATGCGCACGCTGCTGGGCTCGGGGAAGCAGGATCCGATGCGCACGGAGACGGTCTCCAGGCCGTGCCGGTCCCAGTAGAGCTGGGCGAGGTCCTCGCCGAAGGACTTGGACAGGCCGTAGAAGGTGTCCGGGCGGCGTGGCGTGTCGACCGGGATCAGCGGATCGTCGCCCCGGGGGCGGGGCGTGTAGCCGACGGCGTGGTTGGAGGAGGCGAAGACGATCCGCGCCACGCCCTCCTCCCGCGCGGCCTCGTACAGGTTGTAGGTCCCCTCGATGTTGGCCCTGAGGATCTTCTCGAAGGGCGCCTCCAGGGAGATGCCGGCCAGATGGAGGACCGCGCCGGCCCCGCGTACGGCCTCCCGCAGGGCGCCCCGGTCGGCGAGGTCCGCGATGATCGCGTCCGGCTCGCCCTCGACGGGACGCATGTCGAACAGGCGCAGGGTGTGTCCGTGGGCGGGGAGCAGGTCCCGCATCAGGGTGCCGAGACCGCCGGCGGCTCCGGTGAGCAGGACGGTGCGGGAGGAGGACATCCTCGGGTCTCCGTATCCGTGGCCGGGATTCACATGCGCGGACACGCTAAAAGGGGTGGTGCGACACGTCAAGAGTGTCGCCGTACCTGCGGACACGCCGGGGGAGTGAGCGATGAGGACCGCCTCTGTACCGCAGTTCGCCTCCTTGACCGGCCCTTATGGCGGCACTTAGCGTGAACCCGTTCAGAAACATGGACATCGATCATAAACGTGCACGACAGGGAGAGCCCGTGACGTCAGCCCCGCTCGCCGCCCGACTCCGCGTCCCCAGCGGTCCGCTGTTCTTCCCCGTCACCGCCTACGGCCCCGGCGGCACCGTGGACCCCGACGTCTGCCGTGCCCATGTCCGCCGCGGGGTGGAGGCCGGTGCCGCCGCCGTGTTCGCCTGCTGCGGCACCGGCGAGTTCCACGCGCTCACCCCGGAGGAGTTCCAGGTCTGCGTCCGCGCGGCCGTGGAGGCCGCCGAGGGGCGCGTCCCCGTCCTCGCGGGCACCGGCTACGGCACCGCCCTCGCCGTCCGCCACGCCGTGCTCGCCGAGGAGGCCGGCGCGGACGGCCTGCTGGTGATGCCGCCGTATCTGGTGGTCCCGGGCCAGGAGGGGCTGCTGCGGCACTACCGCGAGGTGGCCGCCGCGACCGCCCTGCCCGTCATCGTCTACCAGCGCGACAACGCCGTGCTCACCCCAAGGACCGTCGTCGGACTCGCCCGCACCGACGGGATCATCGGCTTCAAGGACGGCCTCGGCGACCTCGACCTCATGCAGCGCATCGTCAGCGCGGTCCGCACCGAGGCCCCCGACGGCTTCCTCTACTTCAACGGCCTGCCCACCGCGGAACAGACCCAGCTCGCCTACCGCGGCATCGGCGTCACCCTCTACTCGTCCGCCGTGTTCTGCTTCGCCCCCGAGATCGCCCTCGCCTTCCACCGGGCCCTGCGCGACGACGACCTCGCCACCGCGCACCGTCTGCTCGACGGTTTCTACCGGCCGTTCGTGGAACTGCGCTCCCGGGGCCGCGGCTACGCCGTGTCGCTCGTCAAGGCGGGCGTGCGGCTGCGCGGCCTGGACGTCGGCGAGGTGCGGTCCCCGCTGACCGAACCGGCCGGGGAACACGTCAAACAGCTCGCCCTGCTGATCGAACGCGGCTACGCCCTGCTGGAGGAGACCGCGGAGGAGACCGCGTGAAGGCGTCGGCGTTCCTCTACCCCTGGGACGTCGTCGGTGACCCCGAGGCCCCCGCCCGCACGGCCGCGCTCGGCGTGTCACAGGTGACGCTCGCCGCCGCCTACCACTCCACCCGCGCCCTGACCCCCCGTCACCCGCACCGGCGTGTCGTCACCGCCGGGCACGCCGCCGTCCTCTACCCGCCCGGCGGCCGCTGGGCGGACCGCGCGTTACGGCCGTACCCGGCGGGACCCTGGGCACCCGGTGACGCCTACGGCGAGGCCGCCGCGGCCCTCGCGGACACCGGCCTCGACGTGCACACCTGGGTCGTCCTCGCCCACAACTCCCGCCTGGGCGCCGAGCACCCGGACACCTCCGTCGTCAACGCCTACGGCGACCGCTACCCGTGGGCGCCGTGCATCGCGCAGCCCGCCACCCGCGCGTACCTCGTCGACCTGGCCGCCGAGGCCGCCGTACGTCCCGGCGCGCGCGGCACCGAACTGGAGTCCCTCGGCTGGTACGGCCTGGCCCATCTGCACGCCCACGACAAGACCGCCGGGGTCGGCCTCGGCGACGCGGGGCAGTACCTGATGTCGCTCTGCTTCTGCCCCGCCTGCGGCGCCGGCTACACCGCGCAGGGCCTGGACCCCGACGCGCTGGCGGCCGCCGTACGGGCCGCACTGGAGCCCGTGTGGCACGGCGCGCCCTCCGGCGGCGGCTGGGCGGGCGTCGGCGGACTGCTCGGCGACACGCGGGCGGACGCCACGCGCGCGTGGCGCGACGGCACCGCCCGCACCCTCCAGGAGGCCGCCGTACGGGCCGTCCGCGCGGCCGCCCCCGACGGCTTCCGGATCCTCCTGCACGCCGACCCGGAGTCCTGGCACTGCGGCGCCGACGCGGGTGTCGACCCCGCGCACGTGCTGTCCGTCGCCGACGGCGTGGTCGTGCCGTGCACCGGAGGGACGGGCCTCCTGCCGCCGTTCGCCGGGCACGCGCGCGAGGACACCGTCGTGGCCGCCAACCTCACCGTCGTCACCGGCATGGGAGGCCGGCCCGCCGCCCTGGCGGCCGACGCGGCACGCGCCCGCGCGCAGGGCGCCACCGAACTGCGCCTCTACCACGCCGGGCTGGCGTCGGACGCCGACCTGGAGGCGGTACGGGAGGGTCTGCGGGGCGGCTGAGGGACGGCCGGGGAACGGACGGACCGCAACTTCCTCTGCCGCGGGCATTGACGGACCGGAGAGCTGCTCCTAACTTCGTCGCTCGTACGTCGTACCTCGTACGTCATATATGAGACGCCCTGTACGAGGCCGTACCCGCGCCACCGCACCGTGCACCACGTGAGACAGCGCCACCGCACCATGCGACACCGCACCACGTGAGATCCCCGCCGCGAGATCCGAGAGGCGCGCATGACCTCTGTGCCCACGCCGATCCCGTCCCGTACGCAGTTCGTGCTGGACGCGATCAAACACCGCATCCTCACCGGACGGCTGACGCCCGGACAGCCGCTGGTCGAGACCGAGCTCGCCGCGCAGTTCGGCGTGTCGAAGACCCCGGTGCGCGAGGCGCTCAAGACCCTGGCCGGGACCGGTCTCGTCGTGATGAGCCAGTACAAGGGCGTCACGGTGCGCAGGGTGGACGCGGACATGGCGCGCGAGGTCTACGACGTACGGCTGCTCCTGGAGCCCGAGGCGCTGCGCCGGACCGTGTGGCGCGGTGCCGCCCTGGACGCCGCCCAGGGCGCGCTCGGCCGCGCCGACCGGGCCGCCGACACGGCCGAACGCTCCCTGGCGAACCGGGAGTTCCACCGTGCGCTCTACCTGCCCTGCGGCAACCCGCTGCTCGGCCGGATGCTCGACGAGGTCCGCGACCAGGCGGCCCTCGTCTCGGCCGTCGCCTGGGCCGCCGACCCCTCCTGGGAGCGGGAGGCCGAGGAGCACCGGGACATCCTGCGGCTCGCCCTGGGCGGCGACGCGGAGGGCGCGGCGGGCGCACTGCACGCGCACATCGCGTCGTTCGTGCGGCGGGCCTTCCCGCAGGACGGGACGGACGGCGTGCCGCCGGGGGGCCGCACGCCGTCACTCGGCCGGGCGGCCGACGGGACGTGGGAAGGACGGGAATGAGCGGCATGGTGTTCGAGACCCTGCGGGCGGCCCTGGCCGGTGTGGTGGCGATCCCGGTGACGCCGTTCGCCGCGGACGGCACGGTCGACGGCCGGGCGTACCGGACGCTGCTGCGCCGGCTGGTGGACGGCGGGATCACCACCCTCACGCCGAACGGCAACACCGGCGAGTTCTACGCCCTGACCCCCGGGGAGCGGCGCCTGGTGACCGGGACGGCCGTCGACGAGGTGGGCGACCGGGCCGTGATCCTGGCCGGGGTGGGCCACGACGTGCCCACCGCCGTGGCCTCCGCCCGCCACGCCCGCGACCTCGGGGCGGGCATGGTGATGGTCCACCAGCCCGTCCACCCCTACGTCTCACGGCAGGGCTGGACCGACTACCACCGTGCCGTCGCCGAGGCCGTCCCGGAACTGGGCGTCGTCCCGTACGTCCGCGACGGCCGGCTGACCGGCGACCGGCTCGCCGGACTCGCCGACGTCTGTCCGAACGTGATCGGCGTCAAGTACGCGGTCCCGGACGCCGCCCGCTTCGCCGCCTTCGCACGGGACGCGGGGCTGGAACGGTTCGTCTGGGTGGCCGGGCTCGCCGAGCCGTACGCGCCCTCGTACTTTTCGGCGGGCGCCACCGGTTTCACCTCGGGCCTGGTGAACGTAGCCCCGGCCGTCTCGCTGAACATGCTCGAAGCGCTCCGGTCCGGCGACTACCCGGCCGCCATGAAGGTCTGGGAGCAGATCCGCCGTTTCGAGGAACTGCGCGCGGCGGACGGCTCCGCCGACAACGTCACCGTCGTCAAGGAGGCGCTCGCCTCCCTCGGCCTGTGCCGCCGGGACGTGCGCCCGCCGAGCAGCGAGCTGCCGGAACACGCGCGCGCGGAGGTCGCCGCGATCGCCGCGGGGTGGTCGCTGTGAAGCGGCCCGGGGAACTGCGCAGCCACCAGTGGTACGGCACGGACGGGCTGCGCTCGTTCAGCCATCGCGCGCGGACCCGCCAGCTCGGCTATCTGCCCGAGGAGCACCTGGGCAAGCCGGTCATCGCGATCCTGAACACCTGGTCCGACATCAATCCCTGCCACGCGCACCTGAGGGAACGGGCCCAGGCCGTCAAGCGGGGCGTGTGGCAGGCGGGGGGCTTCCCGCTGGAGTTTCCCGTCGCCACCCTCAGCGAGACCTTCCAGAAGCCCACCCCGATGCTCTACCGCAACCTGCTCGCCATGGAGACCGAGGAACTGCTGCGGTCCTACCCGGTCGACGGCGCCGTCCTGATGGGCGGCTGCGACAAGTCCACCCCCGCGCTGCTGATGGGCGCGGCCTCCGTCGACCTGCCCGCCGTGTTCGTGCCCGCCGGACCGATGCTGCCGGGCCACTGGCGCGGCGAGGTGCTCGGCTCGGGCACCGACATGTGGAAGTACTGGGACGACAAGCGCGCCGGTCTCATCGGCGACTGCGAGATGGCCGAGCTGGAGAGCGGCCTGGCGCGCTCGCCGGGGCACTGCATGACGATGGGCACGGCCTCCACGCTGACGGCGGCGGCCGAGGTGCTGGGAGTGACGGTGCCCGGCGCGTCGAGCATCCCGGCGGTCGACTCGGGACACGACAGGATGGCCGCCTCGTCCGGCATGAGGATCGTTGAACAGGTCCACCGAGGGCGCCGTCTCTCCGAGATCCTGACGCGGGACGCCTTCGAGGACGCCGTCACCACCGTCCTCGGCCTCGGCGGCTCCACCAACGCCGTCATCCACCTGATCGCCATGGCGGGCCGCGCGGGCGTGCGCCTCACGCTCGACGACTTCGACCGCATCGCGCGCGAGGTCCCCGTCCTCGCCGACGTCCGGCCCGGCGGCAGCAGGTACCTCATGGAGGACTTCCACTTCGCCGGCGGTCTGCCCGGCTTCCTCTCCCGCATCCCGGACCTGCTCCACCTGGACCGGCCGACCGTCTCGCACGACACCCTGCGCGAGCAGCTCGCGGGCGCGCGCGTGCACGACGACGACGTCATCCGCCCCCGCGGCAACCCGGTCGCCGCCGAGGGCGGGGTCGCCGTCCTGCGCGGCAACCTCTGCCCGGACGGCGCCGTCATCAAGCACATCGCCGCCGAGCCCCGTCTGTTGCGGCACACCGGCCCCGCGGTCGTCTTCGACGACTACCGCACCCTGCAGCGCACCATCGACGACCCCACCCTCGGCATCACCGCCGACAGCGTCCTCGTGCTGCGCAACGCGGGCCCCAAGGGCGGCCCCGGGATGCCCGAGTACGGGATGCTGCCGATCCCCGGGCACCTGCTCAAGCAGGGCGTGCGCGACATGGTGCGGATCTCCGACGCCCGGATGAGCGGCACCAGCTACGGCACCTGCGTCCTGCACGTGGCGCCCGAGTCGTACGTCGGCGGGCCGCTCGCGCTGGTGCGCACCGGCGACCTGATCACCCTCGACGTCGCGGCGCGCACCCTCCGGCTCGAGGTGCCGGACGGGGAACTGGCGCGCCGCCGGGCGGAATGGACACCGCCGCCGGCTCCCTACGCGCGCGGCTACGGCGCGCTCTACCTCGACCAGATCTCCCAGGCGGACACGGGCTGCGACTTCGAGTTCCTGTCCCGCCCCGGCACCTCGCAGGACCCTTACGCGGGCTGAACCACCCGGAACCCCCCGGCCGGACGCCGACGCCAGTCAGCGGACGACCGGGTTCTCGACCGCCGTGCAGAAAGCGCTTCACCCGCACAACTGTGCGATACCGGAACGGCGAACCACCCCCGGAACGGCGAACCACCGGAACGGCGAACCACCGGAACCACGAGGCACGAGAACGACGAGGCACGAGAACGGAGACCCGTCATGGCCCCAGCCGCAGCCGTGGCCCACCCGCCACCCGCCCCGGCCCGCCCGCGCCGTGCCTCCGCGACGCCGCGCGGACTCCCGTATCTGCTGATCGCCCCCGCGGCCGTCCTGATGCTGGGATTCATCGCCTACCCGGTGCTCAGCGTCTTCTACTACAGCCTGCGGCACTACAACCCCACCAAGCCCTGGCGCAACGGCTTCGCGGGCCTGGGCAACTTCACCGAGGTGTTCGCCCACGACCCCCAGTTCTGGGACACGCTGACCTTCAGCGCCCGGTGGGTCGTCACCGAGGTCGCCCTCCAGCTGCTGTTCGGCCTGGTGCTCGCGCTGATCGTGAACCAGACCTTCGTGGGCCGGGGGCTGGGCCGCACGCTGGTGTTCTCGCCGTGGGCGGTCTCCGGGGTGCTGACCTCGGCGATCTGGGTGCTGCTCTACAACTCCCAGACGGGCCTGACCCGTTATCTCGCCGACCTGGGTGTCGGCTCCTACGGCACCAGCTGGCTGTCGGACACCTCGACCGTCTTCCCCGCCGCGGTGGCCGCCGAACTCTGGCGCGGTGTCCCCTTCTTCGCGATCCTCATCCTCGCCGACCTGCAGTCCGTCCCCAAGGAACTCTACGAGGCGGCCGAGGTCGACGGGGCGAGCCGCCTCCGGCAGTTCCGGCACATCACGCTGCCCCACCTCAAGGACGCCATCGTCCTGGCCACGCTGCTGCGCGCCGTCTGGGAGTTCAACAACGTCGACCTGCTCTACACCCTCACCGGCGGCGGACCGGCCGGCGAGACCACGACCCTCCCGCTCTACGTCGTCAACACCGGCGTGGACGGCCATGACTTCGGCTACGCCTCCACCCTCACCACCGTCGCGTTCGCCGTGCTGCTGTTCCTCTCCGTCGTCTATCTGCGGCTGAGCAGGTTCGGAGGCGACGACACATGATCACCGAGATCGCCCCCGCCCCCGGGCGCACCCCCGCCGGGGACCACCGGCACCGTTACCGCCGCGGCCCCGGCGGCAGGCGCCGCGCCTGGGACGAGGTGCCCCGCGCCCGGCTCTACGTGCCGCTGGCGCTCTATCTCCTCTTCACCCTGATCCCCTTCTACTGGATCCTCCTCTTCGCCCTGCGCCCCGCCGGTTCGACCTCCCTGGTGCCCTGGCCGGTCACCTTCGACCACTTCCGCAAGGTGTGGACGGAGCGCAGCTTCGGCACCTACTTCACCAACAGCGTCTACGTCGGTGTGGCCACCCTGTTCCTGACCACCGTCATCGCCCTGGCCGGCGGCTACGCGCTCGCCCGGTTCACCTTCCGGCTCAAGCGGGGGTTCATGCTGGCGCTGCTGTGCTCGCAGTTCGTACCGGGCGCCCTGCTGCTGGTGCCGCTCTTCGAGATCTTCGCCGGACTGCGGATGATCAACTCACTGGGCAGCGTGGTGCTCGCCGAGACGGTCTTCCAGCTGCCGCTGTCGATGATCCTGATCAGCGGGTTCATCAGGAACGTGCCGTACTCGCTGGAAGAGGCCGCCTGGGTCGACGGCTGCAACCGGCTCACCGCGTTCCGGGTCGTCGTGCTGCCGCTGCTGCGGCCGGGACTGATCGCGGTGGGCTCCTTCGCCTTCGTGCACGCCTGGAACCACTTCCTGTTCGCCCTGATGTTCCTCAACGACCCGGGCAAGCAGACGATCCCGGTCGGCCTCAACACCCTGATGAGCGCGGACAGCGTCGACCTCGGCGCCCTCGCGGCGGGCGGGATCGTCGCCGCCGTACCCGTGGTGATCGTGTTCGCGTTCATCCAGAAGTGGCTGATCACCGGCTTCAGCGCGGGGGCGGTGAAGGGATGACGACCCCACCCGCACCGGGACCCGCACCCGCACCGGGACCCGCACCCGTGCCGTCACCCGTACCCGTGCCCGTCACCCTCCCCGTCCCGCTGGTCCTCGCGGGCGCCCACGGCCACGGCCGCCGCCACCTCGAGAACATCCGCCGGCTCCAGGACCGGGGCCTGGTCCGCCTGGTGGGCCTCTGCGACCCGGTCCCCCTCACCGAGGCGGACCACGGCGGCCCCGGACTCCCGCCCCAGTCGTCCGACTTCGGGGAACTCCTCGACACCACCGGCGCCCGCGCCGCCGTCGTCTGCACCCCGATCCCCACCCACGCCGGTCTGGCCCTCACGGCCGCCGGCCGCGGCGTCCACCTCCTCCTGGAGAAGCCGCCCGCCCCGTCCTGGACGGAGTTCCGCCGGATCACCGATGCCGTCACCGAGGCCCGGGTCGCCTGCCAGATCGGCTTCCAGTCGCTCGGCTCGCACGCCGTGCCCGCGGTCCGGGACCTGATCGCCGAGGGCGCGATCGGGCGGGTCCTGGGCGTCGGCGCCGCGGGGGCGTGGGCACGCGACGAGGCGTACTGGCGGCGGGCGCCCTGGGCCGGGAAGCGGCGCCTCGACGGCGCCGACGTGGTCGACGGCGTCCTCACCAACCCCCTCGCGCACGCCGTCGCCACCGCCCTCGCCCTCCTCGGCACCACCCGCGCCGAGGACGTCACCGGCATCGAGACCGAACTGCTGCGCGCCAACGACGTCGAGGCCGACGACACCTCCTGCGTCCGCGTCACCACACCGCGCGGCCCGGTCGCCGTCGCCGCCACGCTGTGCGCCGAACACCCGGGCGAGCCCTATGTCCTGGTGCACGGCGAACGGGGCCGGATCACCTTCTGGTACAAGCAGGACCGCGTGCTCCTCCAGCGCGCCGGCCACGGCCCGCAGGAGACCGGCCACGGCCGGACCGACCTGCTGGAGAACCTGGTCGCGCATCTCACCGAGGGCGCCGGACTGCTCGTACCGCCGGAGTCGACCGGCGCCTTCATGCGCGTCGTCGAGGCCGTCCGCAGCGCCCCCGATCCGCACGGACTGCCGCCCGGAGCCTGGCACGTCCACCCCACCGAGCGGCGCCGGACGGTCCCCGGGATCGACGGCTTCGTCGCCGCCTGCGCCGAGACCCTCGCCCTGTACTCCGAACTGGGCGCCCCCTGGGCCCCGTCGCGCAAGGAGGTGAGCACCCGGTGACCGCCCCGGACTCCGCGGTGCTGAGCGTCGCCGGCCGCCCCGTGGCCCGCTACGTCACCCGCCCCGAACTGCCCGCGGAACTCTCCCCGCGCCCCTATCTGCACCCCGTCACCACCCTGGCGGGCCGGACGGTCACCGAGCTGAGCCCCGCCGACCACACCCACCACCTCGGCGTCGGTGTCGCCGTCCCCGACGTCGAGGGGCACAACTTCTGGGGCGGCCGTACCTTCGTCCGCGGCCTCGGCCCGACCCGGCTGGACAACCACGGCGCCCAGCGGCACAGCTCCTTCCCGCTGCGCGACCCCGACGGCTTCGTGGAGGAACTGCGCTGGGTCGCCGGCGGCACCGAACTGCTGCGGGAGCGCCGCACCGTCGCCGCCACCGGGCTCACCCGCACCGCCTGGGCACTGGACTTCACCTTCTCCCTCACCAACGTCACCCCCGGCCCGCTGACGATCGGCAGCCCCGCCACCAACGGCCGGCCCGGCGCGGCCTACGGCGGGTTCTTCTGGCGGGCCCGCAGGGAGGCCGCGCCGCCCAGGGTGTTCACCCCGGACGGGGAGGGCGAGGCGGAGGCGCACGGCGGACGCGCCGACTGGCTGGCCCTCGCGGGCGACGGCTGGACGCTCGTCCTCGCCGGCGCCACCGACGGCACCCGCCGCGACCCGTGGTTCGTGCGCGCCGCCGCATACCCGGGCGCCGGTCCGTCGCTGGCGTCCGCCGAGCGGCTGCCGGTGCCGCCGGGCGGGACCGTCGTACGGCGGATCGTCACCGTCGTCGCCGACGGGGCACCGGGCCGCGACGAGGCCGCCGCGCTGGTGCGGAAGGCGGTGAGCCCATGAGCCTGCCCGGCCCCGACCAGGGCGACGGCACCTACCGCAACCCGGTCCTGAACGCCGACTGGTCCGACCCCGACGTCATCCGGGTCGGCGACGACTACTACCTCACCGCCTCCAGCTTCGGCCGCGTCCCCGGCCTGCCCCTGCTGCACTCCCGCGACCTGGTCAACTGGACCCTGGTCGGCCACGCCCTGGCCCGCCTCGAACCGGCCGCCGAGTTCAGCCGCCCACGGCACGACTGCGGTGTCTGGGCACCCGCCCTGCGCCATCACGACGACCGGTTCTGGATCTTCTGGGGCGACCCGGACCAGGGCGTCTTCCAGATCAACGCCCCCGGGATCAGGGGACCCTGGACCCGGCCGCACCTGGTGAAGGCGGGCAAGGGGCTGATCGACCCCTGCCCGCTGTGGGACGAGGAGACCGGCGAGGCGTACCTGGTGCACGCCTGGGCCAGGTCCCGCTCCGGCACCGGCAACCGCCTCACCGGCCACCGGATGCACCGCGACGGCCGCGCCGTCCTCGACGAGGGCAAGGTGATCGTCGACGGGGACCGCATCCCCGGCTGGTTCACCCTGGAAGGGCCCAAACTCCACCGCCACGACGGCTGGTTCTGGATCCTGGCCCCCGCCGGCGGCGTGGCGACCGGCTGGCAGGGCGCCTTCCGCTCACGCGGGTTCTTCGGGCCGTACGAGGAGAGGGTCGTCCTCGAACAGGGCGCGACCGACGTCAACGGGCCGCACCAGGGCGCCTGGGTGCGCACCCAGGCCGGGGAGGACTGGTTCCTGCACTTCCAGCAGCGCGGCGCCCACGGCAGGGTCGTGCACCTCCAGCCGATGCGCTGGGACGACGGGGGAGGCTGGCCGGTGCTCGGCGCCGACGGCACCCCCGTCGCCGCGCACCGCAAGCCGGACCTGCCGCCGCAGCCGCCCGCCGTGCCCGCCACCGACGACGACTTCCCCGGCGGACGGTACGGCCGCCAGTGGCAGTGGACGGCCAACCCCCGCGACGGCTGGGCCACCCAGCACTCCGCCGACGGACTGCGGCTGACCTGCGTCCGCTCGGCCGCGGCGGACGATCTGCGCCGGCTGCCGAATCTCCTCACCCAGCGGCTGCCGGGCACGGTGGCCGTCGCCGAGGTCGACCTCACCCTGCACAGCGAGGAGCCGGGCGCACGGGCCGGGCTCGCCGTCCTGGGGGACGCCTACAGCTGGATCGGGCTCCAGCGCGGCACGGACGGCGGCGTACGGCTGGTGCACCGGTTCGCCGAACGGACCGCGGGCCGGGAACGGGACGCGGCCCCGTCCCACCCGGCGCCCGGCGGCCGGGTCCGGCTGCGCGTCGGCCTCGGCGCCGGGGCCCGCTGCCGCTTCTCCGCCGACCTCGGCGACGGTTTCCGCCCCTTCGGGCTGGTGTTCACCGCCACCCCGTGGCAGTGGGTGGGCGCCCTGCTCGGTCTCTTCGCGCTCGCCCCCGCCGGACGCGGGCACGCGGGCGCGGCCACGTTCACACAGTTCCGACTCGTCCCCCTGCACCGACTCGACCCTCAGCACCGATTCGACCCTCAGCACCGCTGACACCGAAAGAGAGCCGACCGATGACGAACACGATCCGCAGAGGCGGGCGGCGTACCGTGCCGGCCGCCGTCCTCGGCTGCGTCCTCGCGCTGACCGCCACCGCCTGCGGTGACGGCGGCGGCGGCGCGGGCGGCAAGGGCGGCGAGGGCTCCGGCAAGGGCACGATCACCTTCTGGGACAACAACGGCGGTGTCCGCACCGACGTCTGGAAGGAGATCATCGCCGACTTCGAGAAGAAGTACCCGGACATCGAGGTCAAGTACGTCGGGGTGCCCGCCGCGAGCGTCCAGTCCAAGTACGACACCGCGATCCAGGGCGGCGGCCTGCCGGACGTCGGCGGCGTCGGCACCGCGATGCTCGCCGAGATCGCCGCGCAGGGCGCCCTCGAACCGCTGGACGGCCGGATCGCGGGGAGCGAGCTGAAGGGCAGGCTCAACGCGAACTTCCTGACGAGCGTGCGGTCGGCGGGCGGCACCGGCAAGACGTACACCGTGCCCACCTCCGCCAACAACGGCACGCTGTGGTACCGCACCGACCTGTTCGCCGCGGCGCGACTCGCGCCCCCGACGACCTGGACGGCCTTCTACGCCGCCGCCGACAAGCTCACCGACCGGGCGAGGAACCGGTTCGGGTTCACCATCCGCGGCGGCGAGGGATCCATCGCACCGGCCCTGGACGCCATGTACGGGCAGAGCGGGATCACGTCCTTCTGGAACGGCGACCGGACGACGGTCGACGACCCCAGGAACGTGGCCGCGCTGGAGAAGTACGTCGCGCTGTACAAGAAGGACACCCCGTCCGCCGACGTCAACAACGACTTCACCAAGATGGTCGCCCAGTGGGACTCCGGCACCATCGGCATGCTCAGCCACAACCTCGGCTCCTACACCGACCACCAGAAGGCGCTCCCCGGCAAGTTCAGGGGTGTTCCCAACCCGACGCTGGACGACGGCACCCGGGTGCAGGTGTCCAACCCGGTCGACGGGCTCGGGCTGTTCAAGTCCGGCAAGAACAAGTCGGCGGCGTGGAAGTTCATCGAGTTCGCCGCCTCGCACGCGTCCGACAGCAAGTGGAACCGGGTCGCCGGACAGGTCCCGGCCAACACCGAGGCGGCACAGGACGCCTGGGTGCGGGCGTCCGAGCCGACGAAGCTGGCGGCCGAGGCACTGGGCGGCACCGGCACGCGGATCGTGCAGCTGCCGTACTACCTGCCGGACTGGAACACGCTGTCCAAGGCCGGCAACGAGCCGAACTTCCAGAAGGTGCTGCTGGGGAAGCTCGGCGCGAAGGCGTTCCTCGACGGGTTCGCCAAAGAGCTGAACGCGGCCCAGGCCGACTGGAAGGCCCATCACTGAGAACGCGTCCGGAACGCCGCCCGAAAGGTGAACGCCCATGGCCCCCCTGCACAGAAATGAATGTCATGCACGTGTCATAACCGTCCGCGCCGTCACCGTCCGCGCCGTCACGGCCCGCGCCGTCACCGCGGCCGCCGGGTGCGCCGCCCTGGTCCTCACCGTGACCACCCCCGCATCCGCCCGTCCCTTCGACCCCGCCCGGCAGACCCTCGCCGCGCACGACGGCTGGGCCTCCTACGGCACCGGGACCACCGGCGGGGCCGCCGCCGATGCCGCGCACGTCTACACCGTCACCACCTGGGACGGCTTCAAGGCCGCCCTCGCCGACGGCGGCAGCGCCCCGAAGATCGTCAAAGTGAAGGGCACCATCGACGCCGACGGGCCGGACTGCGCCTCCTTCGAGGTGCCCGGCTACGACTTCGGCGCCTACCTCACCAGGTACGACCCCGCAACCTGGGGCCGCACCACCACCCTGGACGCCGAACCCGACGACAGCCCCGAGGGACTGCGCCGCGCCTCCGCCGCCCGGCAGGACGCCTACGTCAAGGCGGACGTCCCCGCGAACACCACGGTCATCGGTGTCGGACGCGACGCCGGGTTCAAGGGCGCCAGCCTCCAGATCAAGGGCGTCGACAACGTCATCGTGCGCAATCTGTCCTTCGAGAGCCCCCTCGACTGCTTCCCCCAGTGGGACCCGACCGACACCGCCGCCGGGAACTGGAACTCCGAGTACGACAGCGCCGTGATCTACGGCTCGACCCATGTGTGGATGGACCACGACACCTTCACCGACGGCGACCACCCCGACAGCACGCTGCCGTCGTACTTCGGCCGCCTCTACGAACAGCACGACGGCGAGCTCGACATCGTCAAGGGCGCCGACTACGTGACAGCCTCCTGGAACGTCTTCGCCGACCACGACAAGACCATCCTCGTCGGCAACAGCGACAGCGCCGCCACCGCCGCCGTCGACCGCGGCCACCTCAAGGTCACCTTCCACCACGACCTGTTCAGCAACCTGGTGGAGCGCGCGCCGCGCGTCCGCTTCGGCCAGGTCGACTCCTACGACAACCACTTCGTGGCGGGCGACGGCTACTCCTACAGCTACGGCATCGGCATGGAGTCGCAACTCGTCGCCGAGCACAACGCGTTCACGCTCGCCGACGGGGTGAACGCCGGGTCGGTCCTCAAGAAGTGGAAGGAAGCCCCGCTCACCGCCGACGACAACTACGTCAACGGCGCCCTCACCGACCTGATCGCCGTCCACAACGCCGAAGTCCCTGGCGAGGTCCTTCGGTCCGGCGCCGGGTGGACGCCCACCCTGCGCACCCGTGTCGATCCCGCCCCGGCCGTCCCCGGCATCGTCGACCACTGCGCCGGAGCCGGCCGGCTGGGCTGACGCGCACCGAGAAGGAAGGAGTCCCGTATGCCCTCGCGTCCGCTCCGGCCGCCCCTGTCCAGAAGGGGTTTCCTCGCCGCCGCCGGTGCCTCGGCCGGTCTCGCGGCACTTCCGGCCCTGACCGCGTCCCCCGCCCACGCCGACACCGGGCCCCGCCCCTTCGGGCGGTGGGGTTCCCCCGGCCACCGGCTCACCCCCGGCACGCTCTACGTCGATCCCCGCGGCCGCGGCGACCACACCTCCGTCCAGGCCGCCGTGACCGCGGCGAGCGGCAGCGGCCGTACGCTGGTGATCGCACCGGGTGTCTACCGGGAGACGGTCGTCCTCGACGCCACCCGCACCGAGGCCGCCTGGATCGGCGCCTCCGAGGACCCCCGTGACGTGGTGATCGTCTACGACAACGCCAACGGCACGCCGAGACCGGACGGTTCGGGCACCTACGGCACCAGCGGCTCGGCCACCACCACGGTGCAGGCCGACGGGTTCACCGCCCGCTGGATCACCTTCGCCAACGACTGGCTGCGCGCCGACCACCCCGGCGTCACCGGCACCCAGGCCGTGGCGATCAAGGTGCAGGGCGACCGGAGCGCGTTCACGCACTGCCGCTTCCTCGGCCACCAGGACACCCTGTACGCCGACACGACCGACCTCGGAGTCTTCGCCCGCTAGTACTACGCGCACTGCCTCGTCGAGGGCGACGTCGACTTCGTCTTCGGCCGGGCCTCCGCCGTCTACGACCGCTGCCACTTCCGCACCCTCACCCGCACCGACCTGGCCGGCGCGCCGTACGGGTTCGTGTTCGCGCCCTCCACGGCCGCCACCGACCCGCACGGCTACCTGGTCACCCGCAGCCTGATCACCAGCCGGGCCCCCGACGGCTTCTACGAACTGGCCCGCCCCTGGGTGCCCGGCTCCGACCCCACCGCCGTCCCGATGCTCACCGTCCGCGACACCTGGCTCGGTCCCGGCATCGATGCGGCGGCCCCCTACGCGAACATGCGGGACGCCTACCCCTGGCAGTCCATGCGGTTCCGCGAGTACCACAACCGCGGCCCGGGCGCGGAGATCACCGTCCCCGCCGACCGGCCGCAGCTCACCGACGCCGAGGCCCGGGAGCACACCCCCGCCGCCTGGCTCGGCGACTGGCGGCCCCGGGCCGCCGTCCGTCCGCTCTGACACCCCGCTCCGATTCGACGAAAGGACCCGCACGTCATGCGTCGTATCCGCCACACCGGCCGCACCACCGGCCGTACCCGCACCGTCCTCACCGCGCTGTCCCTCACCGCCGCGTCCGCCGGAGTGCTCCTGCTGTCCTCCCCGGCGCACGCCGCGACCGTGGTCGTCAGCAACTCCACCGACCTGTCCAACGCCATCAAGAACGCCACCGCGGGAACGGTCATCCAGGTGCGCGGCGGCACCTACTACCCGACGGCCACGCTCCAGTCGACCGCCAACGGCACCTCGTCGTCGCCGATCACGCTCACCGCGTACGGCACGGAGACGGTGAAGATCGACGGCTCCTCGCTGCCGTCCGGCGACTGGATCTTCAAGCTGACCGCGGACTACTGGAACGTCTCCGACATCACGTTCCAGAACTCACCGGACAGCGCCGTCGTCTGCCAGTCCTGCACGGGCACCAACTGGAACAACATCAAGACCATCAACGGCGGTGACTCCGGCTTCACCCTCACCGGGGACGGCACCGTCAACAACACGGTGAAGAACCTCGACAGTTACGGCAACTACGACCCCGCCAACCACGGCGAGAACGCCGACGGCGTCGCCATCAAGTTCGGGTCCGGCACCGGCAACCTGGTCACCGGGGCACGCCTGTACAACAACTCGGACGACGGTCTCGACCTGTGGTCCTTCTCCTCGCCCGTCACCATCGAGCACAGCTGGTCCTTCGGCAACGGCGTCAACCGCTGGTCCGACTCCGCGTTCGCGGGTGACGGCAACGGCTACAAGCTCGGCGGCGACGGCGAGGTGGTCGCGCACGTCGTCAACAACTCGGCCGCCTGGGGCGACGCCGGCAACGGCTTCACCGAGAACTCCAACACCGGGGCCATCGTCATCAACCGCACCACCGCCTACGCCAACGGCAACCGCGGCTACTACTTCGCCACCAGCGCGGCCCGCCTCGGCAAGAACCTCGCGGTGAGCAACGGCGCCGGCTCCGTCACCAAGGGCTCCTCGGTGGTGTCCCAGGGGAACAACTGGGACTCCGGGATCTCCACCCCGGCGTTCGTCTCCACCGACGCCTCGACGGCGTACAACGCCCGCAAGTCGGACGGCTCGCTGCCCGCGACCACCTTCCTGACCACGGGCTCCACCACGATCGGCGCCACCATGAACTGACGTCGGCGGCGCGAACGCCCGAGGGGTTTCCGGCGGACCGCGGGCGGCGGGCGGTCAGGGGCTGCCTGCCCCCGGACCGCCCGCCGCCCGGCGCGGGCCGGCCCTACTCGTACGAGATGTCCGACGACGAGAACAGGCAGGTGGTGCCGTCGGCACCGGTGCCCAGCTCCGTCGGCTCCTTGCCGGTGTTGTTGCCCTTGAAGCGCACGCAGGTCTTGATCTTCTTCTTGCTGTCGCCGTGGACGCGGATCTTGCGCAGCGACGCGGTGTCCCCGTAGTTGGAGTTCACGCCCACGATCGCCTTGCCCGGCGCGGTGACGTCCACGTCGTTGATGATCACCGTGCGCTTGTACTGCGTCTTGCAGTTCCCGCAGGAGCGGACCAGCTTGCCGAAGTTCTCCACCTGGAACTTCGTCACGACCAGCTTGCCCGCGCCGTTGAACTGCAGGACCTTGTCGTCGGCGTTCTTCGCGCCGCCGCCGTAAACCGTGTAGACGGCCGAGGAGGACTTGCCCTTGAAGCTGGCGGCGTCCTCGCCGACGTCCAGCCACCACACGTTCTGAAGGGTGCAGCTGCCCAGGCAGTGCACACCGTCGGCGGCGGGGGTGCCGATGATGACGTTCTTCAGCGTGGCGCCGTCGGCCAGTTCGAAGATCGGGCCCTGGTCCTCGGACTGGTCCGAGGTGCCGAGGGCGCCGGAGCCGTAGAACTTGGTCAGCTTGCCGTCGTAGGTGCCGGACACCGGGATCGTCTTGGCGACGGCCTTGCTGCCGTTCGCGGTCGGCCAGGCCGTCGCCGCGCCGGCGGAGGACAGCATCGTCGTGGTGAGGATCGCGGCGCCGGTGATGCCGAGAGCGGCGGACCCGGCGATCAGCGCCCGCCGCCCGGTGACCCGGCGACGGTGACGGACGCGCTGTTCAGCTGGTGCAGTCATGCCCAATTCCTTGCGTGGAGAGCGGAACCTTGCGCTTCCTGGTCGCCGCCCGCCGGGAAAGGGTTGCCGCGTTCCGGAGTTTTTCTCTCCGGTTCTGCCGGGCCGAGCCCCCGGAACCACTGCCCGTGGGCCTAGCCGTGGGCCGCGAAGTCGCCGGTCACCGTGTACCGTTCGCCGCCCGCCGTGCCGGTGACGGTGTACCGGTCGTCCCCGGCGTCCCGTCCGCCGCGCTCATGGTCGTACTGCCCGGCGAACACCCACTGGCCCTTGCCGACCGTACGGCCCTCCTTGAGCACCCAGGTGCAGACGAGGAAGCCGTCCTTCTCGGCCACCGTCTGGGTGAAGTCCGCCTCGGGCAGCGACCGCCAGGCGCCCGTGGAGGACACCCCGCCCGTCTGGGCGATCTTCAACCGCACGGTCAGCGCGGTGAGTTCCCGCGACGTCTTGAGCGTCACATTGCTCTGCGCCCAGAAGTCGTTGCTGTGCGGGTCCACCGAGCCGTCCGACCACAGCGGGCCGTCCTGCCGGCCCTCCGCGGTCGCCGGAGCGCCGTCCGGTGCGGCGGAGGACGACGGTCCGGGCGTGGCGGAGGGCGACGCGCTCGGCCTGCCGCCGTGCTGCGGACCGCTCGGCCGCGGGGCGGCCGAGCGGTCCGGCGGGCGCATCGTCGCGTCCGGGGACGGGCCGGTCGGCGTGGGGGAGACGGCGACCGAGCGCTGCGGGGGAGTGCCGTCCTTCACGGCGGAGGCCACCGCGTAGCCGCCGACCGCGAGGACACCGGCCACCGCCGCCGTCGCGCTCGCCACCCGCACCCAGCCGAGCAGCCAGGGACGGCCGGCCCGGTGAGCGGTGCGGGCCTCCCGCGGCGCGGCCGTGCCGCGTTCGATCCGGGCCAGGATGCGCGCGCGGTCCGGTTCGTACGACCCGGCCGCCTCGTGCAGCCGGGCGCGCAGCTCGTCGTGCACGTCCTGCCGCGTCATCGGTTCGTTCCTTCGCTGTCGCCACCACGCGCCGCCATCGCCGCGTGCACCTTGTGCGGCACGCCCCGGTCGCCGAGCAGCCGCTGGAGTTCGGCCATGCCCTTGGACGTCTGGCTCTTCACCGTACCCACCGAGACACCCAGTGCGAGAGCGGTGTCCTTCTCCGACAGGTCGAACGCGTGCCGCAGCACCACGCACGCCCGTTTGCGGAACGGCAGCCGGCGCAGCGCCTCCCGCACGTCCACCACGCCCGCCACGTCCGGGTTCTCGGTCCTCTCCTCGCGCTGCGACCAGAACAGCGCGATCCTGCGCCGTTCGCGCACCGCGCTGCGGACACGGGTGCGGGCCAGGTTGGCGACCACACCGCGCGCGTACGCCACCGGGTGGTCGGCCGCGCGCACCCGGTCCCAGCGGTTCCACAGGGCGAGGAACGCGTCCGCGGCCAGATCGTCCGCCGCGTCCGCCTCACCGGTCAGCAGGTGGGCGAGACGGGCGAGTTCGGCGTAGTGCTGTTCGAAGAAGGCATGGAACTCCACGGAGGCAGCGTCGTCGACGACTGTGCCCACGGGTGACCTCTTCTGTCGGCATGACGGTGCGTCATGGCGTGACCGTGTGTGTCATGTAGATGACATGCGGAGAACCGGAGGAGTCCGCCGCCGGGTTCCGGAGCGTAGCAGCGCCGGAGCCGATGATCGTACAGAGGTTCGGTCGACGTGTGACAGGTCGAACGGATTCCGTGCTGCCGCTCCGGCGCCCGTTCCGTAACACGGGGAAAACCTGAAACGGCCGTGACAGGGGAACAATCCAGCCAGCATCCGCACGCCGGTGATCAGTTGAGAAGGGTAGAGCCATGTCCGACCAGCAGAAGGTGGCCCAGCGGCCGGAGTCCGCGCCACCCGCGGTGAACGGCGTCGACCGGTACTTCAGAATCTCCGAACGGGGCTCCAGCTTCGGCCGTGAGATACGCGGCGGTTTCGCCACGTTCTTCACCATGGCCTACATCCTCGTCCTCAACCCGATCATCCTCGGCAGCGCCAAGGACAAGTTCGGCCACACCCTCGACACCGGCCAACTCGTCACCGCCACCGCCCTGGTGGCCTGTGTGATGACCGTCGTCATGGGCGTCGGCGGCAACCTCCCGCTCGCCATCGCCGCGGGACTCGGCCTGAACGCCGTCGTCGCCTTCCAGCTCGCCCCGCTGATGAGCTGGGACGACGCGATGGGCCTCGTCGTCCTCGAAGGTGCCCTGATCTGTCTCCTGGTGGTCACCGGGCTGCGTGAAGCGATCATGAACGCGATCCCGCAGCAGCTCAAGCAGGCCATCGGCGTCGGCATCGGCCTGTTCATCGCGTTCATCGGCTTCGTCGACGCCGGATTCGTCAGCCGCATCCCCGACCTCGCGCACACCACCGTGCCGGTGCAGCTCGGCGCCGTCGGCCGGCTCACCGGCTGGCCCGTGCTGGTGTTCTGCGTCGGCGTGCTGCTCACCATCGCGCTCATCGCCCGCAAGGTGAAGGGCGCCATCCTCATCAGCATCGTCACCATGACGGTCGTCGCGATCGTCATCGACTCCGTCGCCGACGTGAAGAGCTGGGGCCTGACCACGCCCAAGGTCCCCGACAAGGTCGTCGCCGCCCCCGACTTCGGACTCCTCGGCCACTTCAGCCTGTTCGGCGGCTTCGCCGAGGCCGGGGTGCTCACCGCGGCGCTCCTGGTGTTCACCCTGATCCTGTCGGACTTCTTCGACGCCATGGGCACCATCGTCGGCATCAGCGCCGAGGCCGGACTGCTGGACGAACAGGGCCAGGTGCCCGGCATCGGGCGGGTGCTGTTCATCGACGGCGCCGCCGCCGTCGCCGGAGGCATCGGCTCGGCCTCCTCCAACACCGCCTACATCGAGTCCGCGGCCGGGGTCGGCGAGGGCGCCCGCACCGGGTTCGCCAACCTGGTCACCGGAGGGCTGTTCGGCCTCGCGCTGTTCCTGACCCCGCTGCTGACCATCGTCCCGCTGCAGGCCGCGGCGCCCGCCCTGATCGCGGTGGGCTTCCTGATGATGACCCACGTCAAGCACATCGACTGGGACCGGTACGAGATCGCCATCCCGGCGTTCCTCACCATCGCCGCGATGCCGTTCACCTACTCGATCACCGACGGCATCGGCGCGGGCTTCCTGTCGTACGTCGTCATCAAGGCGGTGCTCGGCAAGGCGAGGGAGGTCAACTGGCTGCTGTGGACCGTGTCGGCGCTGTTCCTGGTGTACTTCGCGATCGACCCGGTGGAGCAGGCCCTCGGCGTGAAGTGACCCCGCGCGGCCGCACGGGGCGCCGTCCTGAACGGCGCCCCGTGCGCCCGCCGCCGTCCCCCGCCGCCGGTCACAGCCTCCGGGTGGCGAGCGTCATCCGGTCGCGGGCGTCGAACAGGGCGTCCTTGATGAGCTGTTCATGGGCGGGCGTGAGGCGGGCCACCGGCACCGAGCAGCTGATCGCGTCGCGCGCTGGCGTCCGGTAGGGGATCGCCACGCCGAAGCAGCGCAGCCCCAGGGTGTTCTCCTCACGGTCGACGGCGAAGCCCTGCTCCCGCACCTGGTGCAGCTCCTCGATGAGCTTCTCCCGGTCGGTGACCGTGTGCTCGGTGAGCGCCGGCAGCGTCTCCGGCAGCAGCTTGCGCACCTGCTCGTCGGTGTGGGTGGCCAGCAGCGCCTTGCCGAGCGAGGTCGAGTGCGCGGGCAGCCTGCGGCCGACCCGGGTGAAGGGGCGCAGATAGTGCTGCGACTGGCGGGTGGCGAGGTAGACCACGTTCGTGCCGTCCAGCCGCGCCAGGTGGATGGTCTCCGTGGTGTCGTCGGACAGCCGGTCCAGCGTCGGCCGGGCCGCCGCGACCACCTCGTCACCGTCGATGTAGGAGGTGCCCACCAGCAGCGCCCGCACCCCGATGCCGTACCGCGTGCCCGTCGCGTCCGTCTCCACCCAGCCGAGGTCCACCAGGGTCCGCAGCAGCATGTAGAGGCTCGACTTGGGATATCCCACCGCCTCCTGGACCGCGGCGAGCGAGTGCATCCCGGGCCGCCCGGCGAAGTACTCGAGCAGCTCGACCGTCCGCACCGCCGACTTGACCTGCGCCCCGCCGCCGGTGTCCGCCGCGGACCTGACCTGCGCCCCGCCGCCTGCCCCGCCCGCCGGTCCGACCCGCGCCCCGCCGTCCGCCCCGTCTGCCGACATCGCCCTTGACCCCTTCGTCCGACGAGAAGCTGCCGATATAGTCTCCGACAGCATATTCATCAGCGGAGACGACGTTCAGCCTATCGAACGCCGCTGGTGGGGCACCCGGAACACCGGCCGGGAATCCGGCCGTCTCGCAGGCAGCGCACAGTGGAGGGACCCGCGGTGGCAGCAGCACCAGTCTGGAGCGTCGACCCGCGTACCGGTAAGCCGCGGGAGCAGGTCGCCGACGAGGCCACCGCGCACGAGGTGGACACCGTGGTGCGCGCCGCCCACGACGCGCGCGGCTTTCTCGCCGACCGGACCGTCCGCGCCGCCTTCCTGCGCACCGCGGCCGACCGGCTGGAGGACGCCAAGGACCGGCTCGTCGAGGCCGCCGACGCGGAGAGCGCGCTCGGACCGGTCCGGCTGAACAGCGAACTCGCCCGCACCTGCTACCAGTTGCGTGCCTTCGCGGGCATCGTCGAGGAGGGCGCCTTCCTCGACGTCGTCATCGACCACCCCGACGCCGACGCCACCCCGCCCGTCCCGGACCTGCGCCGCTACAAGGTCCCGCTCGGCGTCGTCGCGGTCTACTCGGCGTCCAACTTCCCCTTCGCGTTCTCCGTCGCGGGCGGCGACACCGCGAGCGCCCTCGCCGCGGGCAACCCGGTCGTCGTCAAGGCCCATCCCGACCACCCGGCCCTGTCGGAGCTGGTCGCCAAGGTGCTGCGCCGGGCCGCCGCCGAGCACGGCGTCCCCGCGGACGTCCTGGGCCTGGTGCACGGCTTCGAGGCGGGCCTGGAGCTGATCCGGCACCCGCTGATCGCCGCGGCGGGCTTCACCGGCTCGGTGCGCGGCGGACGCGCCCTGTTCGACGCGGCGGCCGCCCGCCCCGTCCCGATCCCCTTCCACGGCGAACTGGGCTCCCTCAACCCGGTGCTGGTCACCGAGGCCGCCGCCGCCGAGCGCGCCGAGGCGATCGGCACCGGGCTCGCGGGCTCCATGACCCTCGGGACCGGCCAGTTCTGTGTGAAGCCCGGCCTGGTGCTCGCCCCCTCCGGCGCCTCCGGCGACCGGCTGGTGAAGTCCCTCACCGACGCCGTCAGCGACACCGAGGCCGGTGTCCTGCTCGACCACCGGATGCGGGACAACTTCCTGGCGGGCGTCACCGAGCGCGCCGGACTGCCCGGGGTGGAGTCCCCGGTCACGCCCGGGGCGGGCGGCGAACACACGGTCAGCGCGGGCTTCCTCACGGTGCCGGCGGCGCACCTCACCGCCGAGGGGGCGTACGACCTGCTGCTCGAGGAGTGCTTCGGCCCGGTCACCGTCGTCGCCCGTTACGAGGACGACGCCGAGGCGCGTGCCGTGCTCGCGCGGCTGCCCGGCAACCTCACGGCGACCGTCCACCTGTCGGCCGGGGAGGCGGCGGGCGAGGGACGCGGCGCGGAGATCCTCGCCGAACTCACCCCGCTGGCGGGCCGGGTGCTGGTCAACGGCTGGCCGACCGGTGTCGCAGTGGCCCCCGCCCAGCACCACGGCGGCCCGTACCCGGCCACCACCTCCACGTCCACCTCCGTCGGCGGCACGGCCGTCGAACGCTGGCTGCGGCCGGTCGCCTACCAGGGGGTGCCCGAGGCGCTGCTGCCCCCGGAACTGCGCGACGCCAACCCGCTGGGGCTGCCGCGGCGGTTCGACGGGGTGCTGGAACGCTGACACCGGGAACCTGGGCGCGCCCGCCGCGCCCGGGTACCGCGGCTCCGGCGCGCGGGGCGCGGTCGCCGGTTTCCCGGCACCCCTGAGAGACTGCGCCCATGGACCTGGAACTCCCCGAACTCCCCTTCCCGCTGCGTACGTACGGCCCCGAGGGCAACTGGTCCTACGAGGACGGCGTCCTCACCGGCTGGGCCGGCCCCCGGCAGGACCGCTTCGTGCCGCCCACCGGCGAGGCCGAGGACGCCGCCAGCGACGCGCCGCGCCTGCTGGGCGCCCCCGAGGGCGACTTCCAGCTGATCGCCCGGGTCACCGTCGGCTTCAACGCGTCCTTCGACGCCGGGGTCCTCTACGTCCACGTCGGCGACCGCGCCTGGGCCAAGCTGTGCCTGGAGTACTCCCCGGACGTGCCGGCCGTCTGCACGGTGGTCACCCGGGGTCACTCGGACGACGCCAACGCCTTCACCGTGGACGGCAGTTCGGTGTGGCTGCGGGTGAGCAGGACCGGGCGAGCCTTCGCCTTCCACGCCTCCCGGGACGGGGTGCGCTGGACCTTCGTCCGGCTGTTCACCCTGGGCGGCGAGAAGGAGACGGACGCGGCACTGGTGGGCTTCATGACCCAGGCACCGCTCGGGGAGGGCTGTGTGGTGACGTACGACCACGTGGAGTACCGGCCCAGCTGGCCCAGCGACCTCCGGGACGGCAGCTGACCCCGGGAATCGATCCGCCTGCTTGAACGTTCACCCACTCGGCGGAGGATGTCCCCGCTTCCGTACGAGAACCGGAGTGAGCCGAGAGATGCGCGTCGAGATCTGGTCCGACATAGCCTGCCCCTGGTGTTACGTGGGCAAGGCCCGCTTCGAGAAGGCGCTCGCCGCCTTCCCGCACCGTGACCGGGTCGAGGTCGTGCACCGCTCCTTCGAACTCGACCCCGGCCGCGCCAAGGGCGACACCCAGCCGGTGATCACCATGCTCACCCGCAAGTACGGCATGAGCGAGGCGCAGGCCCGGGCCGGTGAGGAGAACCTCGGCACGCAGGCCGCCGCCGAGGGCCTGGAGTACCGCACCCACGGCCGCGACACCGGCAGCACCTTCGACATGCACCGCCTGCTGCACTTCGCCAAGGCGCACGGCCGCCAGGACGAGCTGATCCAGGCCCTGTACCGGGCCAACTTCGCCGAGGAGCGGTCCGTCTTCGACGGCGACGAGCACCTGGTCGAGCTCGCCGTGTCCGCCGGACTCGACGCGGACGCCGCCCGCGCGGTGCTCGCCGACCCGTCCGCCCACGCCGACGACGTGCGCGCCGACGAGCGCGAGGCCGCCGCGCTGGGCGCGAACGGGGTGCCCTTCTTCGTCCTCGACCGGGCCTTCGGCGTCTCCGGCGCCCAGCCCGCCGAGGTCTTCACCCAGGCCCTCACCCAGGCCTGGGACGCCCGCTCCCCGCTCCGGCCGGTCACCGGCGCCGTGACGGGCGGCGCGGACGCGGAGGACGCCGGGGCGTGCGGCCCGGACGGCTGCGCGGTACCGCGGCACTGAGGCCCCTGGTACGCCGGCCGAGCCGAAACCGCAGGTCAGCCGCGATCCATAAGCATTCCTTAGAGGAACCACGTACACATCGGTAATGGACGGGGAGGTGTCCCGGCCGCAGAGTGGAGGGCATGGACACCTTCGAGAGCCTCGTGCGAGCCGAGTTCACCCCGAAGAACACCTATCTGAACACCGCGAGCACCGGACTGCTGCCCGCCCGCACCGTCGCGGCGCTGCACACCGCCGTCACCGCGTCGGCGGCCGGGCGGCCGACCGACATGTTCGCGGACGTCGAGGCGGCCCGCGCAGCCTTCGCCCGCCTGGTCCGGGTCCCGGTGAGCCGGGTGGCGGCCGGCGCCTCGGTCGCCGTCTACAGCGGGCTGATCGCCGCGTCGCTGCCCGCGGGCGCCGAGGTCCTCACCGCCGAGGGCGACTTCAGCTCCGTCGTGAACCCCTTCCACGTCCGCGGCGACCTCAAGGTGCGCGCCGTACCGCTGGAACGGCTCGCCGAGTCGGTACGGCCCGGCACCGCGCTCGTCGCGGTCAGCGCCGCCCAGTCCGCCGACGGCCGGATCGCCGACCTCGCCGCGATCCGCACGGCCGCGCTGGAGCACGGGGCGCGCACCTACCTCGACGTGTCGCAGGCGGCGGGCTGGCTCGACTTCGGGGCGGACGGCCACGACTACGTCGCCACGGTCGGCTTCAAGTGGCTGTTCTGCCCGCGCGGCGTGGCCTTCCTGGTCGTCCCCGAGGACCTCGGCGGCCTCACCCCGCTGTTCGCCGGGTGGGTCGCGGGTGAACGCCCCTGGGACTCCACCTACGGCCGCGTCGAGGAACTCGCCCACTCCGCACGGCGGTTCGACGAGAGCCCGGCCCTGTTCAGCTACGCCGGGGGCCGCCGCTCCCTCGAACTCCTCGAGGAGATCGGCACCGACGCCGTACGCGCCCACGACCTCGCCCTCGCGGACCGTTTCCGCACCGGCCTGGCCTCCCTCGGCCACGAGGCGCTGCCCGCGCCCGGCTCGGCCATCGTCTCCGTACCCGGGCTGGGCCACCGGCAGGCCGGGCTGAGCCGGGCCGGCGTGGAGGTGTCCGACCGGGCGGGCAACCTCCGCGCGGCCTTCCACCTCTACAACACCCCCGCGGACGTGGACCGGCTGCTGGACGTCCTCGCCGGCTGACCCACCCGCCGACCGCACCCACCGGGCGCCACGGCCCGGTGGAGCACGTCACAGACCTGATCCGCCGGACAGGCCCTATCGTGCGGTGCATGAGCCAGAGCGACGGAGCGGTGCTGCACGTGAAGGGGCCGGTGCTGACCGGGCCCGATGATCCGGACGTCCGGGACGGGCTGTGGGTGGTCGGCGGCCGGATCACCTACGACCGTCCCGCCGCCGCCCGGGACGTCCGCACCGTCGAGGGCTGGGCCCTGCCCGGTCTCGTCGACGCGCACTGCCACGTGGGCCTCGGCCCCGACGGCCCCGTCCCCGAGGACGTCGCGGAGAAGCAGGCGCTGACGGACCGGGACGCCGGCACCCTGCTCGTCCGCGACGCGGGCTCACCCTCCGACACCCGCTGGGTGGACGGCCGTGACGACCTCCCGAAGATCGTCAGAGCGGGCCGCCACATCGCCCGCACCCGCCGCTACCTGCGCGGCTACGCCTGGGAGATCGAACCGGGCGACCTCACCGCCTACGTCGCCCGGGAGGCCCGCCGCGGCGACGGCTGGGTCAAGCTGGTCGGCGACTGGATCGACCGCGAGGCGGGCGACCTCACCGCGTGCTGGCCGCGCGACGCGGTCCGGGACGCCATCGCCGAGGCCCACCGGCTCGGCGCCCGCGTCACCGCCCACTGCTTCGCCGAGGAGTCGCTGCGGGACCTGGTGGAGGCCGGCATCGACTGCGTCGAGCACGCCACGGGCCTCACCCCGGACCTGATCCCCCTCTTCGCCGAGCACGGCGTCGCCATCGTCCCGACCCTCGTCAACATCGCGACCTTCCCGCAGCTGGCCGCGGGCGGCGAGGCCAAGTTCCCCCGCTGGTCGGCCCGGATGCGCCGGCTGTACGCACGCCGCTACGACACCGTCCGCGACGCCTACGACGCCGGGCTCCCGGTCTACGTCGGCACCGACGCCGGAGGCCACCTCGCCCACGGCCTGGTGGCGGCCGAGGTGGCGGAACTGGTCGGGGCGGGGCTGCCCCCGGTGGCGGCCCTGTCGGCGACGACCTGGGCGGCGCGGCGCTGGCTCGGCAGGGAGAACCTCACGGAGGGCGCCCCGGCGGACCTGGTGGTCTACGGGGAGGACCCGAGGAAGGACGTACGGACACTGGCGGCCCCGAAGAGGGTGATCCTCCGCGGAGCGGTCGTGTTGTGACGGCCCCGCCCACACGCCTGTGACGGTGCGCCTGCCGGGGCCCGGGGCAGAGAGCCCCGGATCACCCCCCGCCCACCCCCAGCGCCCGCTCCAGCGCGGTCAGGAACCCGTCCACCGTCCCCCGGTCCCGCACCGCGACCCGCACCCACCCCTCCCCGAGCCCGGGGAACGTGTCCCCCCGCCGCACGGCGTACCCCAGCCTCCGCAGGCGCCCCCGCACGGCCTCGGCCGAGGGCATCCGCACCAGCACGAACGGCGCGGCCGCGGGCCCCACCACCCGCACCCCGGCACCGGCGAACCCGTCCAGCCCGGCGACCAGGTGCTCCCGGTCCGCGGCCAGCCGCCCCGCCGCACCGGCGGCCTCCGCGAGCGCCGCCGCCGAGACACACGCCTCCGCGGCGACCAGCGCCGGCGTGGACACCGGCCACAGGGGCTGGGCGAGCGCCAGTTCACGGACGGTCTCCGGCGGGGCGAGCACGTACCCGACCCGCAGCCCCGCCAGCCCCCATGTCTTGGTCAGGCTCCGCAGGACCACGAGGCCCGGTACGTCCGTCCGCCCGGCCAGCGCCTCCCGTTCACCCGGCACCGCGTCCATGAACGCCTCGTCGACGACGAGCGTCCGCCCCGGCCGGGCGAGCCGGACGATCGAGGCGGCGGGATGCAGCACGGACGTGGGATTGGTGGGATTGCCGATCACCACCAGATCGGCGTCGTCCGGCACCGCGTCCGGATCGAGCCGGAACCCGTCCGCCTCCCGCAGCAGCACCCGCTCGACCGCGTGCCCCGCGTCCCGCAGCGCCGCCTCCGGCTCCGTGAACTGAGGGTGCACGACGACCGCGCGCCGCACCTTCAGGGCCCGCGCCAGCAGCACGAACGCCTCGGCGGCACCGGAGGTGAGCAGCACCCGTTCCACGGGCACCGCGTGCCGAGCGGCCACCGCGGCCCGCGCGGACCGTCCGTCGGGATAGGCGGCGAGCCCGTCCAGCGACGCGGCGATCACCTCACGCAGCCACGCGGGCGGCGTCCCGGAGCGCACGTTGACGGCGAGGTCGGCGAGCGCGGCCCCGTCGTCCCGGACCTCGGCGTCCCCGTGATGCCGCAGATCGTGCGGGCCCGCGCCCCAGGTGTCCTCAGTGCGCATGGGAAGGAGCGTGCCCCCCGTGGTGATGATGCCCGTCCCCGTGCCCGTGTCCGTCCCCGTGCCCGTCCACGTCGGGATGGAAGTGCGGCTGCTGCGGCGCCCCCACCTTGTCCTCGAACCCCGGCAGCGCGATCCGGTAGACGCACGAGTCGCAGTTCATCCGCAGATCACCGCGCACGGCCTCCTCGTACCGCTCCAGGACGAGGCCGACCAGCTCCGGCTCGGGCCCGATCACCTCGGCCGACCGCACCTCGGTCTCCGGGTGCGCGGCGGCCCACTCCTCGGTCTGCCGCCGTACCCGCTCCGGCAGGACGCCGGTGAACAGGAAGTACGGCAGGACCACGATCCGCCGCGCGCCGAGCCGTGCGCACCTCTCGAGCCCGGCCGGTACGTCCGGCACGGCGAGGGACACGAACGCGGTCTCCACGCCCGCGTACCCGCGCCCCTCCCACAGCAGCCGCGCCGCCTTGTGCACCTCGGCGTTGGCGTCGGGGTCGGTGGACCCCCGCCCGACCAGCAGCACGGTCACCTCCCCGCGCTCCGCGGCCGTACCGCCCGCACGCCCCAGCGCCTCGTCGACCCGCCGCTCCAGCACCGCGAGCAGCGACGGGTGCGGCCCGAGCGGACGGCCGTAGGTGTACGAGATCCCGGGGTGCCGGTCCTTCTCGCGGGCCAGGGCCGCCGGGATGTCCCCCTTGGAGTGCCCGGCGGACACCAGCATCAGCGGCACGGCGGCGAACCGGCGCACCCCGCGCTCGACCAGTTCGGTCACGGCGTCGCCGAGCGGGGGCGGGGACAGCTCGATGAAGCCGCCCGCGACGGGCAGTCCGGGCCGGTGGCGGCCCAGCTCGCGCACGAAGTGGCGGAACGCCTCGGCTCCGGCGTCGTCCCGGGTGCCGTGGCCGGCGACGAGAAGGGCGGGCGGCGGCGGGGTGGTCACAGATGCTCCTCGGCGGGATCGGAAGGTACGGCTGAAAGGGAAACGGGGTGGTACAGCAGGGCGTTGAGCGCGGCCGCGGCGACCGCGGAGCCGCCCTTCTCGGACACGTTGCTCACGGCGGGCAGTCCGCTGTCCCGCAGCGCCGCCTTGGACTCGGCCGCGCCGACGAACCCGACGGGCAGCCCGATGACCAGCGCGGGGGAGGCGTCCAGGGTCAGCAGCTCCTCCAGGGCGGTCGGCGCGCAGCCGATCACCCACAGCGCGCCGGGTCCCACCTCGTCGTACGCCAGCCGCATCGCATGGGCCGAACGGGTAAGCCCCGGACCGGACCTGGCGTCCTTCAGACGGCACACGGTGGCGCGGCGCGTGATGCCCGCCGCGACCATCTCGACGTCCACGACCACCGGCGCCCCCGCGTGCAGCGCGCGGTGGGCGGCGGCCAGCTCGGCCTCGGCCATGACGAGATCGGCCGCGTAGCCGAGGTCGGCGGCGGAGTGGACGACCCGCTCCGTGACCGCCCGGGTCAGCGGCGGGAGGTGCGAGGTGTCCAGCCGGGCCCGCAGCCGCCGGAAGGACTCCTGCTCGATCGGGTGGACGACGCGCTCCACCGGGCCCGCGGAACCGCTCACTTCGCCTCCTCCTGCCAGCGGTAGCCGCGCGGCGTCACCATCCGGCCCGCGATCTCCCGGGTCGCCGTGTTGCCCACGGTCACGACCGTCATCATGTCCACGGTCGCCGGATCGAGCCCGGCCAGCGTGGTCACCCGGCTGGACTCGTCCGGCCGGGAGGCGTTGCGCACGACACCGACGGGCGTCGCCGGCTCCCGGTGTTCCGCGAGGATCGCGAGGGACTTCGGCAGCTGCCAGTCCCGGCCCCGGCTGCGCGGGTTGTAGAACGTCACGACGAGATCGGCCTCGGCCGCCGCCCGCACCCGCCGCTCGATGACCTCCCACGGCGTGTGCAGATCGGACAGGCTGATGGACACATGGTCGTGTCCCAGCGGCGCGCCCAGGACCGCCCCGGCGGCCAGCGCGGCCGTCACGCCGGGCACCCCGACCACGTCGATGTCGTCCGACGCCTCCGCGAGCGCCGGGGAGGCCATGGCGTACACCCCCGCGTCGCCGCTGCCGATCAGTGCGACGGCGTGCCCCCTGCGGGCCTCCGCCACGGCCGTCCGGGCCCGTTCCTCCTCCGCGCCCAGCCCGGACTCCAGCACCCGGGTGCCGGGCCGCAGCAGGTCGCGGATCTGGTCCACGTACTGGTCGAGCCCCACCAGCACCGAGGCGCGCCGCAGTTCGGCCGCCGCGCGCGGGGTGAGCAGGTCCCGGGCGCCGGGCCCGAGCCCGACCACCGCGAGCCGTCCGCGCCCCGGACGCCGTACGACGGCACACGTCGCCGTCGCGGGGGAGCCGGCCGACTTCCGCTTGGGCACGAGGAGTTCGCCGCCGCCCGCGAGCGCGGCGGCCTCGGCGACCGACGGCGTGCCCACGGCGGCGAGCGGCGCGCCGGACGGGTTCGGGACGTCGATCTCCGCGAGCCGCCCGGCGGAGTACGTCACCAGCGGCACCCCGAGCCGCTCCGCCGCCCCGGTGATGCCGGGCTCGTCCGACTTGGCGTCCACGGTGGCCAGTGCGGCGACCGACCGCACCGAGAGACCGGCGTCCCGCAGCGCCGCCGAGACCAGCTCCAGCACCTCCTCCACGGGCGCCCCCCTGGACGCGCCGACCCCGACGACCAGCGTCGGCGGACGCAGCACGACCTCCCCGGGCCGGGGTTCGACGGCGCGGTCGGTGACCCGGACGACATACGCCTCCGCGCCCCCGTCCGCGCGCCCGCCGGCGGTCGGCAGCGGGGGCAGCGGCCACGCCGACTCCGCCTCCAGGACGACCCGTTCACCGTCCAGCAGCGCCCGCGACACCGCCGCCACGTCCCCCTCCACCGGCAGTCCGAGGGTGTCGAGCCCGGCGAGCCCGACGGCGTCGGTCGCGGTCGTCACCACCGGCTCGGCGCCGAGCGACGCGGCCACCTCGCGGGCGAGTTCGTTGGCGCCGCCCGCGTGCCCGCCGACCAGCGACACCGCGAACCGGCCGCCCTCGTCGACGCACACCACGCCCGGATCGGCCGCTTTGCCGGCGAGCAGCGGCGCGAGCAGCCGTACCACCGCGCCCGTGGCCAGGAAGCACACGAGCTGCTCGCACTCCGCGAACGCCCGCCGTACCGCGTCCCCGACGGGACCCTCGTACACCCGGGTGCGGTCCGGCCAGGCGGCCGCCAGCCGGTCCCGCGCCACGGCTCCCGCCGCGGTGGCGGAGATCAGGCCGATCACTGGGCAACTCCTTCGGTCGGTTCGATGAGGGATGCCGGGAGCCTGTCGCCCCACAGCAGGAAGACCGGATTGGCGGCGGCGAGCCGGGTCACGTCACCCGGCAGCGGCGCGAGCCGCGACGACTGGAGCAGCACGCCGTCGCAGGAGAACCCGGCCGCGGTGAGCGCCGCCCGGGCGGCCGGCACCCGGTCGAGCGCGGCCATCGCGACGACGACGGTCCGCCGGGCCCGCCGTGCGCACGCGGTCACCACGGCGGGCAGCTCCCGTCCGCCGCCGCCGACGAACACGGCGTCCGGGTCGTGGCCGTCGTCCAGCCCGGCGAGCACGTCCGGCGCCGTCCCGCGCACGACCCGCACACCGGCGCCGACGCCGTGGGCCGCCGCGTTGGCCCGGATCCGCTCCGCGCCGTCCGCCGTCTTCTCGACGGCGGTGACGGCGGCACCGAGCCGCGCGCACTCCACGGCCACCGAACCCGACCCCGCGCCGATGTCCCAGACCAGCTCGCCGAGCCGCGGCCCCAGCCGGGCCAGGGTGAGGGCCCGCACCTCGAACTTGGTGATCATCGAGTCGCGGTGCACGAACGCCGACTCGTCCAGCGCCCAGCCGCCGGCCGGCCCCGGCGGCGGCCCGGCGACCGTACGGGCGCCGCCGTCCGCCGCCCCGGACCCGTCGAGGCACAGGACGACGCTCACCGCCGTGCCCCAGTCCCGGGCGGCGGCCTGCGCGGGCGTCACCCGCTCCACGCGCTCGCGCCCGGGATCCCCGAGCGCACTCGCCACGACGAGCACCCGCCCCGGACCGCCCGCCCCGGGAGCCTCCCCGGCGCCGGCGGCCGTGAGAGCCGCGCCCAGCTCGGCGGGCCCGGCACCCGGCCCGGTCAGCACGGCCACCTTGGGATGCGCCCGGCACACGTTGACGGCGGTCCGCAGAGCCCGCCCGTGCGCACTGACGACCACCGCGTCGTCCCAGGTCAGACCGAGCCGCGCGAAGGCCGCCGCCACCGACGGGACCCCCGGCCGCACATCGAGCGCGGCCGGGCCGAACCGCTCGCCCAGCACCCGCACGATGCCGAAGAACCCGGGATCCCCGGAGGCCAGCACCACCACCCGCGCCCCCTTCGCGGCATACCGCGCGACGATGTCGAGGGCGGGCGCCAGCGGCCCGAGGACCACCCGCTCGGCGCCCTCGGGCAGCCGTACGGCGTCCAGATGCCGCCGCCCGCCGACCACGAGGGCGGCTCCCGCGAGGACGTCGTCGGCGACCGGCGCCGCCCCGGTCCCCGCGCCCACCACGGTGATCATGTGCTCGCACCCCGGCTGCGCAGGACCTTGCGGGCCTGCGGGTCGGCCCTGCGGTGACCGTGGAAATGACCGGGGTGGTAGAGGTGCGAGCGGGTGCCGTGCGCGTCGAGGGCCGGGCCGACCAGGAACAGCGTGTGCTTCCACAGCCTGTGCTCCTTGACCGTCTCCTCCAGCGTGCCGACCGTGCACCGCACGACCAGCTCCTCGGGCCAGGTCGCCTGGTACGCCACCACGACCGGCGTGTCCGCCGGATAGCCGCCCTCCAGCAGCTCGTGCACCAGCTGCCCGCTGCGGGCCGCCGACAGGAAGACGGCCATGGTCGTGCCGTGCCGCGCGAACTCGCGGACCTCCTCCCCGGGCGGCATCGGCGTCTTGCCGCCGCCGAGCCGGGTGAGGATCACGGACTGCGCGACCTCGGGGATCGTCAGCTCGCGCCCGGCCAGCGCGGCGACGGCGGAGAAGGCCGACACGCCCGGCACGATCTCGGTGTCCAGACCCAGCTCCGCACACCGGTCGAGCTGCTCCTGCGTACCGCCCCACAGGGCCGGGTCACCGGAGTGGATCCTGGCCACCCGCAGGCCCTGTGCGCGGGCCCGCCGGTAGACGGCGACGACGTCCTCCAGCGACATGACCGCCGAGTCCAGCACCTCCGCGTCCGCACGCGCGTGCCGCAGAACCTCCGCCTGCACCAGGCTCGCCGCCCAGATCACCACGTCGGCCTCCGCGATGGCGCGCGCGGCCCGGAACGTCAGCAGATCGGCGGCACCGGGCCCGGCACCGACGAAGGTCACCTTGCCGGGGGTGGCTTCGGTCATCGGAATCGTCCCTCTTTCCTCCGCGCTTCCGCGCGTCTCACTGCTGGTCACTCAGGGTCACCGCCTGTCACCTCTCGTCACCGCGCCCGCCGCGGAACCGCCGGTGATCACTGCGGGTCGCCGCCGGAACGCGCACCGCGACGGCGTCCCGGGCGGGAGGCCGCCGGATGTGCGCGAAGGCGGGTCGATCGGATAAGCAAGGGCACATGGCCGTCTTCGTCGCGCTGGGCGCGTTTCTCATGACCCTGGCGGGCGGATGGACCGCGCAACGCGTGACCGACCGCCGCCACCTCGTGCTGGGCCTGGCCGGCGGGCTGATGCTGGGCGTGGTCGGCCTCGATCTGCTGCCGGAGGCGCTGCGCGCGGCCGGCAAGGACATCTACGGCGTTCCCGCGGCCCTGCTGCTGTTCGTGGTCGGCTTCCTGCTGGCCCACCTGGTGGAGCGGCTGCTCGCCGTGCGCCGCGCCTCGCACGGTGCCGACGAGCACGACCACCGGGCACCCGAGGTCGGCCTGACGGCCGCCACGGCGATGGTCGGGCACAGCGCCATGGACGGCGTAGCGATCGGCGCGGCGTTCCAGGTCGGCGGCAGCATGGCCCTCGCGGTCGCGCTGGCCGTCGTCGCCCACGACTTCGCGGACGGCTTCAACACGTACACGATCACCAGTCTGTACGGGAACGCCCGCCGCAGGGCCCAGGCCATGCTGCTGGCGGACGCGGTGGCCCCGATGGTGGGGGCGGCGTCCACGGCGTTCCTGAGCATCCCGGAGCCGCTGCTCGGCGGCTATCTCGGCATGTTCGGCGGCGTCCTGCTCTACCTCGCCGCGGCCGAGATCCTCCCCGAGGCGCACCACGAGCACCCCGCCCACTCGACCCTGCTGTGCACGGTCGCGGGAGCGGCGTTCATCTGGCTGGTGGTGGGCCTGGCGGCCTGAACCGCCGTCCGGGCGCGGCGTCACAGCTTGCCGCCCCGGGCGCCCCCGCGCGGGGCGGGCGCGATGAGGGTGGACAGGTACGGCAGCGCCGCGCCGTCGAGTTCGGCGGCCGGCCGGATGGCCTCCTCGGGCAGCCCCAGTGCCGAGCCCCACACGGCGTCGGCCGTCCGTCCGCTGTCCCGCAGCGCCCGCGCGACCTCCCGCGCGTGCCGCCCGAACTTGTACGCGACGACGGTGCCGGGCCCCTTGAGGGCCTCCTCGAGCACTCCGGCGCCGGCGGTCACGGGCACCAGCACCAGCGGCTCGGTCCCTTCCGTCAGGACGGCCCCGGAGCGCGCCGCGAGATCCTGCATGGCGGTGATCCCGGGCACCGTCTCCACGACGGTGCCGGGCACCAGCCCGGCGACGGTGTGGGCGAGATACGTGAAGGTCGAGTAGACGTTCGGATCCCCGATGGTGGCGAAGGCGACGGTCCCGTGCCGCTCCAGCAACGCGGCGACCCGCCCTCCGGCCGCGTCCCAGGCGGCCTCCCGCCGGGCCCGGTCGGTCCGCTCGTTCAGCGCGAAGACGACCCGTACGATCCTGTCCGCGGGCACGTAGTGCAGCACGGTGGCCTCGGCCCGCCCGCGCTCCCCGGTGTCCATGACGGGTACGACGATCACATCGGCGGCGCGCAGCGCGTTGACGCCCTTCACGGTCACCAGCTCCGGATCCCCGGGCCCGACCCCGACCCCGATCAGCCTGCTGCTCATGACGTCCGGCACCTCTCCACGAACCGACGGGCCACCCCGGGCTCGGAAGCCCAGTGGGTGTGCAGATAACTCGCGTGCACCGCACGCTGTACGAAGCCCTCGACCCGGCGCCGGGGGGCACGCATCCCCCAGGCCGCCGCCGCGCCGGCCCCGGGCTCGACGACGGTCCGGTGGAACTCGTGCCCCCGCATCCGGGTCCCGGCGGGAGCGAGGGAACTGTCGCTGACGGCGACGGCGTCCCGGTACCCGAGGGTGAGCCGCTCGCCCATCCGCGCACCGGCGTCGAGCACCCCGCACATCGGCAGCCCGTCGAGCTCCCGGCACAGGTACAGCAGCCCCGCACACTCGGCGGCCACGGGACCTCCGCCCAGCGCGAACCCGGCCACGGCCTTCCGCAGCCGCTCGTTGCCGGACAGCTCGGCGGCGTACACCTCGGGAAACCCGCCCCCGACGACCACCCCCCGGGTCCCCTCCGGCAGCCGCTCGTCCCGAAGCGGATCGAACACGACGACCTCGGCCCCGGCGGCAGCGAGCAGTTCGGCATGCTCGGCATAGGAAAACGTGAACGCGGCCCCCCCGGCAACAGCCACCACCGGCGCTTTCAGCCCGTCTGGGGGCACCCCCTCTGGGGGAGTTTGAGGACGCGGGGGTTCGGGGGCAAGGCCCCCGAGGTCGGGAACGGGAAGGGGCGGCGGGGGCGAGGAAACCAGAGCCGCACCCGCGTCCCAAGCCGCACCCCCCACCGCCCCCGCACTCCGCGCAAGGGCCAGCAGCCCCTCCACATCGCACCCCTCCGCCACCAACGCACCCATCGCCGCCACCGCCGAGACCGCCGAAGCCCGCCGCTCGGCGACCGGCACCAGCCCCAGATGCCGCGACGGCGTGTCCACCACGGAGTGCCGCCGCAGCACCCCGAACACCGGCACCCCGGCGGAGTCCACCGCCTCCCGCAGCACCTCCTCGTGCCGCGCGGACCCCACCTTGTTGAGGATCACCCCCGCGACCCGCACCTGCGGATCCCAGGACACGAACCCGTGCACCAGCGCGGCGACGGACCGGGCCTGCGCCGAGGCGTCCACGACGAGCACGACCGGCGCCCGCAGCAGCTTGGCGACATGAGCCGTGGAGGCGAGCTCCCCCTCACCCACCGCACCGTCGTACAGCCCCATCACACCCTCGACGACGGCGACGTCGCACCCGGCCGCCCCGTGCAGGAACAGCGGAGCGACCAGCTCGGGCCCGCACAGGTAGGCGTCCAGGTTCCGCCCCGCCCGCCCGGTGGCGAGCGAGTGGTACCCCGGGTCGATGTAGTCGGGCCCGACCTTGTGCGCGGACACGGCGAGCCCGCGCGCGGCGAACGCGGCCATCAGACCGGTCGCCACGGTCGTCTTGCCGCTCCCGGAGGACGGCGCGGCGATCACCAGCCGGGGCACGGCGGCGGGGGAGGAACTCACCACTCGATGCCCCTCTGCCCCTTCTGCCCCGTGTCCATGGGGTGCTTGACCTTCGACATGTCGGTGACGAGATCGGCGAACTCCACCAGGCGCCCGGGCGCGTTCCGCCCGGTGATCACCACATGCTGGGTGCCCGGCCGCCGCCGCAGCACCTCCACGACCTCCTCCGTGTCCACCCACCCCCAGTGCATCGGATAGGCGAACTCGTCCAGCACGTACAGCCGGTAGGTCTCCGCGGCCAGATCCCGCTTGACCTGCTCCCAGCCCTCCCGGGCCTTCTCCTCGTTGGTGGAGTTGTCGCCCTGGAGCCCCCGCTGGACCCACGACCAGCCCTCGCCCATCTTGTGCCAGGCGACGCTGCCGCCCTCGCCGGACGCCCCGAGCACCCGCAGCGCGTTCTCCTCGCCGACCTTCCACTTGGCCGACTTGACGAACTGGAACACCCCGATCGGCCACCCCTGGTTCCAGGCGCGCAGCGCCAGCCCGAAGGCGGCGGTCGACTTGCCCTTCCCGACCCCGGTGTGCACGACCACGAGCGGCCGGTTACGGCGCTGCCGGGTCGTCAGGCCGTCCTCCGGCACGACACTCGGCTGTCCCTGCGGCATTACGCGGCCCTCCTCGAAGTCCCCTGCACGTCTTTCACCAGACCGGCGATGCTGTCGGCCCGCAGCTCGTCCAGAGTCACGGCGGCACCGCCCATCTCATCCGCGAGCCGCCCGGCCAGCCCCAGCCGCACGGGCCCGGACTCGCAGTCCACGACCACGGACGCGACCCCTCCGGCCGCGAACAGCCGCGCCGCACGCCCCGCCAGCGCCACCGGGTCCGGTCCGCCGGTGGCCCGCCCGTCGGTCACGACCACGACCAGCGCGCGCCGCGCCGGATCCCGCAGCCGCTCGACCCGCAGCACGTCGTGCGCCTTCACCAGCCCGGCCGCCAGCGGCGTCCGCCCGCCCGTGGGCAGCGCCTGGAGCCGGGCCGCCGCCGCGTCCACGGACGACGTGGGCGGCAGCGCCACCTGCGCGTCCCGCCCCCGGAAGGTCACCAGGCCCACCTTGTCGCGCCGCTGGTAGGCGTCCAGCAGCAGCGACAGCACGGCGCCCTTCACGGCGCTCATCCGCTGCCGCGCGGCCATCGAGCCGGAGGCGTCCACGACGAAGAGCACGAGATTGCCCTCGCGCCCCTCACGGGTCGCCTGCCGGAGATCGTCCCGCCGCACCACCAGCCCCGGCCCGGTACGGCCCCGGGCCCGCTGGTGCGGTGCGGCCGCCTGCACGGTCGCCGCCAGGTGCAGCCTGGTCAGGGCACCTCGCGGCCGCCGTGCCCCGGTGGTCCGCCCGTGCTCGGTCCGGGCCCGGGACCGCCGCCCGGCGGCCCCCGCGCCGATCCCCGGCACGCTCAGCACCTTGGTCCGGAAGGGCTCGGCGGCCCGTGCCGGGGCCTGCTCACCGGCACCCGCCCCCGGCACCCGGGCCGCACCGTCCTCGGCGGGCTCCGGCCCGGCACCCGCCTCACCGTCCTGCGGCGGCCCGGCATCGGGCGACGGCTGCCCTCCACCGCCTCCGCCGGGCCCGTCAGGACCCGGATCGTCGTCCTCCGGCTCCCCGAACTGCTCCAGCGTCTCGTCGAGCTTGTCCTCGTCGAGCCCGGGCGCGTCGAAGGGCGAACGCCGTCTGCGATGCGGCAGCGCCAGCAGCGCGGCCTGCCGTACGTCCTCGGCGAGCACGTCGGTACGCCCGGCCCAGGCGGCCAGCGCGGTCGCGGCGCGCGCCATCACGATGTCGGCCCGCATGCCGTCCACCTCGAAAGCCGCGCAGGTCGCGGCGATCTGCCGCAGCACACCGTCCCCGAGCCGTACCGACGGCAGCAACTCCCTCGCCGCGACGATCCGGTGCCGTACGGCGGTCTCCTCGTCGGCCCAGCGCGCGGCGAACCCGGCCGGGTCGTCGTCGTAGGCGAGCCGGCGCCGGACGACCTCCACCCGCTGCTCCGGCTCCCGGGACGCGGCGACCTCCACGGTGAGCCCGAAGCGGTCGAGCAACTGCGGCCGCAGCTCGCCCTCTTCCGGGTTCATGGTCCCGACGAGCAGGAACCGGGCGGCGTGCCGTACGGAGACACCCTCCCGTTCGACGTAGGAGGCGCCCATCGCGGCGGCGTCCAGCAGAACGTCGATCAGATGGTCATGGAGCAAGTTGACTTCGTCGACGTACAGGATGCCCCTGTTCGCGGCTGCCAGGAGACCCGGTTCGTATGCCTTGACGCCCTGGCTGAGAGCACGCTCGAAGTCCAGCGCCCCGACCAGCCGGTCCTCGGAGGCCCCGACAGGCAGTTCGACCATCCGTGCTGCCCGCGACTCGGACGCGCTCGGCGGCTCGTGCGGCCCGTCCGGACACGCCGGGTCGGGGGAGCCGGGATCACAAGAGAACCGGCAGCCAGCGACCACGTCGACAGAGGGAAGCAGCGCCGACAGCGCGCGCACGGCGGTGCTCTTCGCGGTTCCTTTCTCCCCCCGTACCAGTACTCCGCCTACAGCAGGACTCACCGCGTTGAGCAGGAGTGCCAATCGGAGGTCGTCCTGCCCGACAAGGGCAGTGAAGGGATACGGCGAACTCACGCGGTGATCACTCCTTCGGGGGACTTGCGACAGAACATCTCGTGGCCAAGCCGAAGAACTGGCATGGTCGAAGTCTGGTCCCCACCGGCGCGGGGATGGTCCGCCCTTCGACGCTCCTGGGCTCGAAGAGGACAAGTGCTCCCCGCGTATGCGGGGTTATCCGAGGGGATCACTCGTCTCCCTCCAGATCTCCCTCAAGTTCGAGGTAGGTCGCCCGGAGCCGGTTCAGGGTCTCCTGGTCCGGCTCCGCCCACAGCCCCCGGTCGGCGGCCTCCAGCAGGCGTTCCGTGACCCCGCGCAGGGCCCACGGGTTGGACTGCCGCATGAACTCCCGGTTCTCCGGCGAGAACACGTACTCGGCCGCCAGCTTCTCGTACATCCAGTCGTCGACCACGCCCGCCGTGGCGTCGTACCCGAACAGGTAGTCCACGGTCGCCGCCATCTCGAAGGCACCCTTGTAGCCGTGCCGCCGCATCGCCGCCATCCAGCGCGGGTTGACCACCCGCGCCCGGAACACGCGGTGCGTCTCCTCGCCCAGCGTCCGCGTCCTCACCTGCTCCGGGGTCGCCGAATCACCCACGTACGCCTCGGGGTTGGCCCCCGTCAGATGCCGCACCATGGCGACCATGCCGCCGTGGTACTGGAAGTAGTCGTCCGCGTCGGCGATGTCGTGCTCCCGCGTGTCGACGTTCTTCGCCGCCACCGCGATCCGCCGGAACGCCGTCTCCATGTCCCCGCGCGCCGCCCGCCCGTCGAGCCCCCGCCCGTAGGCGTAACCGCCCCACACCGCGTACACCTCGGCGAGGTCGGCGTCGCTCCTCCAGTTCCGCGCGTCGATCAGCGGCAGCAGCCCGGCGCCGTACGCCCCCGGCTTGGAGCCGAAGACGCGGGCCGTGGCCCGGCGCCGGTCACCGTGCCCGGCGGTGTCCTCCTCCACGTGCGCCCGCACATAGTTGGCGTCGGCGGGCTCGTCCAGCTCCGCCACCGCCCGCACCGCGTCGTCGATCAGGCCGACGACGTGCGGGAACGCGTCCCGGAAGAACCCGGAGATCCGCACCGTGACGTCGATGCGCGGCCGCCCCAGCTCGCTCGGCGGCACGATCTCGAAGCCCGTCACCCGGCGTGAGGCGTCGTCCCACACCGGGCGGCAGCCCAGCAGCGCGAGGATCTCGGCGATGTCGTCGCCCTGGGTGCGCATCGCGGAGGTGCCCCACACCGTGAGGCCGACCGACGTCGGGTAGGCGCCGGTGTCGGCCAGGTACCGCTGCACCAGCGAGTCCGCCAGCGACTGGCCGACCTCCCAGCTCAGCCGGGACGGAATGGCCTTGGGGTCCACGGAGTAGAAGTTGCGGCCGGTCGGCAGGACGTTGACGAGCCCCCGTGTCGGCGAGCCGGACGGACCCGCCGGGACGTAACCCCCGTCCAGCGCGTGCAGGATGTGCCCGATCTCGTCCGTCGTCCGGGCCAGCCGCGGTACGACCTCGGTGCACGCGAACTCCACCACGGCCACCGCGTCCGGGAGTTCCGTGCCGAGGACCTCACGGACCAGGCCGGGGGCCGCGGTCACCCGCCACTCCCGCGCCTCCATGCCCTCCGCGATCCGCCGGCACAGCCGCTCCAGCAGGTCGATCGCGTCGGACGCCGTCCGCGCGGGCCCCTCCACCAGCTCCGTCAGCTCCACCGGCACCTTCACCGGCGCGCCCGGCTCCGCCAGCAACTCCGCCTCGACCAGCCCGAAACGGGCCGCGATCGACGCCCGCAGGCCCGGCAGCGCGTTCGCCCGCCCGCCCCACACCTGGGAGGCGCGCAGCACCGCGAGCACGAGGTTGACGCGCGGCTCGCCGACCGGACCGCCCCCGAGGATGTGCAGCCCGTCCCTGATCTGCACGTCCTTGATCTCGCACAGATAGCCGTCGATGTGCATCACGAACTCGTCGAACGCCGTGTCGTCCGGCTGCTCGTCGACATGCAGGTCGTGGTGCAGCTCGGCCGCCTTGACCAGGGTCCAGATCTGCGCGCGGACGGCGGGTGTCTTCGCCGGGTCCAGGTCGGAGACCAGCGCGTACTCGTCGAGCAGCTGCTCCAGCTTCGCCAGGTCGCCGTAGGTGTCGGCGCGGGCCATCGGCGGCACCAGATGGTCGACGACGGTGGCGTGGCCGCGCCGCTTGGCCTGGGTGCCCTCACCGGGGTCGTTGACGATGAACGGGTAGACCAGCGGGAGTTCGCCGAGCACGGCGTCCGGGGCACAGCCCCGCGACAGGCCGAGGCCCTTGCCGGGCAGCCACTCCATGGTGCCGTGCTTGCCCATGTGGACGATCGCGTCGGCCCGGAAGGAGTTCTCCAGCCAGCGGTACGCCGCCATGTAGTGGTGCGAGGGCGGCATGTCCGGGTCGTGGTAGATCGCGATCGGGTTCTCGCCGAAACCGCGCGGCGGCTGGATCATGACCACGACGTTCCCGAACCGGAGCGAGGCGAGCACGATGTCGTCGCCGTCGAGGTACAGCGAGCCCGGCGGCTCGCCCCACGCCTCCAGCATGGCGTTGCGCAGCGCGGGGTCCAGCTCGTCGAACCACGCCCGGTAGTCGGCCAGCGGCACCCGCGCGGGCGCGGCGGCCAGCTGCTCCTCGGTCAGCCACTCCACGTCGTGCCCGCCGGCCGCGATGAGACGGTGGATCAGCTCGTCGCCGTCGCCGGGGTACTCGGTGAGCGAGTAGCCGGCGTCGCGCAGCGCGTCCAGGACGCGTACCGCCGAGGCGGGGGTGTCGAGGCCGACGGCGTTGCCGACACGTGAGTGCTTGGTCGGGTAGGCGGTGAAGACCAGCGCGAGCCGCTTGTCGGCGTTCGCCGTGTGCCTCAGCCGCGCGTGCCGTACGGCGATCCCGGCGACGCGCGCGGCGCGCTCGGGGTCGGCGACGTAGACGGGGACGCCGTCCGGGCCCTGTTCCTTGAAGGAGAACGGCACGGTGACCAGGCGCCCGTCGAACTCGGGGATGGCGACCTGCATGGCCGCGTCCATGGGGGAGAGCGCGGCGTCCGACGCCTCCCACGCGGCCTGCGAGGAGGTCAGGCACAGGCCTTGCAGCACCGGGACGTCGAGATCGGCGAGCGCGCCCACGTCCCAGGCCTCCTCGTCGCCGCCCGCCGAGGCGGGGGAGGCGTGGGTGCCGCCCGCCGCGAGGACGGTGGCGACCAGCGCGTCGGCCCGCCCCAGCAGCTCGTACAGCCCCAGGTCCGCGCCGCGCAGCGAACCGCAGTACACCGCGAGGGCGTTGGCGCCGCGTGCCTCGATCGCCTCGCACAGCGTGTCCACGAAGGCGGTGTTGCCGCTCAGTTCGTGCGCCCGGTAGAAGAGCACGCCGACCGTAGGACGGTCCGGCACCGCGGCGGGGGTGCCGTGGACGCCGTACTCGGGCATCGGCCGGGGCTGTTCGAAGCCCTCGCCGGTCAACAGCACCGTGTCGGACAGGAACCGGGCCAGCTCGGTGAGGTTGGCCGGGCCGCCCTCGACGAGATAGCGCAGCGCCTCCGCGACCACCCCGGCCGGCACCGACGACTCGGCCATCAGCTCGGCGTCGGGGACGGTCTCGCCGCCCAGCAGCACGGTCGGGATCCCGGCGGCCCGCAGCGCGGCGAGCCCGTCCTCCCAGGCCCGCTTGCCGCCCAGCAGCCGTACGACCGCCACGTCCGCGCCCTCGACCAGTCCCGGCAGCTCGGCCGTGACGTCCACGCGGGTGGGGTTGCCGATCCGGTAGGCGGCGCCGGAGGCCCGGGCCGCCAGCAGATCGGTGTCGGCGGTCGACAACAACAACACTGTGCTCATGCGGGCGCTCCCGGGGGAATGAAGGGCAGTCCTTGCGGCGCGCCGGACTCGATGAGCCGCCACAGCGCGTCCGTGTCCGCGTGCTGTTCGATCAGGTCGCCGAGCCGGTCGAGCTGCTCCTCGCGCAGCGCGGCGAACGAGGTGCCGTCGGCGGGCACGAAACGGCGGCCCGCGGCGGCCGCCACCTCGCGCAGGAAGGCCCGCCGGAAGCCGTCCGACTCCAGCGAGCCGTGCCAGTGCGTGCCCCAGACCGCGCCGACCCGGCAGCCGTCCAGGGGGCGGCCCCCGTCGTCGGTGAGGAAAGCCTCGCCGCCGAGGACCTCGGCGACGCCGTGGTGGATCTCGTACCCCTCGACGCGCTCGCCGAGGGCGCGGCCCACCGGGCGGGTGAGGGTCTTCTCGCGGGCGAACCGCACCCGCACGGGCAGCACACCGAGCCCGGCGACCCGCCCCGCCCGGCTCTCCACGTCGTCGTCGATCGACTCGCCGAGGATCTGGAAGCCGCCGCACACCCCGAGCACCGGACGGCCCTCCCGGGCCCGCTCGGCGACGGCGCGCGCCAGTCCGCGCTCGCGCAGCCACGCCAGTGCGCGGACGGTCCCGCGGGTGCCCGGGATCACCACGAGGTCGGCGTCGGCGAGTTCCTCCGGCCGGTCCACGAACCGCACCACGACGCCCGGTTCGGCGGCCAGCGCGTCCACGTCCGTGAAGTTGGACATCAGGGGCACCGCGCAGACGGCGACCCGCAGCACCTCCTCGCCGGCCGGCGGGGCGACGGCCGACTCGCGCACGGTGCCCCGCAGGGACACCCTCCCCCAAGCTCTCGACTGCGTTCGAGCAGGGGGGACCCCCATTCCGTCCTCCTCGTCGATGCCGAGCCCGTGCCGGAACGGCAGCACGCCGTACGTCCGCCGGCCGGTGAGCCCGTGCAGCATGTCCAGGCCCGGCTCCAGCAGCGACACGTCGCCGCGGAACTTGTTCACGAGGAACCCGGCCACGAGTTCCTGGTCCTGCGGGGACAGGAGCGCCACCGTCCCGAAGAAGGAGGCGAAGACGCCGCCCCGGTCGATGTCGCCGACGACGAGCACCGGCAGCCGCGCGCCCCGGGCGATGCCCATGTTCACGATGTCCGTCCGCCGCAGATTGATCTCGGCGGGAGAACCCGCCCCCTCACAGATCACCGCGTCATACGTGCCCCGCAGTTCGGCCAGACAGTCCAGCACCGTGCCGAGCAGCTTCTGCTGCCGCCCGCCGTGGTAGCCGCGCGCGCTCAGCTCACCCACCGGTTTGCCCAGCAGCACGACCTGGCTGCTCTGCTCGCCGCCCGGCTTGAGCAGCACCGGGTTCATCAGCGCGGCCGGCTCGATCCGGCAGGCCTGCGCCTGCATGGCCTGCGCCCGGCCGATCTCGGCGCCCTCACGGGTGACGAACGAGTTCAGGGACATGTTCTGGGCCTTGAACGGCGCGACCCTGACCCCCTGCCGCACCAGCCACCGGCAGATACCGGCCGTCACGACGCTCTTGCCCGCGTCGGAGGTGGTGCCGGCGACCAGAAGACCTCCGCTCATGACCTCTTCCCCCTCATGCCTCGGGTGACGAACCGTCCGGCGACCGCGACGCCGAGGGCGAGCGTGCCGACGCGCCGCGACAGCCGTACGGCGCGCTCGATGTCGGTGACGACGACGGCGCGCCCCGCCGCGCCGTTGAGGACGGGCCGGTGCTCGACGCGGCCCCCGTACGACAGCGTGCCGCCGAGCCGGATCCCCAGGGCGCCGGCGAACGAGGCCTCCACGGGACCGGCGTTGGGGCTGGGGTGCCACCCCGCGTCGGCGCGCCAGGCGGCCACGGCACCCCGCGGATCGTCCCCGGCGAGCGCCGCGAGGACGGCGGTCAGGCGGGCCCCGGGCCAGCCGGCGACGTCGTCCAGGCGCGCGGCGGCCCAGCCGAAGCGCCGGTGGCGGGCCGACCTGTGGCCCACCATGGCGTCGAGGGTGTTGACGGCCCGGAACCCCAGCAGTCCCGGCACCCCGGCGACGGCACCCCACACCAGGGCGCCGACGACGGCGTCGGAGGTGTTCTCGGCGACCGACTCCACCACCGCGCGGGCGATCCCGTCGGCGTCGAGCGCCTGCGGGTCGCGTCCGCACAGATGCGGCAGGCGCTCCCGCGCGGCCTCGACGTCACCGGCGTCCAGCGCCCGCCCGACGGCCCTGGCCTCGCGCGCGAGCGACGTCCCGCCGACCACCGCCCAGGTGGCGGCGGCCGTCAGTACGGCCGGGGCGGCGGGGAAGGGGCGTACGGCACGCGCGGCGACGGCACCGAGCGCGACGGCGCCACCGGCGCATACAGCGGTGTGCAGCGCGCCCCATGCGCGGTTGTCGCGCCACAGTGTCCGTTCCACGGCGGCGGCGGCACGGCCGAACGCGGCGACCGGATGCCCGCGGCGCGGATCGCCGAGGAGGAGGTCACCGAGGAGGCCGGCGGCGGCGCCGTACGCGAAGTCGCGATCGGCACCCACCGGCTCAGCCGACCGGGCGGCGGGTCAGCGGACCGACGGGCCCGGCGGACCCACCGGGCCGGAGGGGTCTGGTGGGCCGGACGGATGCGGTGGGTCGGGCCGATCCGGTGGGCCGGACGGATGCGGGGGTTCCGGAGGTCCCGGGAGACCGGTGCGGGGACCTCGGACGGCGGCCGAGCATGGCGGTATGTCCTCACTCAGGGTGTCCACGCCCTGGTTCGACGAGACCGGCGGCGAGAGTTCCTGGCTCCCGGGGACGAACACCCCGGTGACAGTGGCGGGACCGCGCCGGACTCGCACCGGCTTCCTCTCGTTGCCGCCGTACATGGCCCCGGAAGTCCACCACGGGGCCCGAAGGGCCGTCAACCTGCTGTTGACCTGGGGCGGAGGAGTGTGGGCAGATCCACACCCGGGGGTTTGACATGGGGGTACAGCTGTGTGGGGTGCGGGACGGCACATACCGTTCCGCACCCCACACGGTGCTGCGAGCAGAGGCCCGGGGCCGCTGTCAGGGGCCGGTGTCAGCCCTTGGCCATGATCAGTTGGATGCCGTAGAGCACCGCGGCCGCGCAGGCCGCGAAGCACACGTACGCCGCCGTGACGGCGAGGGTGGCCGAACCGCCCTCGGCCGCGGCGCGTTCGCGGCGTGACAGGCCCGCCACGCCGAGGGTGAACAGGCCGACGAGGGCCACGGTGACCACGAGGCTGACGCCGAAGACGGAGCCGAGGGCCGCCCAGTCGATCTTCATGGTGATTCCTTCTTAACCGAGGGCTCGATGACTCGGGGACGGGGACCGGGGCTCAGACGGCCGCGGCTGGTGGGACCGCCTGGTCGGCGGCGGGTGCCGGGGCGACGGTGGGCAGCACGGCCGGGGCCGGTGCGGGGATGGTGGCCGTGAGGTCCTCCGGCACCATGACCGGCGGGACCGGGGTGACGGGGGCGACCGGGGCCACCACCACCGGGGCGACGGCCGGGGTCACGGGGGTGATCTGGGGCGTGGAGGCCGTGGGCGCGGTGGGGGTCAGCACCTCGGCCGGGTCCTGGCCGTGGTCGGTGACGTTGGTGTGGTCGATCACCTGGCGGCGGGAGACCCGGTAGATCGTGACGGCGGCCGCGATCAGGAACACGGCGACGACGGCCGTGCCCCAGTCACCGAGGTCCATGACCGACTCCGCACCGGCACCGACGACGGCGGCGGCCGGGAGGGTGAGCATCCAGGCGATCATCATCTGGGTCGCGGTGGACCAGCGGACCACCCCGCCCTTGCGGCCGAGGCCGGCGCCCATCACCGAGCCGGACACGACATGCGTCGTGGAGAGCGAGAAGCCCAGGTGCGAGGAGGCGAGGATGGCCGTGGCGGCGCTCGTCTGGGCGGCGAAGCCCTGCTGCGGCTGGAGGTCGGTGAGGCCCGTGCCCATGGTGCGGATGATGCGCCAGCCGCCGATGTAGGTGCCGAGCGCGATGGCCGTACCGGCCGACAGGATCACCCAGGTGGGAGGGTTGGAGCCGGGGGCGAGGGCGCCGCCGGTGACCAGGGCGAGGGTGATGATGCCCATCGTCTTCTGGGCGTCGTTGGTGCCGTGCGCGAGGGAGACCAGGCCGGCCGAGGCGATCTGGCCCGCACGGTAGCCCTTCTTGGCGGCCTTGCCGTCCGCGGTGCCGCCGACGGTGTAGGACAGCCGGGTCGCGACCATCGCGGCGATACCCGCGACGAGCGGGGCGGCGAGGGCGGGGAGCAGCACCTTGGTGACGAGCACGTCGCCGTGGACCGCGCCGGTGCCCGCCGAGGCGATGGTCGCGCCGATCAGGCCGCCCATCAGGGCGTGCGAGGAGCTGGAGGGCAGGCCCACCAGCCAGGTCAGCAGGTTCCAGAGGATCGCGCCGACCAGGGCGGCGAAGATCACCTCGGGACGGATGCCTGTCTCGTCGACCAGGCCCTTGGAGATCGTGTTGGCGACCTCGACGGACAGGAAAGCGCCAGCAAGGTTGAGCACGGCGGACATGCCGACGGCGACCTTGGGCTTGAGGGCACCGGTCGAGATGGTCGTGGCCATCGCGTTGGCGGTGTCGTGGAAACCGTTCGTGAAATCGAACGCAAGTGCGGTGACCACCACAATCGCGAGAATCAGCGAGAAGTTTTCCATTTACCCAGGCAATCGTTCGTAGTAATTGGCGCGATGAACGTACGTAACCTGGGTGAACGGAAGGTGAACTGGGACGGGCTTCCGAGTGTCCAAAGGTGCGGAACGTTCCTCCTCTGCGGATCCACGGCGCCGGTGCCGCCTGGCCTGGGGCGGTGAGCGATCGATTCCGGCCACCCGGAGCCCCGTTGAAGAGACGTTCGTCACTTTGGCAGGATCACCGCATGGCTGATCACGGGAACGACCACGAGGCCCGACAGGGTGTGACGGACGAGGCCGGTGCGACGGGCGGGGCGCCGGAGCGGGCGTGGGAGGCACTGGTCGCGACCGCCCGCCGGACCGTCGCCGACGGCCTGGTCGTCGGCACCTCGGGCAACGTCTCCGTCCGGGTCGGCGGCACCGTGCTGGTCACGCCGTCCGGAGTCCCCTACGACCGGCTGACCCCGGCCGACATCACCGGCACCGACCTCGACGGTCGGCAGGTGCTGGGCACCCTCGTGCCGACCAGTGAACTGCCGATGCACCTGGCCGTCTACCGCGGCACGGACGCCGGTGCGGTGGTCCACACCCACGCGGTGCACGCGACGGCGGTCTCGACCCTCGTCGACGAGCTCCCCCTGATCCACTACATGGCCGCGGCCCTCGGCGGCCCCGTACGGGTCGCCCCGTACGCCACCTACGGTACGGAGGAGCTGGCCGGAAACATGCTCCGCGCCCTCACCGGCCGCAGCGGCTGCCTCCTGCGCAACCACGGCACGATCACCTACGGCGCCACCCTCGACCAGGCCTACGACCGCACCGCGCAGCTGGAGTGGATGTGCCGCCTCTGGCTGACGGCCTCCTCCCTCCCGCACCTGACCCCGGCCCTGCTCACCGAGGACCAGCTGAAAGAGGTCCAGGACAGACTCCGGACCTACGGCCAGACCACCCCCGGCAGCCCGTCCGGCGTCTGACGGCGGGGGACAGGGGACCGGGGACAGGGGGTCCGGGGCGCAACCCCGGGGGACGGGAACGGGAAGGGGCGGCGGGGGCGAGAACCCCGTCCTGCCCCGCCCCCTGCCCCACCACCCCGCTCCCGCCACGCCCCCGCCCCCCACTGGCCCGGGAACGGATCCGCCCCGACACTGGACAGGTGCGCACAGTCACAGCGGCGGCCACAGCCGCCACCGCGGTCCTGACGGCCGCCGCCGCCGGCATCGCCGCGGGGCGGCTCGCCAGCGACGCCGCGCTCAGGGCGGCACCCGGCCGGCCCCTGCCCACCGAGCCCAGGCTCACCGTGCACGGCACCGCCGCGGGCCACATCACGCTCACCCGGGACCTGGCCTCGCTGCGCCCCGGCACCTACGGCCTGACCGGCAACGGCTCCCACGCGGTCGTCGGCGGTGTCCTGGAGTCGGCACCGCACGGCGCGGACAGCGTCGTACGGCGGCTGGAACGCGTCACACGCGGCACCCTGGCGTCCGGCGACAAGGTCTGGTTCACCCCCGCCGTCCATGTCGGCGACCCCGGCACGGCCCTCGGCCTGGAGCACGCCGACATCGACATCCCCGGTGAACTCGGCTCCCTGCCCGCCTGGTTCGTGCCCGGCGTACGGGACGTCTGGGTGATCGCCGCGCACGGGCTCGGCACCACCCGTGAGCACACCATGAACGTCATGGCCTTCCTCAACCGCCGTCACGTCCCGGTCCTCGCCCTCGCCTACCGGGGCGACCCCGGCGCGCCGCGCCCCGCCGACGGCCTCGGCCACCTCGGCGAGACGGAGTGGCGCGACCTGGACGCGGCGATCCGCCACGCCGTCCGCCACGGCGCGAAAGGCGTCGTCCTGCTCGGCTGGTCCACCGGCGCCACCATGGCGCTGCGCGCCGCGGAGCGCTCCCCGGTACGCGACCGGATCCGCGGGCTCGTGCTGGACTCCCCGGTGCTCAGCTGGGAGACGACCCTGCGCGCCCTCGCCACCGCCCACCACACCCCGCGCCCGCTGCTGCCGCTGGCGGTGCGCGCCGCGCAGGGCCGCACCGGACTGCACGCCGGTGGCACCGCCCCCGGCCCCGGTGGCCTCGGCGTGCCGACGCTGATCTTCCACGGCCCCGGCGACCGGGTGGCCCCCTGGGGCCCCTCCCGCCGCCTGGCCGCCGTCCGGCCCGGCCTGGTCGCCCTGCACACCGTCCAGGACGCCCCGCACGGCGCCATGTGGAACGCCGACCCCGCCGCCTACGAGGAGATCCTGCGCCGCTTCCTCACTCCGCTGATGTGAGAACCCGACACCGACCCCTGGCGGGAACCCAGATGGGCCCAGGCCCTCGCGGCCCGCCCCCGCAGCCCGCTCCTGCGGCCTCACACCGCTGCGCGCCCCACGGCCTCCCCGCGGACGTCCGGCAGGAGCCGCCTCCCCGCGTGGGCCCCGATCCGGCCCCGATCCGGTCCGGCGCCGGACCGCCGACGACCGCGCGCGGCAGCCGACACGGCAGCCCGTCGCGCCACGCCCCGGCGCGCCGCGCGGCACTTGCGGCAGCCTGCCGCGCAGCCCGTCCCACACCCGTTCCCACGGGCGTTCCCGCGGGTGGCCGCGCGGCGGCCGAGCCCCGTTCCGGGCCCTCCGGCAACCGGTTGCCGCCATTCCGTTTCATTTCGTACCACCGGCCCGATCACGCCCCCCACCGTTGCGGAGACCCGGGTACCGGTCGGCCCAGCGGTCGGCCAGGGCATTCCGTTTGGGTTTTCGGACCGTCAACCGGAAGACTGCACCCGTGACGTCCCGTATCCCGCGCGACTCCAGGCTTCGACTCGTCCGCCAGCGACCCCTGGCCGCCGCCCCCACAGCTGTGAACCAGCGGCGCCCACGCCGCCCCGCACCACGCCCCCCGGAGGGCACGCCGGCACCCGCGGAACTGGCCAGAATGGCGCGCTCCGGCCTGGCCGGGGCGGTCCGCGTCGCCCGGTGGGCGGACGCCGCGCTCGGTCCCGGCCGGCATGCCGCGGCCTCCGACGGCAAAGCCACCCTCTCCGACGCCACCGCCGAACACGCCGCCCAGGCGCTGGGCCTGACCACCGCTCAGGTCCGCGCCGACTGGGACAACGCCCGCCTCGCGGGCCTCGTCGAGGTGCACGGCGCCACCGCCCGCCCCGGCTGGCGGCTGCGCGCCTGGGACCGTGACGACAGTGCCGTACTGCGCGGCTGGGTCGCCCTGTTCGACGCCTGGTCGCTCGCCGACCCGGGGCCGGCGCACCACGACCAGTCCGCCGTCGCCGACGTCGTCTCGGCCATGCCCCAGGTGCTCTCCTTCCTCCAGCTGTCCGCCGGACCCGTGCCCGTGGCCCAGCTCCTCGACCTGCTCCAGCAGCGCGTCACCGAACTGCGCACCGAACGCTGCGAGGTTCCCTACGGTCCCCGCCCCGCCCCGGCGGACCCGGCGACCGGCCAGGCCCACCAGGCCACCGCCGCCCTCACCGCGGGCACGGCCACCGCCCCCGCGCTGCCCGCCGATCCGGCCCCCGCCGACCACGCCTCGCTCGCCCCGCTCCTCGACTGGGCCCTGCGCGCCCTCACCTACGTCGGCGCCCTCACCTACGGCGACGGACACGCCACGCTCACCCCGCTCGGCAGCTGGGCGGTCTGGGTCAAGCTGGAGCAGATCTGCGTCGCCGCCCAGAGCCCGGCCGGCCACATCGAGCAGGCCGCCGAGGACATGCTGCGCGGCTGCGCCCAGCTCCGCCCCAACGCGGCCCGTGCCGAGTACCGCGCCTGGCTCGCCGCCCGGCCCGTCGGCAGCGCCGTCACCGCGCTCCTCGGCGCCGCCCGCGGCGAGGACGCCCTGCTGCGCGGCCTCGCCTTCGAGGCGCTGCGCGTCGTGGGAGCCCCCGCCGAACCCGACGTACGGGCCGTCGTCGACGAACCGGCGCTGCGCCCGTACGCCCTGCTGTGGCTCGCCGAGCACGACGGCGTCGACCCCGAGGACGCGCACGAGGTCCTCACCCGCGACGAGGCGACCTGGCTGTGGGTGGACACCGCCGCGGCCGTCGCCGACCACGGTGAGGCCCCGATGCTGGTGCGCCACCTGGAGTCCGCCGTGCAGCCCACCGTGCCGCAGCTGCTCGACGAGGTGCGCGCCGTCGGCCATCCGCGCACCGTGCAGGTCCTCGTCGCGCTCGCCGCGGCACACCCCGACCCGGCCCTCGCCAAGGCCGTACGCCGAGCCGCCTTCCAGGTCCACACCGGAGGCAACTGACCACCCCCGCCCCCTGGCCGCCGCCCCCGATCACCGGTCCTCGGCGCCAGGCCCTCCGGGGCGGCGCGGGCCTCCCCCGCGCCCGGCGGCGCGGCGCACGACGAGAAACGCGGCGGCGTGCCCCGGTCGGCTTTCCTGGTGCACACCGGGGCGGCTGACCCGTCCCTGCCCGCTGCCCCCTGACCGCCGGCCCCCGACCACCGGCCGCCGGTCCTCGGCTTCCGGCCCACGGCGCCCGGCTCTCCGGGGCGGCGCCAGTCTCAGGCCGTGCCCGGCGGCACGGCGCACGACGAGGAGCGCGGTGCCCGAGCCACTTTCCTGGTGCACACCGGAGGCAACCGACCCGCCCCCGCCCCTCGCCCCCTGGCCGCCGGTCCTCGGCCGTCGGCCTCCGGCCCACGGCGCCCCGCCCGCCGGGGCGGCGGCCTCCCGCCGTGCCCGGCTGCGCGGCGCGCGGTGGGGTGCGCCGGTGCCGCTGCCACGGCAGATGCGACGCCCGACGCCCGCAGGGCCCGCCCAAGCTGCCCGCCGTCGGCCGGTGTCCGCAGAGGGACCTTGCCCAGAGGGGCCTCGCCGCACCCGGGGGAGCGGAACCCCCTACCGAGCCCCGCGGCCCCGCGGCCCCGCCCCGGAAATGCGCTTGCGTCGCCCCGTTAGACTTGCCGCATGGCCATTCTCCTCGCGCATTAGACGGCGGGAACGTCCTCAGCCGCCCATCCCGCCCTCCGACCCCGCTCTGGAGTCTGTCCGTGATCTCCGCCTCCGGTATCGAGCTGCGCGCCGGTGCCCGTGTCCTCATCGAGTCCGCCAGCTTCCGCGTCGCCAAGGGCGACCGTATCGGCCTGGTCGGCCGCAACGGCGCCGGCAAGACCACCCTCACCAAGGTCCTGGCCGGTGAGGGCATCCCCGCCGCGGGCACCGTCACCCGCTCCGGCGAGGTCGGCTACCTCCCGCAGGACCCCCGCACCGGCGACCTCGACGTCCTCGCCCGTGACCGCGTCCTGTCGGCGCGCGGCCTCGACGTCCTGATCCGCAAGATGCGCGAGAACGAGCAGCGCATCGCCAACGGCAAGGGCGCGACCCGCGACAAGGCGATGAAGCAGTACGAGCGCCAGGAGACGGAGTTCCTCACCAAGGGCGGCTACTCCGCCGAGGCCGAGGCGGCCACCATCGCCGCCGCGCTCAACCTGCCCGACCGGGTGCTCGGCCAGCCCCTGCACACGCTCTCCGGCGGCCAGCGCCGCCGTATCGAGCTGGCCCGCATCCTGTTCTCCGATGCGGACACCCTGCTGCTCGACGAGCCGACCAACCACCTCGACGCCGACTCGATCATCTGGCTCCGCGACTATCTGAAGTCCTACCGCGGCGGCTTCATCGTGATCTCGCACGACGTCGACCTGGTCGACACGGTCGTCAACAAGGTGTTCTACCTGGACGCCAACCGCTCCGCCATCGACATCTACAACATGGGCTGGCGGCTCTACCAGCAGCAGCGCGAGGCCGACGAGAAGCGCCGCAAGCGGGAGCGGCAGAACGCCGAGAAGAAGGCCGCCGCGCTCCACTCGCAGGCCGACAAGATGCGCGCCAAGGCCACCAAGACGGTCGCCGCGCAGAACATGGCCCGCCGCGCCGACAAACTGCTCGCCGGTCTGGAGGCCGTCCGCCAGTCCGACAAGGTCGCCAAGCTCCGCTTCCCCGAGCCCGCCTCCTGCGGCCGGACCCCGCTGATGGCGGAGGGCCTGTCGAAGTCGTACGGCTCGCTGGAGATCTTCACCGATGTCGACCTGGCCATCGACAGGGGCTCCAGGGTCGTCATCCTCGGCCTCAACGGCGCCGGCAAGACGACCCTGCTGCGTCTGCTCGCGGGTGTCGAGCAGCCCGACACCGGCATGGTCGTCCCCGGGCACGGCCTCAAGCTGGGCTACTACGCCCAGGAGCACGAGACCCTGGACGCCGACCGCACGGTCCTGGAGAACATGCGCTCGGCCGCGCCCGACATGGACCTCGTCGAGGTCCGCAAGGTGCTCGGCTCGTTCCTCTTCTCCGGCGACGACGTCGACAAGCCCGCCGGGGTCCTCTCCGGCGGCGAGAAGACGCGGCTCGCCCTGGCGACCCTGGTGGTCTCGTCCGCGAACGTGCTCCTGCTCGACGAGCCCACCAACAACCTCGACCCCGCCAGCCGCGAGGAGATCCTCGGCGCGCTGCGCACCTACAAGGGCGCGGTCGTCCTCGTCACCCACGACGAGGGCGCGGTGGAGGCGCTCCAGCCGGAGCGCATCATCCTGCTCCCCGACGGCGTCGAGGACCTGTGGGGCTCGGACTACGCCGACCTCGTCGCGCTGGCCTGACCGACCCGGCCCGGCCCGACCGCCGCTGTTCTCACCGCTTGTCGCACGGCCCTGACGTTCCGCAACGTCAGGGCCGTTTGCTCGAACGCGTGATCCCCTGGGTATGGATCATTCGGCCCAGTGGTGATCCATCATCTGTGTGAGATCTCCTCATACCCCGGTGTGTCATACATCTATTCGGCACTCTGTCTCTTTGTCGACAGGGGGTGTTCGAGGGTGCGCCTGTGACCTGGTGTTTCACGGAGGAACCCGTTCGGCCGTACCGGCGGAACAGTTCGGAATAAGCGATTCCGTATGTGGGGGCGTGCTCCTGTCGTCACAACCTTGTCCCACGGACCTTGCCGAATGGGTGGCCATGAAGGCCCAGAGGGGTGATCATGAGGGGACCAGAGCGCACTTCCCATGAGGAGGCACGGGTGGCCGAGACTCTGAAGAAGGGCAGCCGGGTGACCGGCGCCGCGCGCGACAAGCTCGCGGCAGACCTGAAGAAGAAGTACGACTCCGGTGCGAGCATCCGGGCACTGGCCGAGGAGACCGGCCGCTCGTATGGCTTCGTGCACCGGATGCTCAGCGAGTCGGGCGTCACGCTCCGTGGGCGTGGCGGGGCGACCCGTGGCAAGAAGGCCGCATCGGCCTGAGTCCGGGCAGCTCCACGGCTCCATGGCTTCGATGGTGGCCACCCGGTCGGTCGTCCGATCGGCCGGGTGGTTACTGTGCAGTCACTTAGGGATGTCCGACCGCCGGCTACGGCGGCGTCCCCTACGACCGCACTCATCGGAGGCACTCCATGGCTTCGCCCGCGAAGGACCTCGCTCCCGTACTCGACAAGGACGGCGTACGGCTCACCGTCGACGACGCGATCGCCACGGTGACGCTGGCCAATCCGGCCAAGCGCAATGCGCAGAGCCCCGCCCTGTGGCGGGCGCTCACCGAGGCCGGGCGGCTGCTGCCCGGTTCGGTGCGCGTGGTCGTGCTGCGCGGCGAGGGCCAGTCCTTCTCCGCGGGGCTGGACCGGCGCATGTTCACGCCCGAGGGAATCGCCGGCGAGCCGACGTTCATCGACCTGGCGCGCCGTGACGACGCCGCGCTGGACGCGACCATCGCCGGGTACCAGGAGGCGTTCACCTGGTGGCGGCGCAACGACCTCGTGTCCGTCGCCGCCGTACAGGGACACGCCATCGGGGCGGGCTTCCAGCTCGCCCTCGCGTGCGATCTGCGGGTGGTCGCGGACGACGTGCAGTTCGCCATGCGCGAGACCTCCCTCGGCCTGGTCCCGGACCTCACCGGCACGCATCCGCTGGTCGGCCTCGTCGGCTACGCACGCGCCCTGGAGATCTGCGCGACCGGACGCTTCGTCGGCGCCGAGGAAGCCGTGGCCACCGGCCTGGCCAACCTCGCCGTGCCCGCCGGTCAGCTCGACGACGCCGTACGGGATCTCGTGGCGGCGCTGCTGGCCGCGCCCCGTGACGCGGTGATCGAGACGAAGACCCTGCTGCGCGGCGCGCCGGCCCGCTCCTACGACGAGCAGCGCGCCGCCGAACGCGCCGCCCAGGCCCGCCGCCTGCGCGACCTGGCAGGCATCGGGGAGTAAGGGGAGTAAAGGGGAGCAGGGGGAGTGAAGGGAGTGCCCGGCGGGGCCGCCCCCGGCCACTCTTCTGCCGCTCCCCGGTCGGTCACTCCCCGGACCGGTCGACCGCCGTCACCAGCACGGCCACCGTCGGCCGGTCCGGCAGCGCCGCACCGACCGCCGCGCGGACCGCCCGGGCCACCTCCACCGACCGGTGGCCCGCGGCCACGCCGATCTCCACGCGTGCGTGCCGCCGCGGCAGGGCCTCTCCGGCGGCCGTGTGCTCCTCGACCAGGTACACGGCCCGGCCGCCCGGACCGCCGAGGGTACGCGTCAGCAGCGCCACGCCCGGTACGGCCAGCGCCGCCCCGGCCGCCCGTACCTCTTCGGCGTCCGCGAACCCCGCCCAGGGCGCGGCGTCCGGCGCACAGGACACGTCCGGCGTCTCCGTCACCCGTACGGCGGAAGCCGACACGCCTCCGCTCGTCCTGCCACCCTCCGACACGCCGGACGCGCCGGACGTGCCGCCGCTCGGCGTGTCCGGCGTGTCGCCCCCCGGCGCCTCCTCGTCCCACAGCTCCGTCACCCGCAGATCCACCTCCGCGACCGCCAGCCCCACCCATTCCGCAGCCCCCGACAGGGCTGCCCGCAGTCGGGCCGCCACCACCGGCAACGGCTCCCCCGCGGCGTCGGCGGCGAAGTCCGCCGTCACCCGCAGCGGCCCCGGCGGCAGACCGCCCGGCGGCGCCGGTACGACCGGCTCACAGGTGTCCTCCGGGTCGGCGAGAGCGATACGCAGCGCGCCCAGCCGCACCCCCGCCACGTCCCCGGCCGCCCGCCGCAGCGCGTCCCGCGCCGCGTCCTCCGTGATCCACCCGCCGTCGTACGGGCCGCCCAGCGGCAGCAGCCTGCCGGGCCCCGACTGCCGCCGTACCGTCCGTGCCCACCGATCCGCCGTCATTGCCCCAGCCTGCCGTATCCCGGGGCGCGAGGGCGTGAGCGCACTTACGGTGGACACAGAACGACGACCGAAAGGGACGTACGGCGATGAGCGACATGACGCAGCAGAACCGGACGGCGAACCTCGAGGGCGGCCAGGACGTGCCGGACACCGCGGCGACCCGGAAGACACCGGTCACCCGGCGCGGCGGCGGTGACCCCGCCACCCGGGGGCGCACCACCATCGCCGACGGTGTGGTGGAGAAGATCGCGGGGCTCGCCGCCCGGGACGTGGTGGGCGTGCACGCCATGGGCAGCGGCATCTCCCGCACCTTCGGCGCCGTACGGGACCGGGTGCCGGGCGGCTCCAAGTCCGTCAGCCGGGGCGTGAAGGCCGAGGTCGGAGAGGTGCAGACGGCACTCGACCTGGAGATCGTCGTCGACTACGGCGTGTCCATCTCGGACGTGGCGCGGGACGTGCGGGAGAACGTGATCGGCGCCGTCGAGCGGATGACCGGGCTCCAGGTCGTGGAGGTCAACATCGCCGTGAGTGATGTGAAGCTTCCGGAGGAAGAAGAAGAGGAGCCGGAACCCCGGATCCAGTGAATCTGAACCGCCCGTGAGGTGAGGAGCGCACCATGAGCTTGGCCGTGGTCGGCATGATCGCCGGCATGGCGCTCGGTTTCGCCGGGTACTTCGGCGGGTTCTCCGCCTTCCTGCTGGTGGCCGCGCTCGGCGCCATCGGTTTCGTGGTCGGCCGGTTCCTGGAGGGCGACCTCGACCTCGGTGACTTCTTCCGTACCCGCGACGACCGGCGGCGGTGACCGCCACGGCCGGCGGGGCGACGCGGCCCCGCAGACGCCCGCCCGTGATCCCGCCCGGTGACCGCGGCGCCACCAAGATCGCCGACCGGGTCGTCGCGAAGGTCGCCGCCCAGGCGGCCCGCGAGGCACTGGGGGCGCTCGGCGTGCTGCCCCCGCGGGCCGGACCCCCGCACGCCGAGGTCGTCGTCCACCACGACACCGCCCGGGTCCGGGTCCATCTGGAGCTCGGCTACCCCTGCGACATCGGCGCGAGCGGCGCGGCGGTGCGCCGGCGCGTGACCGAGCGGGTGACCGCGCTGGTGGGCATGGAGGTGCCGGAGGTCACCGTCCAGGTGGAGCGGCTGCACCCGGTGGCCGAGCACGGCGCGCTACAGGGGAGGACGCGATGAGCGAACCCGGGGGCACCGGCGACGGCGCCCCTTCCGGCGGCTCCGGCAGCACCGACGACTCCGACGGCGTCACCCGGCGGCTCCCGGTGCTGGAGAAACCCCCTGCCGGGGACGGCGCCCCCGCCGGGGCGCCCGCCGTCGCGTCCGCCCGCGACGGGCGTTTCTGGTCGGCCCGGCGCGTCCCGGCGGGCATCGCCGCCCTGCTGCTCGCGCTCCTCGCCGGGGTCCTCCTCTACGACGTCGCCGCGGTGCGCGCCCACCGGCCCGCCCCGCTGGTCCGGCGCCGCGACCTGGCCCGGCAGCTCGCCACACGGCCCCTCGACGACACCTGGGTGCTCGTCGGGGCCGGCGTCGCCGCGGTGCTCGGACTGTGGCTGGTCGTCCTCGCCGTGACGCCGGGGCTGCGCGACGTCCTGCCGATGCGCCGCACCCACACCGACGTACGGGCCGGACTGCACCGGGGTGCCGCGGCGCTGGTGCTGCGCGACCGGGCCATGGAGGTCTCCGGAGTGCAGTCGGTGCGGGTACGCATGGGCCGCGCCCGCGCCGACGTGCGGGCCGTCGCCCACTTCCGCCCGCTGGAGGACGTCCGGGGCGACCTGGACACGACGCTCGGCGAGGCGATCGGCGGCCTGGGACTCGCCCGGCCGCCCGCCCTGACGGTGCATGTGGTCCGTCCCGGACGGAAGGGGTGATCCGGCGGTGCTCAGGATCGTCGACCGTGTCCTGCTCGGCCTGCTCGGACTGGGCCTGCTGGTGCTCGGCGGCGCCGTGCTCGCCGTCGGCCTGGGCGCGCCCGCGCCGTCCTGGTGGATCCACGACAGCCGCCACGACGTCCTGCTCAGCAACGCCGAACGCACCCGCTGGACGGACTCCTCCTGGTGGTGGCCGGCCGTCATCGCCGCACTCGCCGTCGCCGTCCTGCTCACCCTGTGGTGGCTGACCGCGAACCTGCGCAGGCGCCGCCTCGCCGAGATCCTGGTCGACACGGGTGACGGCGAGGGCGCGCTGCTGCGCGGGCGCGCGCTGGAGAGCGTGCTGGAGGCGGAGGCGGGCGCCCTGGAGAGCGTCGCCCACGCCCACGTCCACCTCACCGGACGCCGTACCGCCCCGGCCGCCCGGGTCCGGCTCCAGGTCGAACCCCATGTGGAGCCGGCCGAGGCCCTGGCGGCCCTGACCGCCGGCGCCCTGGCCCACGCGAAGGCGTCGGCGGTCCTGCCGGCGCTCCCCACCGAGGTCCGCCTGCGCGGCGTCCGCCACCGGGCGGAACGGGTCAGCTGAGCGGAGGCCCACCGCTTCAGGCCTACCGTTTCAGCAGCACCGTTTCAGCAGCACCGCTTGACAAAGGATCACCGGCCCCAGGGCCCCAGGGCCGGCGAATTCCAGGGGCCCTCCGACCGCAGCGGCCCCAGAGGGGCCCCGGCCCAGAGGGGCCCCGGCTCTCCGGCCCAACGGCTCTCCGGCCCAGGAGGCCCGTGGCGGGTCAGAAGCCGTGCCGGGCGCCGCCGTCCACCGGGAGCATCACGCCCGTCAGATACGACGCCGCGGGCGACAGCAGGAACGCCGCCACCCGGCCGAACTCCTGCGCGGTGCCGTAGCGGCGCAGCGGGATCCGGGACTCGTGGGCGGCGCGGGTGGCCTCCGGGTCCGCCGACAGGCCGTCCAGCTCGCGGACGCGGTCCGTGTCGATACGGGCCGGCAGCAGGCCCACGACCCGGATGCCGCGCGGTCCCAGCTCGTCGGCGACGGACTTGGCGAACCCGGCGAGACCGGGCCGCAGGCCGTTGGAGAGGGTCAGTCCCGGGATCGGCTCGTGCACCGACCCGGACAGCACGAAGCCGATGACCCCGCCCGCCTCCAGCTCGGCCGCCGCGGCGCGCGCCAGCCGTACCGCGCCGAGGAACACCGACTCGAAGCCCGCCCGCCACTGCTCGTCCGTGTTGTCGGCGACGAACCCCGGCGGCGGCCCGCCGACGCTGATGAGGATGCCGTCGAACCGTCCGAAACGCTCCCGCGCCGCCGCGACGAGCCGTTCCGGGCACTCCGGGTCCGCGTTGTCCACGGCCAGCCCGGCCGCGTCCGGCCCCAGTCCGGCGACCGCGTCGGCCACGGCCTTCTCGTCCCGCCCCGTGATCAGCACCTTCGCCCCGTCCGCGACCAGCTCACGCGCGGCGGCGTTGCCGAGCCCGCGGGTGGCCCCGGTGACGACGTACACCCGGTCCTTCAGTCCAAGATCCATGGTCCTATCCTGCCGTGCCGCACCCGTACAGGGCGAGAGCGGTGCCGACCAGACCGATGTGGCTGAACGCCTGCGGGAAGTTGCCCAGCTGCCGCCCGGCCACCGGGTCGTACTCCTCGGACAGCAGGCCCACGTCGTTGGTGAGCCCCACCAGTCGCTCGAACAGCTTCTCGGCCTCCTCGGTGCGGCCCGTCATGTGCAGCGCGTCGGCGAGCCAGAACGAGCAGACCAGGAACGCGCCCTCGGTGCCGGGCAGCCCGTCGACGGTCGACGAGTCCGTGCCGTAGCGGCGCAGGAAGCCGTGGTGACCGAGGTCCTCGCGCACCGCGTCGACGGTGCCCGCGACCCGCGGGTCGTCGGGCGGCAGGAAGCCCACCCGGGGTATCAGCAGCAGCGCGGCGTCCAGCTCACGGGAGCCGTAGTACTGAGTGAAGGTGTTCCGCTCGCTGTCGTACCCCTTCTCGCACACCTCGCGGTGCACCTCGTCGCGCAGCGCGCGCCAGCGGCCGATGTCGCCGCGCAGCGAGGGATCGGCCTCCATCGTCCGTACCGCGCGGTCGGCGGCGACCCACACCATCACCTTGGAGTACACGAAGTGGCGCCGTCCGCCGCGCACCTCCCACAGTCCCTCGTCCGGCTGCCGCCACACCGTCTCCAGGAAGTTCATCAGGGCGAGCTGCATCGACCACATGTGCGGCTTGACCCGCAGGCCCGAGGCACGGGCCAGCCACAGCGAGTCCATGACCTCCCCGTAGACGTCCAGCTGGAGCTGTTTCACCGCGTCGTTCCCGATCCGCACCGGCACCGAACCGGCGAAACCGGCCAGCCACGGCAGCTCCGTCTCGGGCAGCCGCCGCTCGCCCGCGAGGCCGTACATGATCTGCAGGTCCGCCGGGTCCCCGGCGACCGCGCGCAGCAGCCAGTCGCGCCACGCCTCGGCCTCCTCGTGGTACCCGGCCGTCAGCAGCGCGCCCAGCGTCAGCGTGGAGTCGCGCAGCCAGCAGTAGCGGTAGTCCCAGTTGCGCACCCCGCCCAGTTCCTCGGGCAGCGAGGTGGTGGGGGCGGCCACGATGCCGCCGGTGGGCGCGTAGGTGAGCGCCTTGAGCGTGATCAGGGAGCGCAGCACGGCGTCCCGGTACGGCCCGTCGTAACGGCACCGCGCCGACCACGCCTGCCAGTCCGCGACGCTGCTGTCGAGCGCCTCGTACGGGTCCACCAGCGGCGGGCGCGGATGGTGCGAGGGATGCCAGGTGAGGACGAACGCGACCTTCTCGCCCTCGGCGACGGTGAACTCCGCGTGGGTGCCGAAGTGCTCGCCCCACGTCCGCACCTGCGGTTCGCTGCGCAGCCACACCGAGTCCGGCCCGGCGACCGCCACCCGGTGGCCGTCGGCGCGGCGCACCCAGGGCACGATCGAACCGTGGTCGAACCGCAGCCGCAGGGTGCTGCGCACGGTGACGCTGCCGCTGAGGCCCTCCACGATCCGCACCAGATCGGGGGCCCGCTCACGCTGCGGCATGAGGTCGGTGACCCGTACGGAGCCCTGCGGGGTGTCCCACTCGGTGTCCAGGACGAGGGTCCCGGGCCGGTACGCCCGGCGCGTGCACCGGCCCGCGCCGCCGTCCGGGTCACCGCCCGCTCCACGGGGCGCGATGCGCCAGTGCCCGTTGTCCTCGTCGCCGAGCAGCCTCGCGAAACAGGCGGACGAGTCGAAGCGGGGCAGGCACAGCCAGTCGACGGAGCCGTCCTTGCCGACCAGGGCCGCGGTCTGCTCGTCGCCGATGAGTGCGTAGTCCTCGATGAGCGGGTGCACGGCATTCCGGATTCCCTGCGTTGTGCCCGGGCAATCCGGCGCGGGGCCGGGAGAGTGACGGCGGCGGGGTCCGCCTGCCGCGCCGTCCGCCCCGGGGCGCCCGACCGCACGGCCCCTGGGGGCCGGGTGTCTGTCCGGGACGCACGCCCGGGGCGTTTTCCCGGCTCCCGCGCGGGCCGCCTTCGGGCGGCTGCCAGGCCGCGGGCCGGGCGGGGGAGTGCGGGGACGCGCCGGGGAAAGCCCGTCCGAGCGCCCCGGGCGGTGCCTGCTCACGGGCTGCGGGCGAGGTGCCCGGCCGCGTGCCTCACACCGTCGCCGGCTCCGCCTCCTCCGCAGGGGTGCTCGCCGCCTTCTCCTCCCGGTCGCGGCGCTCCCGCCGCACCAGGACCCACCAGCCCACCGGGACGCCCGCCGCGAACAGCCACCACTGGATCATGTAGGCGTAGTTCAGCGGGGCGTCCTCCTTGCCGGGGTCGGACAACTGCTCCGGGGTGCCGCCCTTCGGCGCCGGCGCGGTCTGCGCGACGTACCCGCCGAGCACGGCCGTGCCGAGCCGCTTCGCCTGCTCCCCGCTGTCGATGAGCATGATCTGCCGGTCCGGCAGGTCCTTGATGTCCTTGATGCCGCTCGCCGCGGTCGTCTCGTCGGGCATCAGCCGCCCGGTGACGGTCGTCCGGCCCGACGGCGGTGCGGGGACCTTCGGGAACGTCGTCTGCGCCCCGCTGTCCGCCGGGATCCAGCCACGGTTGACCAGCAGCACCTTGCCGTCCGTCAGCACGAACGGGGTGAGGACGTGGAAACCGACCTCGCCGTCGCCGTTGACCCGGCGCCGCACGACGACTTCACGACCGGTGTCGAAGGTGCCCGTCGCGGTGACCCTGCGGTACTTGTCGGCGGTCGCCACGGCGTGCCCGGGCGAGGTCAGCCGCTCCACGGGGACCGGCTTCGCGGCCAGCGCCTCGGAGACCATCCGGTTGCGGTCGCTGCGCATCTCGTACCGGTGCATCTGCCAGATGCCCAGCCTGATCATCGTGGGGATGAGCAGGATCGCGACGAGGGTGAGGATCACCCACTGGCGGCTCAACAGGAAGCGGTACACCCCCCGACCGTACTCCGCCCGTCCCGGCCCGCCGCGAGAGGGTCCCACGACGGGCCGGACACCGGTCGGCGGTCCGCGGGCTCACACCCGGTCCACGATCCTCGCCTCCCCCTCCGCCCGGGCGCAGTGCCCGCCGCAGTACCAGTGGCCCTCGACCTCGACGCCCTGGCCGATGATCTGCACCCGGCAGTGCTCACAGATGGGGGCCATCCGGTGGATCGCGCAGGAGAAGCAGTCGAAGACATGGACCGCGCCCTGCGCGTGCACCTCGAAGCTCATGCCGTAGTCGTTTCCGCACACTTCGCATCTCGCCATGCGCCACAGGGTGGGCCGTGACGGCGGGCCGGGCGAGCGCGCGGCGGGCGAGTCGCGCGCCAATCACCCGTCCGTACGGGTCACCTGCCTGCCCGTCCCCGCACGTGCGGCCCGCGCACAGGGACGGGCACCGCCCCGCACGTCACCGCCGTGCCGTGCCCTCCGCGGGTGCCACGTCGCGCAGCAGCTGTCCGAACGCGGCCTCGTCCATCACCGGCGTGCCGTACTGCCGTGCCTTGACCACCTTCGACGTGCCCGAGTCGGGATCGTTGGTGACCAGCAGACTGGTGAGCCGGGACAGGCTCGTCGAGACATGCAGCCCGGCCTCGACGGCGCGGTCCTCCAGCAGCTCGCGCTCGACCGTCGTGTCCCCGGAGAACGCGACACGCATGCCCTGCCTGAGGGGCTTGCCGTCCTCGTACCGCCCGGGGTTGGGGTAGGGGCAGGCGGGCCGCTTGCGGGCGGGGCGCCAACTCGACTGCCCGTAGCCGTAGGAGCCGCCGCCACCCTGCTGTCCGGCGGGCGGGGCGGGCCGGTCCGAGAACTCGGTCAGCGGCAGGCACTCGTGCAGCGGCAGCCGTACGTTGCCCGCCGCCGCGGCGTGCAGACTGGGCCGGAACGCCTCCGCCAGCACCCGCGCGTCGTCCAGCGCGTGGTGCGCGTGCTGCTGGACGACGCCGAAGTGGGCGGCCAGCGACTCCAGTTTGTGATTGGGCAGCGGCAGGCCCAGTTCCTTCGACAGCGCGATGGTGCACAGCCGCTGACGCACCGGCGCCGCACTCTCCGCGCGCGCGTACTCCCGCGCGATCATCTGCCAGTCGAAGACCGCGTTGTGCGCGACGAGCACCCGGCCGTCCAGCCGGCTCGCGAACTCCTCCGCGATGTCCCGGAAGAGGGGCGCGCCCTCCAGCGCCTCGCTCGTGAGGCCGTGTATCCACACCGGGCCGGGGTCGCGCTCCGGGTTGACCGTCGTGTACCAGTGGTCCTCGACCTCGCCGCGCGCGTCCAGCCGGTAGACGGCCGCGGACACGATCCGGTCGTCCCGGGCCAGTCCGGTGGTCTCCACGTCGACCACCGCATATCCCTCGGGGTACGCGGCCGGCCAGTCGGCCGGCGGGGGCGCTGTGGGCGAGTGCGCTTCGGTCGCAGGGTTGTCGAGCATGGTCACTGAGGATACGGGCCCGCACCGACACTCCGTCCCGCCAGGCCCGCAGCCCCGTCCGGGAGTCAGGTGGTCATATCGCACAAAACCGACTTGCCCCCCGCCTGTCCGTCCCGGTACGGGACCCCGCCCGGACCGGCCGCCGCCCCCAGGGGAGTCGGTACGGGCCTGACGACACGCGGGGTGGGAACCTGCTCGGTGTGAAGGAACCAAGAGACCCGGCCGCATCCCACGGCCCGAACGGCCCGAACGGCCCGGCGGACTCCGCAGACGCGACGCACCCCATGGACCCGGCCGGTCCGGCCGAGCCCGCACACGAGGGCGAGGCCCACGGCGGCGGCCTCGGCACCCGCCTGAACTGGCTGCGCGCCGCGGTCCTGGGCGCCAACGACGGCATCGTGTCCACCGCGGGACTGGTCGTCGGCGTGGCCGGTGCCACCAGCAACCGCTCGGCCCTCCTCACGGCGGGCCTGGCCGGGCTGCTCGCCGGGTCGATGTCGATGGCGGCGGGCGAATACGTGTCCGTCTCCACCCAGCGCGACTCGGAGAAGGCCGCACTGGCCATGGAGAAGCGCGAGCTGCGCGAGCAGCCCGAGGCCGAACTGGCCGAACTCGTGGGGCTGCTGGAGGACCGGGGACTGTCCCCGGAGGTGGCGCGTGAGGCGGCCGGGCAGCTGACCGAGCGGGACGCGCTGCGCGCCCACGCGCGCGTGGAGCTCGGTATCGACCCCGACGAGCTGACCAACCCGTGGCACGCCGCCTGGGCGAGCTTTCTGGCGTTCACGATCGGCGCGCTGCTGCCCCTGCTCGCCATCGTGCTGCCGCCCACGGGGTGGCGGGTGCCGGTGACGGTGGTCTCGGTCCTGGCCGCCCTGGTCCTCACCGGCTGGGCCGGCGCCCGCCTGGGCGCCGCCGCGGCCCGCCCCGCGATCCTCCGCAACGCCCTGGGCAGCGCCCTGGCGATGGGCGTGACCTACGCGGCGGGGTCCCTGCTGGGAGCGGCGGGGGTCTAGTGCCGCGGCACTGGCGGCCGGGGTTCACAGCCAGCGTGGCGTGTCGCTTCCCCAAGGGGTCGGCGGGCGCGTCCAGTCGGTCGGTCCGCCGTCGAAGGAGACGGGTGAACGCGCGTACCTGAGCCGTCCCAGGGCGCTGTCCGTCCCGGCGAGCCATGCGTCCGGAGCGTCGTGGGGCGCGCCTGCCTCCTCGTACGACACGCCCGGCCCCGTATGCGGGACCTCCTCCGCGTGTCGCCCGCCCGCGTCCCCCGCCCCGCCGGTCAGCCAGGCGGCCGTCCGGGCCAGCGCCAGCCGCAGCACGGCCCCGTGTCCCCGCTCGGCCCGCTCCGTGAGCGCCCGCAGCACCGCCGCCGCGAGGAGATAACCGGTGCCGTGGTCCAGGGCCTGCACCGGGAGGGCACCGGGGGCGGACGGCGAGCCCTCGAGCACGGCGATGCCGGACGCCACCTGTACCAGGCTGTCGAAGCCGCGCCGCCCGCCCCACGGCCCGTACGCACCCCACGCCGACACCTGGGCCACGACCAGCCCGGGACGGCGTTCCGCCAGCGCCTCGGGGGAGAGGCCGAAGCGGTCGAGTGCGCCCGGCCGGTAGCCGGTGACCACCACGTCGGCTGCGGACAGCAGTTCCTCGAACACCGCCCGGTCACCGGCGAGGGACAGGTCCAGGGCCGTCGTCCGCTTCCCGAAGCCCGTGTCCGCGTGCTGGTCCGGCAGTTCGGGCGACCGGGGCGGGTCCACGCGCAGCACGTCCGCGCCGAGCAGGCCGAGGGTGCGGGTGGCGACCGGGCCCGCGAGCACCCGGGTGAGGTCGAGGACCCGCAGCCCCGCTGCCGGCAGCAAGGGGCCGGTGCCGGAGCCGCTGCCGGAGAGCGGCGGGAGTGCGGCGGGCGCGTGGCCGAGAGGGGCCCGTTCGACGAGCGGGTGGGCGGCCACGGCGGCGGACTGCGGGTGCGCGGCCCACTCGGCGGGCGTGCGCAGGGCGACGGCCAGGCCCCCGGCGCCGTAGACCGTCTCCTCCACCTCCGGCGCCCGCCGTCCGGCGAGCAGGGCGGCGACGTCGTCCGCCGTCGCGTCCTGCGGGAGCCCCAGCGCGCCGAGCAGCCGCTCCCGGTGGTGCGGGTAGTTCGCGTGGGTGCGCACCCAGCCGTCCGCGGTACGCCAGAAACGCGACAGCGGCGCGAAGGAGACCGGGGCCCGCCCGTCGACCAGCAGCTGACGCTCGCTGCTGAACGCGGCCGCGAGCGCCCCGTCGTCGATCCGGACGCGGGGCACCCCGGCGAGTCCGGCGCGCCGCGCCCCCAGCTCGGCCGCGGCCAGCGCGCACGCGCCCGCGCAGGCGCGCGCCAGAGGGCGTACGGGAAGGCGCGCATCGAGCGCGCCCTCCCGCACCACGGTGGTGACCCGGTCGAGAAGGGAGGGCTCCCCGCCCAGCGCCGACCATGCGTTCTCGAGTGCAGTCATGACTGCACTATGCAGGACTGATCGACCGACCCGCCGACGGGGCCGACCAACTGAGGCGGCCGATCGGCCGCCTCGGCCGCCTCCCGGCTACTTCGTCACCGCGTCCAGCGCGTCCGCGGTGCCCCATCCGTAGAAGCCGTTGCGGTTCTTCGTGCCCTCGCACACCGCGTCGACCTTGCCGTCACCGTTGATGTCGTACGGGTCCGTGCACGGCGTGGCGTCGGCCTCGGCGTACAGCAGGGCCTTCACCAGGGCGGCGGAGGCGTGCGGATGGGTGGACTTGATGAGCGCGGCCACGCCCGCCACATGCGGGGTCGCCATGGACGTACCGGCCATGTACCCCCACCGGCCGCCCGGCAGCGGGCCCAGGATCAGGCCGCTGGTCGCCGGGGGCTCCGGCTTCTGGTACGCCGTGGAGTCACCGCCGGGCGCGGCGATGTCGATGACGCCCAGGCCGTAGTTGGAGAAGGACGACTTGAGACCCTTGGCGCCGGTCGCCGCGACCGTGACGACGCCGGGCAGCTGGGTCGGTATGTCGTAGCACGTGCGCGGGTCGATCACGCGGTCCGAGGGCGTGCCGTCGTTGGGGGACACCGGGTCGGTGATGGTGTCGGCCGCCAGGTCGTACGACTCGTTGCCCGCGGCGGCGACGTTGACGACCCCCTTGTGCTCCGCGTACCGGGTGGCCTTCGTGATGGCGTCCACCAGGGCCCGCTGGTCGGGGTCGTTCTTGCAGTTGAAGTACCAGGGGTCGGTGTAGTAGCTGTTGTTGGTGACGTCCACGTGGTGCCCGGCCGCCCACATGAACCCGCAGACCACGGCCTCGGTGTAGAAGTACCCGGCGGTGGTGGCCACCTTGATGCCGGCGACCTTCACGCCCGGCGCCACGCCCGTGATGCCGACGCCGTTCCTGGCGCCCGCTATCTCACCGGCCACGTGGGTGCCGTGCGGGCTCTCCGCCGCCGTCGGCCGCCAGGCACCGTCGGTCGTGTCGGGCTTGCCCGTCACGCAGTTGACGGAGGCGGCCCGGTCGAAGTTGGGCGCGATGTCGGGATGGGTGTCGTCGACGCCGGTGTCTATCACCGCGACGGTGACGTCGGGGCTGCCGAGCGACTTCTCGTGCGCCTTGTCCGCCTTGATGGCCGGCAGATCCCACTGCAGGGGCTCCAGCGGGTCCTGCCCGTCGGTGGCCTCGGCCGTGGCGTCGGCGATCTGCGTGGCGTCGAGCGCGACGGGGGCGCCCTCGTCGGTCGTCGACTGCGCGGGCAGCGGCGCGTTGCGGGTGTTGCCCGCGGACTCCACGCCGGGCACCCCGCGCAGCGTCGGGGCGAAGGCGGCGTTCGAGGAGTGGACGACGATCACGCCTATCTCGTCGTACGACGTCACGATCGTGCCGCCTGCGTCGGCGATCGCCTTCCTCACGTGCTTCGGGACACCGTGTCCCGGGCGGACGTTGACGACGTAGCTGAGCGCGGTCGCGTCGGTGGCCACCGACGCCGACGCCGGGGCGGCGGCCGGCTCCGCCGCGGAGGCGGTGACGTTCGGGAGGAAGGCGAGAGCCGTGGCCATGGCCGTCCCGAGCGGGAGGACGAGGACGCGGCGGAGGCGCGGCTGAGGCACTGTCATGCGGTCTGTGTCTCCAGTTCGGTCTACGGGAGGAAGCGAAACCGCCCGAGACACGGTGGTGTTCGGGCAGGTACATGACGAGCGGTACAGGGCGAAAACTATCTTCCGTACGCGCCGGGCAGCAATGAGCGGCCAGGAGCAGTTCCCGAAGAACCGTGCGAATGCGTTGAACCGCCCCCCGCACCGCGCCGTGACGTTGGGCAGGGAGCCGCCGGGACGACGGCGGCGACCGCCGGACCCACGCGGGGGAACCTGCCGCTCACTCCCCGTGCCGTGAGTCATGTGACCCAGAGACCGGCAACCGCATGCCCGCAAAGCGAGGAGACTCCGTGGCCACCGAGACACCACCGCCCTCGAAGACACCGGACCGGCTTCCCTCGGCCGACGAGTTCACCGAGGTGCAAGGCAGCCCGGAGTTCGCCGAACTGCGCCAGTCCCACCGCTCGTTCGCGTTCCCGCTGACGGTCGGCTTCATCACCTGGTACCTGCTGTACGTCCTGCTGTCGAACTACGCGGGCGACTTCATGGGCACCAGGCTGTTCGGCAACATCAACGTCGCCCTGGTACTGGGCATGGCCCAGTTCCTCACCACGTTCCTGATCGCCTACTGGTACGCCCGGCACGCCGCCGCGAAGCTCGACCCCAAGGCCGAGGCGATCAAGTCCCGCATGGAGGGCGACGCATGAGCAACACGATCACCCTGGCCGCGGGGGCGGCCGGCGAGCACCGGACGCTGATCATCAGCCTGTTCTCGGTGTTCGTCGTCGCGACCCTCGTCATCACCGTGTGGGCGGGCCGGCAGACCAAGGACGCCGCCGACTTCTACGCGGGAGGCCGCCAGTTCACCGCCTTCCAGAACGGCCTCGCCGTCTCCGGCGACTACATGTCCGCCGCCTCCTTCCTCGGCATCGCCGGCGCCATCGCCCTCTTCGGCTACGACGGCTTCCTCTACTCCATAGGCTTCCTGGTCGCCTGGCTGGTCGCCCTGCTCCTGGTCGCCGAGCCGCTGCGCAACTCCGGCCGCTACACCATGGGCGACGTCCTGGCCTACCGCATGCGCCAGCGCCCGGTCCGCACCGCCGCCGGCACCTCCACGATCGTCGTGTCGATCTTCTACCTGCTCGCCCAGATGGCCGGTGCCGGCGTCCTCGTCTCCCTGCTGCTCGGCATCACCTCCGACAGCGGCAAGATCGGCATCGTCGCCCTCGTCGGCGTCCTGATGATCGTGTACGTCACCATCGGCGGGATGAAGGGCACCACCTGGGTGCAGATGGTCAAGGCCGTGCTGCTGATGGCGGGCGCCCTGCTGCTCACCGTCATGGTCATGGCCAAGTTCCACTTCAACATCTCCGACCTGCTCGGCAAGGCCGCCGACAACAGCGGCAAGGGCACCGCGTTCCTGGAGCCCGGCCTCAAGTACGGCGCCACCGGCACCACCAAGCTCGACTTCATCTCGCTCGGCATCGCCCTGGTGCTCGGCACCGCGGGCCTGCCGCACATCCTGATCCGCTTCTACACCGTGCCCACCGCCAAGGCCGCCCGGAAGTCCGTGATCTGGGCGATCGGCTTGATCGGCGCCTTCTACCTGATGACCCTCGCCCTCGGCTTCGGCGCCTCCGCCCTGATCAAACCGGACGAGATCATCGCCTCCAACAAGGCGGGCAACACCGCCGCACCCCTGCTCGCCCTGCACCTGGGCGGCGTCGACTCCAACTGGGGCGCGATCCTGCTGGCGACCATCTCCGCCGTCGCCTTCGCCACCATCCTCGCCGTCGTCGCGGGCCTCACCCTCGCCTCGTCGTCGTCCTTCGCGCACGACATCTACGCCAACGTCATCAAGAAGGGCACCGCCACCGAGAAGGAGGAGCTCAGGGCGGCCCGCTGGGCCACGGTCGGCATCGGCGCGGTGTCCATCCTGCTGGGCGCCATGGCCCGCGACCTGAACGTGGCGGGCCTGGTCGCCCTCGCCTTCGCGGTCGCCGCCTCCGCCAACCTCCCGACGATCCTCTACAGCCTCTTCTGGAAGCGGTTCACCACCGGCGGCGCCCTGTGGTCGATCTACGGCGGTCTCGTCACCGCCGTGGGCCTGGTGCTGTTCTCCCCGGTCGTCTCCGGCAAACCGACGTCCATGTTCCCGGACGTCGACTTCCACTGGTTCCCGCTGGAGAACCCCGGCCTCATCTCCATCCCGGTCGGCTTCCTCCTCGGCGTCCTCGGCACCTACCTGTCGAAGGAGGAACCGGACGCCGCCAAGTACGCGGAACTGGAGGTGCGCTCGCTGACCGGCACCGGCGCGCACTGAGCGCCGCCCTACGACGGCACCGGCCGCGCCGCAGGACCCGTAAGGGCCCGCGGCGCGGCCGTTCGGTCCCTGGACCCGGCGGCCCCGGGGCATGGGCGTTGTCACCGCGGTCACGTAGTCTCACAGATGACGGAAAATACGAACCGCGGCTGTACATATCCGGTGCGGGTATCCGTGTGCGGGTACCCCAGGCCATGTACCGCACCGCACCACCGCGAGGAAGGAGGCCAGCGTGCTCATCGACACCTACGGCCGAGTGGCGACCGACCTGAGGGTCTCCCTGACCGACCGCTGCAACCTCCGGTGCACGTACTGCATGCCCGAGGAGGGCCTGCAGTGGCTGGCCAAGCCCGATCTGCTCACCGACGACGAGATCGTCCGCCTCATCGGCATAGCGGTCACCGCCCTCGGTATCCGCGAGGTCCGCTTCACCGGCGGCGAGCCACTGCTGCGCCCCGGCCTCCCCGGCATCGTCGAGCGGGTCGCGGCGCTGGAGCCGCGCCCCCAGATGTCCCTGACGACGAACGGCATCGGCCTCAAACGCACCGCGAACGTCCTGAAGAAGGCGGGTCTGGACCGGGTCAACGTCTCGCTGGACACCCTGCGCCCGGACGTCTTCAAGGCGCTCACCCGCCGCAACCGCCACCAGGACGTCCTGGACGGCCTCGCCGCGGCCCGCGAGGCGGACCTGGCCCCCGTGAAGGTCAACGCGGTACTGATGCCCGGGCTCAACGACGACGAGGCCCCCGACCTGCTGGCCTGGGCCGTCGAGCACGACTACGAACTCCGCTTCATCGAGCAGATGCCGCTGGACGCGCAGCACGGCTGGAAGCGCGAGGGCATGGTCACGGCCGACGACATCCTGACGTCCCTCCGCACCCGTTTCGAGCTGACCCCCGAGGGCGAGCGGCAGCGCGGCGCCGCCCCGGCGGAGCGTTGGCTGGTGGACGGCGGCCCGCACCGGGTCGGGGTGATCGCGTCCGTCACCCGCCCGTTCTGCGCGGCCTGCGACCGCACCCGTCTGACGGCCGACGGCCAGATCCGCACCTGTCTGTTCGCCACCGAGGAGACCGACCTGCGTGCCGCCCTGCGCTCGGACGCCCCCGACGAGGAGATAGCCCGCATCTGGCGGCTGGCGATGTGGGGCAAGAAGGCCGGTTCCGGCCTGGACGACCCGTCGTTCCACCAGCCGGACCGCCCGATGTCAGCCATCGGCGGCTGAGCCCCGCCCGGCCCCGGGGCCGCGACTGCGGGCGCCCCGGGGTGCGGCTGTCGGCCACCGGGCCGCGGCTGCCCGGCGGCTGGCCACGGCTGTCGGACGCCTTGATCACGGCTGTCCGGCTGCTCAGCGGCCGGCTACGGCGCCCCGGCCCACGGGGCCGCCCGGCGATCTGTACCACGGCGGCTCGGCGCCACGGACCCCGACAGCGCGGCGATCCGGGTCGCGACCGCCGGCCGCCCGGCGCGGGCTACGGCGTCTCGGCCGTCTGCCAGTCGGCCAGCGGGACGACGTCCTTCAGGAAGCCGCGCATCCCGAGGAACGACGAGAGATGCTCGCGGTGCTCCTCGCAGGCGAGCCAGGTCTTGCGCCGCTCCGGCGTGTGGATCTTCGGGTTGTTCCACGCCAGCACCCACACGGCGCCGGCACGGCAGCCCTTGGCGGAGCACTGGGGGGTTTCGTCAGCAGTCGGGGGATTCACCGGTTCGTCTCGCAGAACTCGCTTCACGGGGACCAGACCCCGTGGAATGGGCGACGCCGAGCAGCCACGGGGGGAGCTGCCCGGCGTCGGTCCGTCGCTCCGACGGGGGATGCGGAGCGCGTACGCAGTATGTCACGCATCACCCCGGGCCCGGCAGCTGAACAGCACGATTGATCTGAAGCTTTTCTCGCCCACGGCACGGCCCCGCAGCCCGGCGGCCGCCCGTCGGGCGAGCTCACGGCCCCTTGGGCCGTTCGGCGCGGGTCCCCTTCGGGTGATCGCCGGCACGGTCTTCCGGGCCGGGCTCCGGGCGGGCGTCCGCATGCGGTCCGGAACGCTGCCGCGCGTACGGCCCGGAGTCCTGCCGGTGCTCGTCCTCCGCCGCCGACGAGATCATCGGCCGCATCGGTGAGGTCACGAACGTCGACGGCAGCGACGGCGCCCGCTCGCGTCCCGCGTTGGCGACCACGACGGCGATGTAGGGCAGGACCGCGCCGAGCACCAGCGCCACGACGGCGACGTACCGTTCGACGTTCCACAGGGTCACCGCGAGGATCACCGACAGCGTGCGGACGGTCATGGAGATGATGTACCGCCGCTGCCGGCCGCGCACATCCTCCGCGAGTCCCGTCCGGGCGCCGGTGATCCGGAACACCTGGACGCTGCCGTCTTGTTGCTTCCGCATCTGATTCCACCATCCGCCCGCATCGGACTCGCCCCGGCCCGTATCGCCCCGTCCCCGGCAGGAGCGCCGGCCCCGCACACTGCTTCCACGGTACGCCGGGCCTCCGCAGCCTTCGAGACCGGGGCGCCCACCGCCTGCGCGGACGTCCCGCGCCGCACGCCGCGGGGCCGTCCCCCGGACGGCCGTACCCGGCGTGCGCCGCACACCGCACAGGCCCGAGACTCGTCGTGATGATCACGACGGACGGGACGAGGAGGCAGCCATGGGCTGGTTGTGGGCGATCATCGTGGGACTCGTACTGGGCGTGATCGCCAAGCTGCTCATCCCCGGCAGACAGCACAGCCCCCTCTGGCTGACCATCATCTTCGGCATGCTCGGCGCGCTCGTCGGCAACGCCCTCGCCCGCGCCTTCGGCGTCGAGGCGACCAGCGGCATCGACTGGACCCGGCATCTGTTCCAGCTGATCGCCGCGATCGTGATCGTGTTCTTCGGCGACATGCTGTACATGGCGCTGTGGGGCAACAAGAAGCTCCAGCGCACCCAGGCCGGCCGGGCCTGACGGCCCTCGGCGGCGCCACCCGGACCCCTGTCCGACGGCGAAGCGGACAGGAGAAGGAGGGCGGCTCCCCGGTCAGGGGGAGCCGCCCTCCTTCGTCTGTTCCGCTGTTCCGTGGAACGGCTACGCGCCGGTGACCTCGACCGCGGCCAGGTTCTTCTTGCCCCGGCGCAGCACCAGCCAGCGGCCGTGCAGCAGGTCCTCCGCGGCGGGCACCGCGTCCTCGGCGGTCACCTTGGCGTTGTTCACGTAGGCACCGCCCTCCTTGACGGTGCGCCGCGCGGCCGACTTGCTGGCGACCAGCCCCACCTCGGCGAACAGGTCGACCACCGGGCCGGGCTCGGCGACCTTGACGTGCGGCAGCTCGGAGAGGGCCGCCGCCAGCGTCGGCTCGTCGAGGTCCGCCAGCTCGCCCTGCCCGAACAGCGCCCGGGACGCGGCGATCACGGCGGCCGTCTGACCGGCGCCGTGCACCAGCGTCGTCAGCTCCTCGGCGAGGGCGCGCTGCGCGGCGCGGGCCTGGGGCCGCTCCTCGGTCTGCCGTTCCAGCTCCTCCAGCTCCGCACGGGAACGGAAGGACAGGATCCGCAGGTAGCGGGAGATGTCCCGGTCGTCCACGTTCAGCCAGAACTGGTAGAACGCGTACGGCGTCGTCATCTCCGGGTCGAGCCAGACCGCGCCGCCCTCGGTCTTGCCGAACTTGGTGCCGTCCGCCTTGGTCATCAGCGGGGTCGCCAGCGCGTGCACCTCGGCGTGCGGCTCCAGCCGGTGGATCAGGTCCAGACCGGCGGTGAGGTTGCCCCACTGGTCGCTGCCGCCCTGCTGGAGGGTGCAGCCGTAGCGGCGGAGGAGCTGGAGGAAGTCCATGCCCTGGAGCAGCTGGTAGCTGAACTCGGTGTAGCTGATGCCCTGGTCGGACTCCAGACGGCGGGCCACGGAGTCCTTGGTCAGCATCTTGTTGACGCGGAAGTGCTTGCCGATGTCCCGCAGGAACTCGATCGCCGACAGACCCTCGGTCCAGTCGAGGTTGTTGACCATCACGGCCGCGTTCTCGCCCTCGAAGGACAGGAACGGCTCGATCTGCGCACGCAGCCGCCCGACCCACCCGGCGACCGTCTCAGGATCGTTGAGCGTGCGCTCGGCCGTCGGCCGCGGGTCGCCGATCAGCCCGGTGGCCCCGCCGACCAGGGCCAGCGGCCGGTGCCCGGCCTGCTGGAGCCGGCGCACCGTGAGCACCTGCACCAGGTGCCCCACGTGCAGGGACGGTGCCGTCGGGTCGAAGCCGCAATAGAACGTGACGGGACCGTCCGCGAGCGCCTTGCGCAAAGCGTCCTCGTCGGTGGACAGGGAGAACAGCCCCCGCCACTTCAGCTCGTCGACGATGTCCGTCACGGTTCTCGTATCTCCTAGATAGCTGGACAGCTCTCGCAGCCGGGCCCGGACCGGGCCCGTGCCCGGCTACGAGGTTATACGCCCTGGCTGACAGAGCTCATATTGAAATCGGGTACGCGCAGCGCGGGCATCGCGGCCCGGGTGAACCAGTCGCTCCACTCCCGCGGCAACGTCTTCTCGGTGCGCCCGGCCTCGGTGGCCCGCCCGAGCAGGTCCACCGGCGACTCGTTGAACCGGAAGTTGTTGACCTCGCCGGTCACCTCGCCGTTCTCGACGAGGTAGACGCCGTCCCGGGTCAGACCGGTGAGCAGCAGGGTCGCCGGATCGACCTCGCGGATGTACCAGAGGCAGGTCAGCAGCAGCCCGCGCCCGGTGTCGCGCACCATGTCGTCGAGCGAGCGGTCGCCGCCGGCGTCGAGGATGAGATTGGACGTCCCCGGGGCGACCGGCAGCCCGGTGAGGGCGGCGGTGTGCCGGGTGGTGGTGAGACGGGCGAGCGACCCGTCCGCGATCCACTCCGTCGCCGTGACGGGCAGCCCGTTGTCGAAGACGGACTGATCACCGCCGGAGGAGTGCGCCAGCACGAACGGCGCGCTCTCCAGCCCCGGCTCGTGCGGGTCGCTGCGCAGGGTCAGCGGCAGCTCGCTGAGCCGCTCGCCGACGCGGGTGCCGCCGCCGGGCTTGGAGAACACCGTCCGCCCCTCGACCGCGTCCCGGCCCGACGCCGACCACAGCTGGTAGATCAGCAGATCGGCCACGGCGGACGGCGGCAGCAGCGTCTCGTACCGCCCGGCGGGCAGCGCGACACGCCTCTGGGCCCACCCGAGCCGTACGGCGAGTTCGGCGTCCAGGACGGCGGGGTCGACGTCCTTGAAGTCCCGGGTCGACCGCCCGGCCCACGCCGACCGGGTCCGGTCGGGCGACTTGGCGTTCAGCTCCAGCGTCCCGTTGGGCTGGTCGTGCCGCAGCCGCAGCCCGGTGGACGTCCCCACGTAGGTGGACACGAACTCGTGATTGGCGAACCCGTACAGCTCACGCCCGCCGGCCCGCGCCCGGGCGAACGACTCACCGAGCGCGGGAGCGAAGTCGGCGAAGACGGCGGACGAGGTCTCGGCGGGCGCGTCGGTGAAGTCCGGCGACTCGGGCACCCCCGCCACCAGCGGCTGGGCGTCCTCGGCGGCCCCGGCCCCGCGCGCGGCGGCCTCCGCGGCCCGCACCAGCGGCTCCAGGTCACCGGCGGTCACCGCGGCCCGGGTCACGACCCCCGACGCGGTGCCCTCCTTGCCGTCCACCGTGGCGATGACGGTCAGCGAACGCCCGCGCGTGACCCCGTTGGTGGTGAGCGCGTTACCGGCCCACCGCAGATTGGCGGTCGAGTACTCGTCGGCGATGACGACACACCCGTCGGCCCGGGACAGCGCGAGCGCCCGCTCGACGACCTCGTGCGGCGCACTCGCCCTGCCGCCCTTGCTGCTGGTGGGGGCGCTCATCGACCGGCCTCCTGGGTGGTGTTGAGGATGTTGACGCCCTTGAACAGGGCGGACGGGCAACCGTGCGACACGGCGGCGACCTGACCCGGCTGGGCCTTGCCACAGTTGAAGGCCCCGCCCAGGACATAGGTCTGCGGCCCGCCGACGGCGGCCATCGACCCCCAGAAGTCGGTGGTCGTGGCCTGATAGGCGACGTCCCTCAACTGCCCGGTCAGCCGCCCGTTCTCGATCCGGTAGAACCGCTGCCCGGTGAACTGGAAGTTGTAGCGCTGCATGTCGATGGACCACGACCGGTCCCCGACCACATAGATCCCGCGGTCGACACCGCCGATGAGGCCCTCGGTCGACAGACCCGCCGGGTCCGGCTTCAGCGACACGTTGGCCATGCGCTGCACGGGCACATGGCCGGGGGAGTCGGCGTAGGCGCAGCCGTTGGAACGGCCGAGGCCGGTCAGCTTCGCGATCCGGCGGTCGAGCTGGTAGCCGACCAGCGTCCCGTCCTTGACCAGGTCCCAGGACTGGGCCTCCACCCCCTCGTCGTCCCAGCCGACGGTGGCGAGGCCGTGCTCGGCGGTGCGGTCACCGGTGACGTTCATCGGCTCGGAGCCGTACTTCAGCGTGCCGAGCTGGTCGAAGGTGGCGAAGGAGGTACCGGCGTAGGCGGCCTCGTAGCCCAGGGCGCGGTCCAGTTCGGTGGCGTGGCCGATGGACTCGTGGATGGTCAGCCACAGGTTCGACGGGTCGACGACGAGGTCGTACAGCCCCGCCCTGACGCTGGGCGCGCGCATCTTCTCGGCGAGCAGTTCCGGGATCTGCTCCAGCTCGCTCTCCCAGTCCCAGCCGGTGCCCTTCAGATACTCCCAGCCCCGTCCGACCGGCGGCGCGAGCGTGCGCATCGACTCGAACTCACCGCTGGACCCGTCGACGGACACGGCGGTGAGCTGCGGATGCAGCCGCACACGCTGCTGCGTGGTGACGGTGCCCGCCGTATCCGCGTAGAACTTGTTCTCGTGCACGGTGAGCAGCGACGCGTCGACGTGGTCGACCCCGGCCGCCGCCATCAGCCGCGCGCTCCACTCCTCGAGCAGCCCGGACTTCTCCGAGTCGGGCACGTCGAACGGATCGATCTCGTACGACGACACCCAGCTCTTGTCCGCATGCACCGGCTCGTCGGCCAGCTCCACCCGCTCCTCGGACCCGGCCGCCGCGATCACCTGAGCCGACAGCTTGGCCATCGCCACGGCCTGCGAAGCCACCTTGGCGGCGGCGTCCAGCGTCAGATCCACGCCCGACGCGAACCCCCACGCCCCGCCGTGCACCACGCGCACCGCGTACCCCAGGTCGGTACTGTCCGACGCCCCCGCCGGCTTGGCGTCCCGCAGCCGCCACGACGCGCTGCGCACCCGCTCGAACCGGAAATCGGCATGCTCGGCCCCCAGCGCCCGCGCCCGTGCCAGCGCGGCATCGGCGAGCGGGCGTAGGGGGAGTGCCAGGAACGACTCATCGATGTCATGGGGCACGGGCAGGTTTCCCTTCACTGCGACGACGCGGTGCTGCACAGCAGCATGTCGCACGCGAGGCGCATACGGGAAACACCGCCCGCCGAGTTCAGCTCCCGCCGGTCACCAGCCCCGTGAACGCCGCCCAGGCCTCCGGCGCGACGGCGAGGGGGCGGATGCGCTTGTCCTTGGAGTCACGGACGTGGACCATGCCGGGGCGTAGGGCTACCTCGACGCAGTTGTCGCCGTCTCCACCGCTGTGACTGCTTTTGAACCAGGTCAGTTCGGGGATGGCAATCATGCTGCTCCTCGCATCTGTTCCAGGAGAGTCACCGTAGCCCGGTGGTCCAGAGCTTGGGAACGGAGTTTGCCGTAGCGCTGGTGCAGCGCGCTCACCTGGGCCGGATCTGCGATCAGGTTGCTCGACAGATGGCCTTCCGTGTAGCCGAACCACTGATGACTCGGTGTCTCGGCCAGGTACAACTGCCCGTCGGAACCGCAGTGGTCTTCCTGCCGCCGAGGCATGACCTGGATCTCGACGTTGGTGCGCTCGCCGATGCTGAGCACATGGTCGAGGACAGCTTTGGTGACCGACGCACCGCCGATCCGGCGTTCCAGAACGGACTGCTCGATGATGAAGGTGAACGCGGTGTTCGGCCGCTTGCCGAGCAGGTCCTGCCGCTCCAGCCGGGCGGCCACCTTGCGGTCGATCTGTTCCGCACTGTGCGGAGGGAGCTGGCGCTCGAAGATGGCTCGCGCGTACCCCTCCGTCTGCAACAGCCCTGGAATCACCCGGCACTCGTACGCGTAGAGCGAGATGGCGTCCTCCTCGATCTCCGCCCAGTGCTGGAACCACGACGCCAGTCCGGCTCGCCGGGTCAGACTCCGTGCCGCCGCCGCGAGGACCTTGGCCGCTGTCGGCCCCAGCACGTCCTCGGTCCTCCCCGGCAGATCCCCCGGCGGGAACCGCTTCCCCTGCTCGATCTTCGCGATGTACGTGGGCGAGTACCGCACCCGCGTGGCGAACTCCTCCTGGGTGAGCCCGGATTCCTCACGCAACGCCTTGAGGACCGCGCCGAAGGTCTTCAGGCTGTCGGACAGTTCGGGTCCGTTGTTGTCCGCCGTCATGGCCAGGTGCCTCCCCGCGCTCACGGTTGCGTCATCCTGCTCAACGGCCATCACCTGTTCGGCGTCACGGCGCGTGACCCACCCAGTTCAGCGGCCTGACTGACACAGGCTCAGCTGTGTCGGCGGCGTCCCTGTCGGGCCCTCGGCAAGGTCCGCAAATCTCGGCACATGCCTGCACCACGTGCCGTAGCGGCCGTCACCGTGAGTCTGTTCGTCCAGCGTTTCTCCGCCACCCGTCGAGGGGCCCGGCTCGCCAGGAGGCTGGCCGTGCACCGGCTGGACGTCTGGGGTGTGCCGTACGGCAGCGAGACCTCCGACACCGTCGCGCTCGTCGTGGCGGAACTCGCCTCCAACGCCGCGCTGCACGGCTGCGTCCCCGGGCGGGACTTCGAGCTGCGGCTGCGCTGTGACCGCGGCGCCGGGGTCGTGCGTGTGGAGGTGGCCGACACCCACCCCGCGCAGCCGGAGCCGCCGCAGCCCGGCACGGACACCACGGACGCGGACGGCGGGCGGGGGCTGCTCCTGGTGGCGGCCGTGGCCGAGCGCTGGGGGGTCACCACGCGGACGGGACCGGGCAAGACCGTATGGGCCGAGTGCGCCTGGTGTGTTTCTCCTGCCGGCGAGCAGATCGTGGGTACGACGTCTCCCCACTACGAGGTGCCGGAGGAGGTGGATCCGCTCGCGCTGCTCCTGGCTGAGCGCGAGGAGGATGATCGGTGATCTATATGGACACATCGGTGCTGGTCACATGGTTGACACGCCGCAACCACCGGGTGGAGTCGGACGGGTTTGTCGCACAGCGGGTCACCACGCCTCTGGCCACCAGCACACTCGGCTTCGTGGAGACCGTGCGGACTCTGGACCTCGTGGGGCACTTTCCGAAAGCCATGGAAGACCTGGACACCCGAGTCACCGAAATCCTGCTCACCCGAGAGGTGCGCGACGGGGCGGCTGCCCTGGTCGGACGGCTGCGCACGCTGGATGCCATCCATGTCGCCAGTGCGCTGGCGCTGCGGAACGACCTGACGGTACTGGTGACGTACGACCGCAAGGTGCTGGAGACGGCCCGCGCCGAGGGCCTGCCCGCTCATGCTCCCGGAATGGTGGACTGACTCAGGGGGGTGGAGCAGGTCGACTGTAGAAACCCGACAGTGAGTCCCCCGAGCCACTGTCGGTGCCCGAATGCCCGTGAGGGGGGTGCGACCGATAGATTTTCTGGGAAGCCGCCTGTCCTGAGATGTTCGGGCGGGTGTGCCAGACCGCTATCGAAAGGGTGATCCGTTGAGCCGCTCGGTTCTCGTCACCGGAGGAAACCGGGGCATCGGCCTCGCCATCGCCCGTGCGTTCGCCGACGCCGGTGACAAGGTCGCCATCACCTACCGGTCCGGGGAACCGCCGGCCGGCTTCTTCGCCGTGCGGTGCGACATCACCGACCCGGAGCAGGTGGAGCAGGCCTACAAGGAGATCGAGGCCCAGCACGGCCCCGTCCAGGTACTGATCGCCAACGCCGGCGTCACCAAGGACCAGCTCCTGATGCGCATGTCCGAGGAGGACTTCACCTCGGTCATCGACACGAACCTCACCGGCACCTTCCGCGTCGTCAAGCGTGCCAACCGCGGCATGCTGCGCGCGAAGAAGGGCCGCGTCGTGCTCATCTCCTCGGTGGTCGGTCTGCTCGGCTCCGCGGGGCAGGCGAACTACGCCGCCTCCAAGGCCGCCCTGGTCGGCTTCGCCCGCTCCCTCGCCCGTGAGCTGGGCTCGCGCAACATCACGTTCAACGTCGTCGCACCCGGCTTCGTCGACACCGACATGACCAAGGCGCTCACCGACGAGCAGCGCTCCGCCATCGTGTCCCAGGTGCCGCTCGGTCGTTACGCGCAGCCGGAGGAGATCGCCGCAACGGTGCGGTTCCTCGCCTCCGACGACGCCTCGTACATCACTGGAGCCGTCATTCCCGTTGACGGCGGACTGGGAATGGGTCACTGACACCATGAGCGGAATTCTCGAAGGCAAGCGCGTCCTGGTCACCGGCGTGCTGATGGAGTCGTCCATCGCCTTCCACGTCGCCAAGCTGGCCCAGGAGCAGGGCGCCGAGGTCATCCTGACCGCGTTCCCGCGTCCGTCGCTGACGGAGCGGATCGCCCGGAAGCTCCCCAAGCCCGCCAAGGTCATCGAGCTCGACGTCACCAACGCCGAGCACCTCGGCCGGCTCGCCGACCTGGTCGGTGAGGAGCTCGGCGGTCTCGACGGTGTCGTGCACTCGATCGGTTTCGCCCCGCAGGACGCCCTCGGCGGCAACTTCCTCAACACGCCGTTCGAGTCGGTCGCCACGGCCATGCACGTCTCGGCGTTCTCCCTGAAGTCGCTGACCATGGCCTGCCTGCCCCTGATGCAGAACGGCGGCTCGGTCGTCGGCCTCACCTTCGACGCCACGATCGCCTGGCCGCAGTACGACTGGATGGGCCCCACCAAGGCCGCCCTGGAGGCCACCAGCCGTTACGTCGCCCGCGAGCTCGGCAAGCAGAACGTCCGCTGCAACCTGGTCTCGGCCGGTCCGATCGGCTCCATGGCCGCCAAGTCCATCCCGGGCTTCGGCGAGCTGGCCTCCGTCTGGGACACCCGCTCCCCGCTGGAGTGGAAGCTCGACGACCCCGACCCGGCCGCCCGCGGCGTGGTCGCGCTGCTCAGCGACTGGTTCCCGAAGACCACCGGCGAGATCGTCCACGTGGACGGCGGGCTGCACGCCGTCGGCGCCTGAGCCTGATCGGTTTCCCTCTTCTCCAGTTGGTTTCGGCCGGTTTCGGTCGATTCCGGCCACGGGTGAGGGTCCGTGTCCCCCTGTGGGGCGCGGGCCCTCACCCGTTCGGTTTATCCGGCGGGCGGGACACCGCCGTGACCAGGCATTCTGAGGTACGGCACCGCTACGTCCCCGGTGCCTTCCCTCATGCGATCCCTCCCCAGCCCCGCCGAGGAGGTCCCCCTTGTGCGCCTGTCCCTCAGCCTGGCCTCAGTGAGCGTCGCCGTCCTGCTCGTCATGACCCTGCCCGACGAGGCGGCCCCGCATCCGCGCGTCGCGGCCGGGAAACCCGTTCCCGATCTGTTCGGCGCCGCCTGCCGGACCGTCGTCCACGGCTCGCACGCCGTCTCCGACTGCCACAACCCCTACGTCGACGTGGACCGCGTCAGCCTGCACGTCGAATGCGCCCGCTGGTGGGACCTCGACACCGACGCCGCCCCCGTCGAGGCCGGTCCCGCCCAGAACGTACGGCTCACCGGGCGCTGCTGGAAGGAGGTCCGCTCGGCCTGGGTCACCCACGAACGGGTGCCGACGGGCCAGGCAGCGGGCTGATCCGCCCCGGGCGGCACAGGAACGGGTAACTCGCCGCCTCCGCCGCGGCCGTCTCCGCGTCGCCGCCCCGGATCGCGTCGACCAGCCGGGCGTGGTCCATGTACGTCTCCGGCGTCAGCGCCGCCCCCAGGTCGTCCCGCAGCCAGTCCCGCAGCACCTCGCCCAGGTCCGCGTACATCGCCGTCATGACCTCGTTGCCGGACGCGGCCATCACCGCCAGGTGGAACGTCGCGTCCGCCGACACGAACGCCTCCGTGTCACCCGACTCCCAGGCCTCCTCGCGCCGTACCAGCAGCGCGTCGAGCTGCTTCAGGTCCCGCTCGGTGCGCCGCTGTGCCGCCATCCGCGCCGCCGCCGACTCCAGCGTGGCGCGCAGCTCCCCGATGTGCCGCGGGTCGGCGTCCGCGAACCGGCGGTGCATCACCCCGGCCAGTTCGCTGGTCGCGGCGACGTACGTGCCGGAGCCCTGGCGGATGTCCAGCAGCCCGTTGTGCGCCAGCGCGCGCACCGCCTCCCGCACCGTGTTGCGCGCCACGCCGAGCAGCTCGACCAGCTCCGGCTCCGTCGGGATGCGTGATCCCACCGGCCACTCGCCCGACGTGATCTGGTTGCGCAGCTCGGCGATGACCTGCTCGGACAGCGCCGAACGGCGGGGATGGCTCAGGGGCATGACTCACCTTCGCACGCGGGATCCGGAAAACGGCGCCCAGGGGATGGACGGCCTATCATCCCATGATTCTATGATGGCCGACATGGCGAGCGACGACATACCGACCCCCTCATCCACGCCGGACCCGGCGCGGGACACACCGGACACACCGGACGCGGCGGCGAAGGCGGCGGCTACCGCTACCGGTGCGGCGTCGTCCGCCGGCGCGCCCGCGCGGGAGGACGTACGGCCCACCGCGCGGCCGACGGCGCCCTGGGCGACCCGTCTCGTCGTCGTCGGCATCGCGCTCGCCGCGCTCAGCCTCCGGCCCGCCATCACCAGCCTCGGCGCCCTGCTCGCGGACGTCCGCGCGGGGCTCGGCATGAGCGGCAGCGTCGCCGGTCTGCTGACCTCCGTACCGCCGCTCTGCTTCGCCGCCTTCGGCGTCATGGCGCCGCGCCTGGCCCGCCGCTTCGGACCCGCCGCCGTGGTGGGCGCCGGAATGACCGCCGTCACCGCCGGACTGCTCCTGCGGCCCTACCTGGGCGGCACGGCCGGGTTCCTGGCCGCCAGCGCACTGGCACTCATGGGCATCGCCGTCAGCAACATCCTGATGCCCGTCATCGTCAAGCGCTGGTTCCCCGACCGGGTCGGCCCCATGACCGGGCTCTACTCGATGGCGCTCGCCCTCGGCACCTCGGCCGCCGCCGCGGTCACCGTCCCGCTCAGCGACGCGCTGGGCGGCGGCTGGCGGCCCGGCCTCGCCGTCTGGGCACTGCCCGCCGCGGTCGCCGTACTGCCCTGGCTGCCGCTCGTCCGGGACCGGGACCGCGACCGGGGCGCGGCTCCCGGTGCGGGGGTCTCCGCTGCCGCGGGCACCCCCGCACCCACGCTGCGGATCACCCGCAGCCGTACCGCCTGGGCCCTCGCCGTCTTCTTCGGGCTCCAGGCCACCGCCGCCTACATCACCATGGGCTGGATGGCGCAGATCTTCCGCGACGCGGGCGTGCCCGCCGGTACCGCCGGGCTGCTGCTCGCCGTGACCATGGTGATGGGTGTGCCGCTCGCCTTCGTCATCCCGCGCCTGGCCACCCGGCTGCCCCGGCAGGGACCGATCGTGCTGGTGCTCGGCGCCTGCGGCCTCGCCGGGTACGCCGGGCTGTACGTCGCCCCCGCCGGGGGCGCCTGGGCCTGGGCCCTGCTGCTCGGCATCTCCAACTGCGCCTTCCCGCTCGCTCTCACCCTGGTCGGGATGCGCGCCAGGACCGGTGCGGGCGTGGCCCAGCTGTCGGCGTTCGCGCAGAGCACCGGCTATCTGATCTCCGTCCCGGGCCCGCTGCTGGTCGGCGTCCTCTACCAGGGCAGCGGGGGCTGGGGGCTGCCGATCGCGCTGATGGCGGGGCTCATGGTGCCGCAGATGGTGACGGGTGTGCTGGCGGGGCGGAACCGCACGGTGGAGGACGAAGCGATGGGTGCGGTGGACGCGGTGGACGTGGTGAGTGCTGCGGGCACGACGGGTATGACGGCGGGTGCGGAGGCCGGGCGGTCCGGGGCCGGGTCCGGACCGGGCCGGGGCTGAGTCCGGGGCCGGCCCGGGGCGCCCCGGCTGAGGGGGACCGGGGGCCGGGTGCGAGACTGGGCGGTATGCCAGTGCTCGATCCGCATCCCAAGGACGGCCAGAAGAAGATGCTGCTCATCTTCGGCTCGTTCCTCGCCATCTTCGTGATCATCGCCGTCATCGCGACCATCGCGGCGCCGTGAGCCGCCCGCAGCGGGCCTCTCTCGGGGTCGGAGGTGGGGTTAACCCCCGATCCCCTAGGGGGTGATACTCAGGGGGAAGTGGGTGGGTCACCGGATGGGCCGGAGGCCGCCGGTTCCGTAATTTCGAGATGTGGCCGCGAGGCGCGGCCGCGGAACGCTCGAACCGACGGAGGCCCTCCATGTCCGCCCCCCTCCAGACCCGGCACCACCCGGCGGCCACGGGCGGCGTCGACATCCGGTTGCCGTGGTGGGCGCTGGCCCTGCCCGCCCTCGCCTTCATCACTCTGCTCCTGCTGATACTCAACCCGGTGGACGCCCACGCGGCGAGCGGCGACCCCGTCGTCGCCCACTTCATCGAGCGCGCCCAGCAGCTGATCACCCGCGGCTGATCATCCGTGCGGGACGCCCGCCGATCACCCTGCCGATCACCCGCCGGGTGACCGCGACGAGGGGCCGCTCGGCCCGGGACCTGCGGTCATCCGACAGGTTCGGGCCGAAGCCGCAAGTCAACTACCTGCGCCCCGTGGCCTGTTTCATGCGAAGCTGGATTCCATGAGCGTCGCAGAACCTCGCAGGATTGTCCTCTTCCGGCATGCGAAAGCCGACTGGCCACAGGTGACCGACCACGAGCGTCCGCTCGCCGAGCGGGGCCGTACGGACGCCGCAGTGGCCGGACGCAGGCTGGCCGACAGCGGCATCCCTTTCGATCTGGCCCTGTGCTCCACCGCGACCCGGACCCGGGAGACCTGGAAGCTCGCGGTCCACGAGTTTCCGCACCGGCCGAAAACGGTCTATGAGGAGCGGCTCTACGAGGCCACGCCCGGTGAGCTGATCGCCGTGCTTAACGAAATCCCGGACGACGTACAGAACGTGATCATGATCGGGCACAACCCGAGCATCCACGGCCTCGCCGACATCGCGTGCGGCGCGGCGGAAGGGGACGCCCGGGAACGGATGAACCGGCGCGGCTTCCCTGCGGCGGCCTTTGCCGTGGTGACCTTCGACGGGTCCTGGAAGACGGTGGAGCCGGGGGCGGGGACGCTGGTCGACTACTGGGCACCGTCCGACTGACGCCGGTCCCCCTTCGACCTCGTTCACTCGCATGAGGCCCGGCGCCGGTTTCTCCGGCCTGCACCGGGCCTCTCCTGCATCGGGCCTCTCCTGCGCGCGGGAGGCGAGGGAGCCCGGGGCGGGATGCCGGGAGGGTCAGTCGTCCTCGTTGGCGTCGGCTGCTTCCACCTCTTCCCGGGTGATGCCCAGGAGATAGAGGACCGTGTCCAGGAAGGGCACGTTCACCGCGGTGTGGGCCGCCTCGCGGACGACCGGCTTGGCGTTGAAGGCCACCCCGAGGCCGGCCGCGTTCAGCATGTCCAGGTCGTTGGCGCCGTCACCGATCGCCACGGTCTGCGACAGCGGTACGCCCGCCTCCGCGGCGAACCGGCGCAGCAGCCGCGCCTTGCCCGCCCGGTCCACGATCTCACCGGTGACCTTGCCCGTCAGCCTGCCGTCGGCGATCTCCAGCGTGTTCGCCTGGGCGAAGTCCAGGCCGAGCCGCTCCTTGAGGTCGTCGGTGACCTGCGTGAAGCCGCCCGAGACGACCCCCACCTGGAAACCGAGCCGCTTCAGCGTACGGATGAGGGTGCGCGCACCCGGAGTCAGCCGGACCTCGGCACGCACCTTGTCCACCACCGAGGCGTCCAGACCCGCCAGGAGCGCCACCCGGGCGTGCAGCGACTGCTCGAAGTCCAGCTCGCCGCGCATGGCCGCCGCCGTCACCTCGGCCACCCTGTCCTCGCAGCCCGCGTGCGCCGCGAACAGCTCGATGACCTCGTCCTGGATCAGCGTCGAGTCCACGTCCATGACGACCAGCCGCTGCGCCCTGCGGTGCAGCCCGGCCGAGACGACCGCGATGTCCACCCCGAGCGCACCGGCCTCCGTCGCCAACGCAGTCCGCAATGGCGCGGTCTCCACGCCCGACACCGCGAACTCCACCGCCGTGACGGGGTACTTGGCCAGCCGGAAGATACGGTCGATGTTGCCGCCGGTCTTGGCGATCCGGGCGGCGATCGCGGCCGTCGACTCCGCGGTGAGCGGATTGCCGAGCACCGTCACCAGTGAACGGCCCAGCCCGCGCGGCCGGTTGTCGCCCTTGCCGGAGATGATCTCCGCCTGCATCTTCACCGACTCGGCCCAGCTGTGCACGGTGGCCCGCAGATCGCCCTCGAGACCGGCGGGCGGCGGGGTCACGAGCGCGCACAGCACCATCCGGCCGCGGGTGACGACCTGCTCGATGTCGATGACGTCGACGGAGTAGGCGGCCAGGGTGTCGAAGAGCCCGGCTGTGATACCCGGCCTGTCCTTGCCGAAAATCTTGACGAGGACCGTGGGGGAATCGGAGGTCTGCGAAGCGCTCATGGTGGTCCTACTGTATTCGGCACCCAGTGCCTTTGGCGCCTCCGGTCCGCTTGGCGGACAGGGAACAGTGGGTTACATGCAGGTGGCGCGCCCTTGACAGCGCGGCGATGACGTTGTGCTCCCGTACCGCCGAGGCAGACCGGAGGCCCTCGCCGACCTGCCGCCGGGACGGTAAACCCGAACGGCGTCCCGAACACGGCCTCCGGGCACAGTGCTTCCCTTTCGGCCTCAGCGCCGTCCTTTCGGCCCGCGGGGCGGGGCAGCGGGCGGTGGTGGGGGAGGGGGAGGCGGCCCGTCCTGCGAGCCGCCCAACGACCGGGCCCGGTCGCCCGGCGGGCGCCGGCGGGGCGGGGACGGTTCCGGGAACGGGCCGATCATCGTGGGCGCCCCGGCGACATCGGCGGGCGGTGCCGGATCCTCGGGCGTCCTGCCCCCGGCCGACGGGGCGCGCCGGGCGTCCGGCTGCCGCCGTACCTCGTCCGGCAGGCGGAGATACGGGTTGGTGTCCGGGTTCGGCGGGCGGTACGGGCTGCCCGCCGCGTACGGTCCGTTCTCCTCCGGGCGCGGCTCGCCGCCGTGGACCGGGGAGGCGGGGGGAGACGGGGGCTCCGTGCGCGGTGGGTACGACGGTGCGTACGGCGGCGCGTGCTCCGTGAACCCCCCGCCCGCCTCCCGTACGTACCCCGGACCTCCGGCTCCGCCCGCCCCCGCCACGTCACCCCGTGCCGGAACGACCGCCCGCCGTCCCGCCGCACCCGCGACCCACGCCAGCAACGCCCCGGCCGCCCCCGCCCCGGCCCCCCACACGGCGCCGAGCAGCAACGCCGTCCCCGTACGGCCGTGCAGCTCGATGCCCGCGCCGAACGCGTCGAAGCCCAGCACCGACAGCGAGGCGTTCACGGAGACGTCCGTGAGCAGGACGAGCAGCGGCAGCGCGAGGGCGGTCACCACCCCCAGCCGCACGGCGCACCGCCCCGCGAACCCGAGCGCCCCCGCGCCCCGCTCACCACCGGAACCCGCCCCCACCGGTGTGCGGACCGCCGTCAGCACCCCCGCCAGCAGCATCGCCGTCGCCGCCGCGACCGCGAGCAGCCACACCCGCCCGTCCAGGTCGGCCAGCCGCCCCAGCGTCACCGGCCGGCCGCCGGGGTGCGTGCTCAGGAGCTTGTCCAGCGGGGCCGGAAGGAAATGGGTGAGGACGCCCGTCGCCTTTCCGTCCCAGGGCACGAACAGGCCGAGCGGGACGCCGAGCCATGTCCCGTTCGGCGCCCCGAGCAGTGCCGCGCCGGCGATGCGCTTCGGATGGGGGTCGCCGATCGCCGCGTAGGCCGCCGCCGCGAGACCCGCCGCCACGGTGCTCAGCAGCACCGTGACCAGCGCCGACACCGCCGGACGCACCACCCGGTGCACGGCGTCCCAGCCCGCCGGCAGCGGGGTGCGGCGGGAGGCGAGCAGCGCGACGGCCAGGACGCCCGCCGTCCAGCCGAACCCCCCGAGCAGCGTGGGCACGGTGTCGACGGTGAAGCCCACCGCGGCCTTGGCGTCGACGAGTTTGCCGATGCTGTCCGGCAGCAGCCCGCCGATGCTCCCGATGTCGCCGAGCCCCGGGATCTTCACCCCGCCCGACCCCGACCCCGACCCCGACCCCGACCCCGATCCCGAACCCAGGCCGCCGGGAAGCCTGTCGAGGCCCAGCTTGGCCCCGTCGATCGTGATGAGGTCGTGCCCCGCCCAGGCGAGCCCGCCCAGCATCGCCGTGAACAGCACCGTCACCGTGCCCGCCCGCGCCAGGAGTTCGCCGGGCGCGATCACGGCTCCCGCGCTCCGCAGTGACCGCAGGAAGAACCAGGACAGCAGCAGCGCACCCACCAGGCTCACCCCGAGCGGAGTGATCTGCAGGGCGGTGTGCGCCACGGTGCCCTGCAACCCGAACGCGGAGACGTCGCCGGACGGCCTGACCGAACCGCCCGCCCCGAGTGCCACCACCGCGGCGGTCATCGGGCCGAGCGCACCGGTCGAATCGGCCTCCAGCAGATGCAGGCCGAGCGCGGCCACGGCCGCCATCCCGGTCAACGCCCAGCCGACCGAGACCAGCGCGGACAGCAGGACGTCCGCCCAGGGCAGCGGCGCGGCACCGCCGTGGACCGGCGTACGCCGACCGCCCCTCGCACCCGTGGCCGAACTCATGGCAGACCCCCCGATCCGCGATGCGGCCGACGAGACGGCCGCACGTGTCCCCCTCGCGGGGATTACCACTCTCCGGTCCGGTTTCCACCCCGTCAACGGCACGGGCCGAAGCACTCCCCCGCACGGCTCGTACGCGGCGTCCGAACGGCTTGTGCGCGGCGCCTGAACGGCTCGCGTGCGGCGCATGCGCGGCGCGTGCGGAGCGCGCAGGCGGCCTTGCCGCAAGCCCCGCCGCCGGGCCCGCCCGTCGTCCGCGGAGTCCGCCGGGCGGCGCCGCGCACGTCCCGGGTTTCGGTCAGAGGCCGGAGCCTGGAATAGTTCCCCACGATGTTCGACATCCCTACACTCCCTGTCGATGGGGGTAATTCGGGGGACAACTCAGTGGGGCATGGAGTGCCGGAACTCGTACTGGAATCAAACGGACGGACCTGGACGCTGGATCCGTCCAGGCCATACACCCTCGGACGTGATCCGCAGGGGGACATAGTCTTCGACGACGCCAGGGTGTCCTGGCGCCACGCCACGGTCAGTTTCGACGGCCGCGGCTGGGTCGTCGAGGACCACGGAAGCACGAACGGAACGTTCGTGCAGGGGCGGCGGATCCAGCGGACCGAGCTCGCGCCGGGCACGGTGCTGCACCTGGGCAACGGCACGGACGGACCGCGCGTCGGCTTCTCCGGCACCGGCGCCGCAGTGGCCCCGCCGCAGCAGCAGCCGTACGCGGCGCAGGGCGCGGCCCCCGGCTGGCAGCAGGCCGCTCCGCAGCCGCAGGCCGCGCAGCCCGGCTGGCCCGCGCCGCAGCAGTCGGCGCCGCCCATCCCGCAGCAGCAGGGACCCGCAGGTCACGGGCCCGCCGGCGGTGCGGGGGCGCCGCCGGTCTACGGTGGCGACCGCAGCCCGACCACCTTCCACCAGTTCTCCCTCGGCCGCGTGATGCGCATCGGCCGCGCCCTGGAGAACGAGCTGGTGGTCTCCGACCTCCAGGTCTCGCGCCATCACGCCGAGTTCCACTCGACGCCCGACGGCCGCTACGAGATGCGCGACCTGGGCTCGCACAACGGCACGTACGTCAACGGCCAGCCGATCCCCAAGGGCGGCTCGGTCCAGCTGGGCCCGACCGACATCGTCGGTGTGGGCCACTCGACGTTCCGGATCGTCGGCGACCGCCTCGAGGAGTTCGTCGACACCGGTGAGGTGTCCTTCTCGGCACGTCATCTGACGGTCACGGTCGACGGCGGCAAGCAGATCCTCAAGGACGTCTCCTTCGGCGTCCCGGAGAAGTCGCTGATCGCGGTGATCGGCCCGTCCGGCTCCGGCAAGTCCACGCTGCTCAAGGCGCTCACCGGCTACCGGCCCGCCGACCAGGGCGAGGTCCTGTACGACAACCGGAACCTCTACAAGCAGTTCGCCGAACTGCGCCAGCGCATCGGTCTGGTCCCGCAGGACGACATCCTGCACAAGGAACTGACCGTCAAGAAGGCCCTCAAGTACGCGGCCAAGCTGCGCTTCCCGGCTGACACCACGGCCACTGAGCGCGAGGCCCGCATCGACGAGGTGCTGCGCGAACTGAAGCTGGACGTCCACAAGGAGAAGAAGGTCACCTCCCTCTCCGGCGGCCAGCGCAAGCGCGTCTCGGTGGCGCTGGAGCTGCTCACCAAGCCGTCCCTGATCTTCCTGGACGAGCCCACCTCGGGGCTCGACCCGGGCATGGACCGCGACGTGATGCAGCTGCTGCGCGGGCTGGCCGACGACGGCCGCACGGTCCTCGTCGTCACCCACTCGGTGGCCGAACTCGCCATCTGCGACAAGCTCCTGGTGATGGCACCCGGCGGCTCCGTCGCCTACTTCGGCCCGCCCGAGGAAGCCCTCAACTTCTTCGGCTACGACACCTGGGCCGACGTCTTCTCCGCCTTCGAGAACTACCGCGACTACGACTGGGCGGGCCGCTGGAAGGGCTCGCAGCACTACCAGATGTACGCCGCGGACATCGACGCCGTCGCCGCGCAGTCGGTGACGATGCCCCCGGCGCAGGCCATCAGGCCGCCCAAGCCGCAGGGCTGGATGTCGCAGCTGATGACCCTCGTCCGGCGGTACACCGCCGTCATCGTCTCCGACAAGGGCTTCCTCGCGCTGACGGTGATCCTGCCCGCGGTGCTCGGCGCGGTCAGCCTCCTCATCGACAGCAACAAGGGCCTGCTGGTCAACCACGTCAACCCGAAGACCGGCGTGCCGATCCCCAACGGCACCGCGACCACGGTGCTGCTGATCCTCGCCGTCGGCGCGTGCTTCGCGGGCGCGGCCAACTCGGTGCGTGAGCTGATCAAGGAACGGGTCATCTACGAGCGGGAGCGCGCCACCGGCCTGTCCCGCTCGGCGTACCTGATGTCCAAGGTGGTCGTGCTCGGCGTGGTCACCCTGCTGCAGGGCCTGATGGTCGGCCTGATCGGCTTCTCCAGCCGTGACATCCCGCCCAAGGGCCTGGTCCTCGGCAACTCGACCATGCTCGAACTGTGCGTGCCGATCATGGCGCTGGGCTTCACGTCGATGATGTTCGGCCTCGTCATCTCCTCGCTGGTGAAGACCGCCGAGAAGACCATGCCGCTGCTCGTCATGTTCGCGATCATCCAGGTCGTGTTCACCGGCTGCCTGTTCACCCTGCACGGCGCGGTCGGCGCCAACGAGTTCTCGTACCTCATGCCGTCGCGCTGGGCGGTGGCCGCCGCGGGCACCACGCTGGACTTCAACAAGATCGCCCCGAACACGGACGACCCGACCAGCACCGACCCGCTGTGGAACCACACGGCGTCGGCCTGGGGCATGGACATGGCCGCGCTGATCGTCCTCGGCGTGATCTGCGGCTTCCTCGTGGCCCGCTTCCTGCGCCGCCACGAGCCGGAGGTCATGCGCAAGTGACCGCGCCGGGCGGCCGCGCCGACCGACCGCCCCGTACCGGACCGAAGGGCGGCACCCCGTCAGGAGGGTGCCGCCCTTCGGCGTGCAGGGGCGCGAGCCGCTCCGCGGGCTCAGTACGCGCTGTTGACGTTGTCGATCGAGCCGTACCGGTCGGCCGCGTAGTTGGCGGCGGCGGTGATGTTGGCGACCGGGTCGAAGATGTTCCAGGACGTGCCCGCGACGTGGTACGCCCTGAACGTCGGCTGGATCACCTGCAGCAGACCCTTGGACGGGATACCGGCGGCGGCGTTCGTGTCCCAGCCGTTCATCGCGTGCGGGTTGCCCGAGGACTCCCGCATGATGTTGCGGTGCAGCCCGCTGTAGCTGCCCGGGATGCCCTTGGAGTGCATGATGTTCAGGGCTTCCTTGATCCAGCCGTTCAGGTTGTTGCCGTAGTGCGTCCGGGCCGCCCGCTTGAGCGGGGCGCGCTTCGCGGACCGGCTCGCCGCCTTCTTCGACCGGTGCGTTCCGGCGGCGCGGTGGGAGGTGCCCTTCTTCGCGGCGCCGTGCCCGCGCTGCGCCGCGGCACGGTCCGCGGCGGCCTTGTCCGCGGTCGCCTTCTTCGCCGCGGCGGCCTCGACGGCGGCCTGCCGGCGCGCCGCGATGTCCTCGGTCTTCACACCGGCGCCGGCGAGCTGGTCGGTGACCTGGACCCGTACGTCCTTGATCGGCTCGGCCCGGTACGCCACCGACGCCTGCGAGTGCGCGCCGGCCGCCGTCGTCCCGCCGGCCACCGTCGTCTCGGCGCTGCTGGGAACCGCCGAGAAGGCCAGAGCGGCGGTGCCGAGAGCGGTGACACCGGCGATCGCGACCTTGTGGTGACGGGTCAGCGCACGGCGGTGGAGACGAAAGCGGGTGAACTCGGGCATGACGGAGAGACCTCTTCGGATAGCGGGAAGGGCGCTCGGCGTCAGACAGGAGGACACGTGATCAGGAGGACACGTGATCCACTCGCGTAGATGTGTCGCGGGAAGGACCCGCAGCGCTGAGCGACAGAAGCCATTCTTAGCGGCCGCTAAACAGGCGGGCAAAGGTGTGACGTACTAGGCCGGGTAGTGGATCACATGGCGGTAAATCGGGACAAAACGCATCGACCGATCCGCTCGACTGCACCTCATATGCTGCGCATGACTCCTAAGCCCCTTCGTACGTGATCTGCGTCCCGTGCGCCGACTCACATAAGCTATGCATATGAACTACCAGGAGTTGCCGCAGCAACGCCGTGAGTGAGCGCCATCGGCCACCGATGGCGGACAGCCCCGCCCGCTATGGCACCTCGCCGTCGTAGGGAGACTCCGCCCCGCCGCCCTCGACGAGGACGACCTCGTCCTGAGCCGGCCGACCGGGCCGCTGCCCCGGGCGGTCCCGGACCGGTTCCGTGAGCCGCCCGGTACCGGGGCTACCCGATGCCGCGCTCCCGCTCCTCCACGTACGCGTTGTACGCGGCCACCTGCGCGCGTCGCGCCGTACGCTCCACCGGACGCAGCGCCAGCGCCCGCGCGCCCATCTCCGAGGCGCTCACCGCGCCGCCGTGGCCGCTCTCCTCCGCCAGCGACACCAGCAGAGCCACCCGCTGCGCCAGCTCCAGGACCCGTGCCGCCCGCGCCGGGTAGCCCGGCGCCAGCACCTCGCGGCCCTGCTCGGACCGCGCCCGGTAGGCGTCGATCGCCGCCTCCGCCGCCGGGCCCGACGCGGCCACGTCCAGCCGCGACAGCACCGCCGTCGTGTCCCGCAGCGCCTCCGCCAGCTCCCGCTCCGCCTCGCCGAGCGACGGCACGTCCGCGGGCGGGGCCTCCCGCACCGGCAGCACCCGCCAGACCACCTCGGCGTGCACATCGCCCTCGGGCCCGGCCTCGGACACCTCCGGCACAAGTCCCAGCGCGACCCCGTGACAGATCACCGCCTCCCCGGCCTCCAGCGCCCGCGCGTTGAACTCCGGCGGTCCGCTCAGCCCCAGCGGATGCCCCGGCGCGGGCAGCGCCACCCGCAGCCCGCTCACCCCGAGCGCCCGCAGCCGTCCCAGCGCCAGCGTCAGTCCGACCGGCGACGATTCGCCGGGCAGCCCGGTCACCCGGTGCACGGCGTCCGCCCCGACGACGGCGTGTACGGCGTCGTCGGGAGAGGCAAGTCCGGCCAAAAGCGCATTTCCCCAAGCGGCGAGGCGACCAGAGCGCGGTTCCGAGAGCATGCCCCCACCCTAAGGAGCGGACCGATGAACCGGACCGCGGGGGCGGTGGCGTAGATTTCCTAGGGGACTGCGCCACAGGCGCGGCGGACCGAGCCACAGGCGAACGCGACCAGCCGAGACCGGCCACACTGCAAGGGGAGACAACGCGCTCATGAGCGATGTTCTGGAGCTTCAGGACGTATCCGTGGTCCGTGAGGGCCGGGCTCTGGTGGACCAGGTCTCCTGGTCGGTCAAAGAAGGCGAGCGCTGGGTCATCGTCGGTCCGAACGGTGCCGGCAAGACCACCCTGCTGAATGTCGCGTCCAGCTACCTGTACCCCACCACGGGCACCGTCGCCATCCTCGGCGAGACCCTCGGCCGGCCCGGCACCGACGTCTTCGAGCTGCGCCCCCGCATCGGCATCGCCGGCGTCGCCATGGCCGAGAAGCTCCCCAGGCGCCAGACCGTCCTGGAGACCGTGCTGACCGCCGCGTACGGCATGACGGCCCACTGGCAGGAGGACTACGACGAGGTCGACGAGCTGCGGGCCCGCGCCTTCCTCGACCGCCTCGGGATGAGCGACTTCCTGGAGCGCAGGTTCGGCACCCTCTCCGAGGGCGAGCGCAAGCGCACCCTCATCGCCCGCGCCCTGATGACCGACCCCGAACTGCTCCTCCTCGACGAGCCCGCCGCCGGACTCGACCTCGGCGGCCGCGAGGACCTCGTCCGCCGGCTCGGCCGTCTCGCCCGCGACCCCATCGCCCCCTCCATGATCATGGTCACGCACCATGTCGAGGAGATCGCCCCGGGCTTCACCCACGTCCTGATGATCCGTCAGGGCAAGGTCCTCACCGCGGGACCGATCGAGCTCGAACTCACCTCCCGCAACCTCTCGCTCTGCTTCGGCCTGCCCCTCGTCGTCGAGCAGCTCGGCGACCGCTGGACCGCGCACGGACTTCCGCTGTCCTGAACCCCGTTGCGCCCTGTCCGCGGCCCGGCCGCGGTCCTACCATGACCTTGTGAACGACATCGAGGCGTGGGTGTGGTGGCTCGTCGGCGCGGCAGCGCTCGGAATCCCGCTCGTCGTGACCGCCATGCCGGAGTTCGGCATGTTCGCGGTGGGGGCCGTGGCCGCCGCCGTCACCGCGGGGCTCGGATTCGGCATCGTCGTACAGGTTCTCGTCTTCGTCGCCGTCTCCGTCGCACTCATCGGCGTCGTACGGCCCATCGCCGCCCGGCACCGCACACAGAGCCCGCAACTCGCCACCGGGGTGGACGCGTTGAAGGGCAGGCAGGCCGTCGTCCTGGAGCGCGTCGACGGGACGGGCGGCCGTATCAAGCTCGCGGGCGAGGTCTGGTCCGCGCGGGCACTCGACACCGACCGGGTCTACGAGGCGGGCCAGGAGGTCGACGTCGTGGACATCGAGGGAGCCACCGCGATCGTCCTGTGACCGTCGCCGCATGATCCTGCACGCCTCTGCGCATCATGTTGTTGTCCGATGTACGCCCAGTGCACCGATCCAACTGAACCGAACAACCAACGAGGCAGACGCCGTTCTGCCAGACTCGACCAGCAAGATCTTCCGCGGTCCGGAGGATCTTCGAGGTCTTCCGAGAGCGCCGAGGCGGAGAAGGGTACGGGGAACGCGATGGCACCGGTCATCATCGTCCTGGTCATTCTGGTGGTGTTGGTCTTCATCGCCCTGATCAAGACGATTCAGGTCATCCCACAGGCCAGCGCCGCGATCGTGGAGCGCTTCGGCCGTTACACGCGGACACTCAACGCGGGGCTCAACATCGTGGTCCCGTTCATAGACACCATCCGCAACCGCATCGACCTGCGTGAACAGGTCGTCCCGTTCCCGCCGCAGCCGGTGATCACCCAGGACAACCTGGTCGTCAACATCGACACCGTCATCTACTACCAGGTGACCGACGCCCGGGCCGCCACCTACGAGGTCGCCAGCTACATCCAGGCCATCGAGCAGCTCACCGTCACCACGCTGCGCAACATCATCGGCGGCATGGACCTCGAGCGCACCCTCACCTCCCGCGAGGAGATCAACGCGGCCCTGCGCGGCGTCCTCGACGAGGCCACCGGCAAGTGGGGCATCCGCGTCAACCGCGTCGAGCTGAAGGCCATCGAACCGCCCACCTCCATCCAGGACTCGATGGAGAAGCAGATGCGCGCCGACCGTGACAAGCGCGCCGCGATCCTCACCGCCGAAGGTACCCGCCAGGCCGCGATCCTCACGGCGGAGGGCGAGAAGCAGTCCCAGATCCTGCGTGCCGAGGGCGAGGCCAAGGCCGCCGCCCTGCGTGCCGAGGGCGAGGCGCAGGCCGTCCGCACGGTCTTCGAGGCCATCCATGCCGGAGACCCGGACCAGAAGCTCCTCTCCTACCAGTACCTCCAGATGCTCCCGAAGATCGCCGAGGGCGACGCCAACAAGCTCTGGATCGTCCCCAGCGAGATCGGCGACGCCCTCAAGGGCCTCTCCGGCGCGATGGGCAACTTCGGCGGAATAGGCGGCGGTTCCGGCTCCTCGACCAACGGCACGGACCGCCGCGAGAAGCCGCCGATCGACTGAACCCCGGCACGGACAGAGGGGCTCGCCGTCGTGACGGCGAGCCCCTCGCGTACGGCTGGAGCAACTCCCGGGCAGAAGACGCCGGTACGGCGGAGATCACGCCGCGGGCTGACCGAGCCACTCCGGAAGCCCCCGTACGGACTCCGTCCCCAGAGCCAGGAGCATCGCATCCGCCGGGGACGGCTCGAACGGCAGCCGCAGCAACGGCATCCCCGCCTGCTCCGGAGTCCGGGCCGCTTTGCGGTGGTTGTCCTCCGCGCACGACGCCACCGTGTTCAGCCAGGTGTCGCCGCCCCCCTGCGCCCGGGGCACCACATGGTCCACGGTCGTCGCCCGCTTCCCGCAGTACGCGCACCGGTGCCGGTCCCGCACCAGCACCCCCCGCCGCGACCACGGGGCTTGTCTTCGGAACGGCACCCGTACGTACCGGCACAGCCGGATGACCCGCGGCGCGGGTATGTCCACCTCGGCGCCCCGCATACGCAGTTCGGGGTGGGCCTGCTCGACGACGGCCTTGTCCTGCAGCACCAGAACGACGGCCCGGTTCAACGTCACCGTAGACAGCGGCTCGAAGCTCGCGTTCAGCACCAGCGTGTCCCGCATCCAGCCCACCTCCCTTGCGCACCTGCCCACCTCACCGGCGGGCTCGGATCAACTCTGGCCGGGCACGCCGAGATGGACAACGCAATAAAAAGTGCCCGCCTCCGATCAATTCCATGACCGGAGGCGGGCAAACGTTCCATGAACGCCTGGCTTGTTCAGCCCGTGCGTCAGCCGGTGCCCGTGTTCTCGTACTCACCGATGAGCCGGGCGCGCGCGATCGTGTGGAACCGCAGGTTGAAGCCGACGACCGCGGGCGAGACGTCCGCGTCCGGTCCGAGCTTCTCCTGGTCCACCGCGTACACCGTGAAGACGTACCGGTGCGGCCCGTCCCCGGGCGGCGGCGCGGCACCCCCGAAGTCCTTGGTGCCGTAGTCGTTGCGCACCTGTACGGCGCCCTCGGGCAGCCCCGCGAAGGATCCGCTGCCCGCGCCCGCCGGCAGCTCCGTCACACCCGCCGGGATGTCGAACACGACCCAGTGCCAGAACCCGCTGCCCGTGGGGGCGTCGGGGTCGTAGCAGGTCACGGCGAAACTTCTGGTCTCCGGAGGGAAGCCCTCCCACTTCAGCTGCGGGGAGGTGTTGCCCTCCGCGTGGACCTGTGCCCCCTTGAGCGTCGCCCCCTCCTCGACGTCCTCGCTCGTCACCGTGAACGACGGGACGGGCGGATGGAAGTCATGGGGCAGCGGCCGCCGCTTGAGCTCGGTCACCTCGGTACCTCCTGGATCGGTTCCGCTCAGTGGCTCTGGTTCAGTGGTTCTCGTTCTCAGCAGAACCGAGCCTAGAACCAGTTGCGCTTGCTGCCGACCTCGGAGATCCACTGGTTGAGATAAGCCGCCCAATCGGTCCCGTGGAAGTCGTGCAGACCCACCTGGAACGACCGGAACGTGTCGCTGCCCTCGCTGAACAGACCCGGCTTCTTGTCCATCTCCAGGACGACGTCCATGGCGTGCTCATCGGCCACGAACGTCAGCTCGACCTGGTTCAGACCCCGGTACTGGGACGGCGGCTGGAACTCGATCTCCTGGTAGAACGGCAGCCGCTGACGCGTGTTGCGGATGTGGCCGCGCTCCATGTCCGCGTGCTTGAAGCGGAAGCCCAGCTGGATGAAGGCGTCCAGGATCGCCTTCTGCGCCGGCATCGGGTGCACGTTCACCGGGTCCAGGTCGTGGGAGTCCACCGCCCGCGCGATCGCCAGCTCCGTGGACACCCCGATGTTCATCCCGCGCAGCGCCTGGCCGTCGATCATCGTGACCGGCGTCTCCCAGGGCACCTCCAGCCCGAACGGCACGGTGTGCACGGCACCCGGCTGCAGCTGGAAGGCACCGCCCAGCTGCACCTTCGCGAACTCGATGTCCTGCTTGTACTCCTCTTCCCCGCTCTCCACCTCGACCCGGGCCTGCAGACCCACCGAGAGCCCCTGGATGTCCTGCGCCACGGACCCGCCCTGGATCCGCACCTCACCCTGGACGACACCGCCCGGAACGACGTTGACCTCGGTCAGCACGGTCTCGACCGAGCCCCCGCCGGCCCCGAGACTCGCGAGCAGCTTCTTGAACGGCATGACTCTCCCTTTACGAATGGATCCCTGATCCCTACAAACGCCAACCGGCCCCGACCGGTTCCGGGCCACACCCTGGCAACCGGACGATTCCTTGACCAGCCCTTGGCGCGGATCCGGCCGGACTACGCTCGGACGCCATGATCGCGCCCCCGGACCGTATCCCTCTCCCGAGGAAGTTCTTCGACCGCCCTGTACTGGAGGTCGCCCCCGACCTGCTGGGCCGCCTCCTCGTCCGCAGCACCCCGGACGGGCCGATCACGGTGCGCCTGACGGAGGTCGAGGCCTACGACGGCCCGAACGACCCCGGCTCCCACGCCTACCGCGGCCGCACCCCCCGCAACGAGGTGATGTTCGGCCCGCCCGGACACGTCTACGTCTACTTCACGTACGGCATGTGGTTCTGCATGAATCTGGTGTGCGGGCCGGAAGGCCGGGCGAGTGCGGTGCTGCTGCGCGCCGGTGAGGTGGTGGAGGGCGCGGATCTGGCCCGCGAGCGCCGGGCCGCGGCCCGCAACGACAGGGAACTGGCCAAGGGGCCCGCCCGGCTGGCCACCGCCCTCGGGATCGACCGCGCCCTGAACGGCACCGACGTGTGCGCCACCGCCGCCACCCCGCTCCGCATACTGACCGGCACCCCGGTCGTCGCCGGCCGGGTGCGCAGCGGCCCGCGTACCGGCGTGTCCGGCGACGGAGGCGTCCACCCCTGGCGGTACTGGATCGACGACGACCCGACGGTGAGTCCGTACCGTGCCCACGTACCCCGGCGGCGCTCCGGCTCAAGTTGACGCGCCCCACCCAGGTGCGTAATGTAGTCCGAGCCGCTTGAACCGGGTACGGCGTTCGCCTGCAGCCGGAAGCGGCCAAACCACTACCTACGGTCACCCCCAGCGGGGGCCTGTTCGGTGTGTCCGCACATCCGAATTCGGTTGCCTTCGAACTCGATTATGAGTCCACGAAGCAATGGGCTAACGTAGTGAATGTCGAAAGGCCGACAAGCGAAAGCCAAGGCCCGAGACAAACCCCCTCCGACGGGGAATCGGACGCCGAAAGGATCTGATAGAGTCGGAAACACCGAAGGGAAGCCCGGAGGAAAGCCCGAGAGGGTGAGTACAAAGGAAGCGTCCGTTCCTTGAGAACTCAACAGC
>NZ_JBEYWE010000005.1:0-41313 GCF_040644295.1 Streptomyces sp. NPDC047000
GGCTGAAGCGTCGCAGACGTGCGGCGGCCCGGTCGGATCGGGGGATCCGGCCGGGCCGCCGTTTCGGGGGGTGGGGTGGTGGTCAGGGTTCGATGGTGACCTTGATGGCCTCGCCCGCGGCGACCGTGGCGATGGCCTCGGGGACCTGGTCGAGGGTCATGCGGTGGGTGATGAGGTCCTTGACGGGGACCTTGCCCGACGCGATGAGTTCCAGGGCCTGCTTGTTGTGGGCCGGGCTGGAACCGTTGACACCGACCACGGTCAGCTCACGGTAGTGGACCAGGTTGGAGTCCAGCGTGATCGTCGGCGCGGTCTTCGGGAGACCGCCGAACAGGCTGATCCGGCCCTGCCGGGCCGCCATCCGCACACCGTCCTCCTGCGCCTTGCCCGACGCCGCGGCGGTGATGACGACATCGACACCACGACCGTCGGTCAGACGCAGGACCTCCTCGACCATGTCGACGTCCGCACCGCAGATCGCCGCGTCCGGCTGGACCGCGTCCGCGGACTGCTTCAGCCGGCCCGCGTTGATGTCCGCGAGGAACACCCGGCGGGCACCCCGCGCACGGGCGAGGTGGACGTGCATACAACCGATCGGGCCCGCACCCATCACGATCACGTCGTCGCCCTCGCCCACCCGGGCGAGTTCCTGACCGTTGATCGCACACGCCAGCGGCTCCGCCACCGACGCCTCCGCAAAGCTGACGCCCTCGGGGATCCGGTTGAGACCGTCGACCTTCAGCACCGCGTGGGGAACGATCAGATACTCGGCGAACCCGCCGTCGTACTGGTAACCCACCGACGTCTGGTTCGGGCAGATCGTCAGCCGGCCGGCCGTGCAGTCCGCACACTCACCACACGGGACCGCCGCGATGACCTGGACCCGGTCACCCGCCTTCCAGCCACCCGCGACATCCGCGCCGACCTCGACGACCTCACCCGCGATCTCGTGACCCATCACCCGCGGCGGGTCCAGATGCTGATGACCGTGATTGAAGATCTTCACATCCGTACCGCACGTCGAGCAGTTACGGACACGGATCTTCACCTCGTCCGCCTGAGGAGAGGGCTCCGGCACGTCCTCTATCCGGAGATCACCGGGAGCGTAGAAACGTGCGACTTTCATGCGATGTCCTTGCTGATCGATTCCAGGAGCTGATGGATCTCGTCCGGGTCGGAAGAAGACCGCAGCTTCTCCGCCTGATCGGGCTCCAGCAGCAGAAGAGCCAGCGCCGAGAGGACCGCGATGTGCTCGTCGCCCCTCGCCGCGATCGCCACACACGTGGTGACCTGCTGGCCGCCCCAGTCCACACCGGCGGGGAACTGCAGAACCGCCAGCCGGGTCTCACGGACCAGGGACTTCGCCTCCGACGTGCCGTGCGGGATCGCGACACCCTCACCCACGAACGTCGACACCGACCGCTCACGGTCCAGCATCTTGTCCGTGTAACCCGCCTCGACCGCGCCGAGTTCCTGCAGCACCGCGCCGCACTGACGGACCGCGTCCCACCGGTCCACGGCCGTCAGGCCGACACGGATACCCTCACGGGGCAAAACCTCAGGCACGAACCTCTCCTCCGTCACGGATGGCGGCCTCCAGCTTGTCGAAGGCCGGGTCGTTCAGGAACGACTGGAACGGGATGATCACCGCGTCCGGAGCCACCGACCGCGCACGCGCCGCCAGGTCCTGATGCGTGACCACCAGCTTCGTCCCCGCCGGGATCTCGTTGACCGCCTTGTGCGTCACCGTCACCCCGTACGGCTTCAGCCGCTTCGTCAGCTGGCTGGCCAGCATCACACTGCTGCCCATCCCCGCGTCACACGCCACGATCACCGACTTCACGTCCGAACCCAGCAGCGACAGCGTCACCGCCTCCGCCTCGGCCACCACAGCCTCAGCATCCGCCGCCGCATCCGTACCGGCAACCGCGCCCGGCACCGCCACCGCCGACGGATCCACGTCCTCGTCCTTGGCCCGCTCCGTCTTCAGCAGCGCGGCACCCACCACGAACGACACCGCGGCCGCGACCACGATCGCCATCAGGACCGGGAAGTACCCGCCCTTCGGCGTCACCGCGAGATACGCGAAGATGCTGCCCGGCGACGGAGCCGACACCAGACCCGCCTTCAGGATCATCGCCGTCGACACACCCGACATACCGCCCGCGATCGCCGCCAGGATCAGACGCGGCTTCATCAGCAGGTACGGGAAGTAGATCTCGTGGATACCACCCAGGAAGTGGACCACGATCGCACCCGGAACCGACGGACGCAGCGTCTTCGGACCGAAGTACAGGTACGCCAGCAGAATGCCCAGACCCGGACCGGGGTTCGACTCGATCATGAACAGCAGCGACTTACCGTTGTTCGTCGCCTGCTCCACACCCAGCGGCGACAGCACACCGTGGTTGATCGCGTTGTTCAGGAACAGGACCTTCGCCGGCTCCACGATGATCGACACCAGCGGCAGCAGATGACTGCTCACCAGCCAGTCCACACCATGACCCGCGGCCTTCGTCGCCGCCGTCACCACCGGCCCGACACCCGTCAGACCCGCGATCGCCATCAAACCGCCCAGAATACCGGCGGAGAAGTTGTCCACCAGCATCTCGAACCCGGCACGCGTGTGCTGCTTCGTGAAGCCGTCCACCAGCTTCAGCAGATACGCCGTCACCGGACCGATGATCATCGCGCCCAGGAACATCGGCACGTCCGCACCGACCGCCACACCCACCGTGGCGATCGCCGCGACCACCGCACCACGCTGACCGTGCACCAGACGACCGCCGGTGTAACCGATCAGCACCGGCAACAGGAACGTGATCATCGGCGAGACAAGCTTCGCCATCGTCTCGTTCGGCATCCACCCCGTCGGGATGAACATCGCCGTGATCAGACCCCACGCGATGAACGCCGCGATGTTCGGCATCACCATGCCGGCCAGATGCCCACCGACCCGCTGGACCCGGGCTCTGAACCCCGGCCCTTCCAGGTTCTTCAGCTGCGCTGTGTCAGTCATTACATTTTCCGATTCGCTCCGGTAGGGATGAGACACGTCCCCGACCCCGACCAGCCAACAGCCGGTCATCGCGGCCGACCAGCGGCCGATCCAGCGGCAAAACCGCCGTCACCACGACCCCGGACGGAACGACGTCCGCCGGAGCCGGCATCACACTGCCCGGCAGACCCACAGCGGCCGCACCATGCGCCACTGCCGCCACCAGACCCCTCCACCCGGCACCGCCTGCGCCGAGGAAGCCCGCAAGGGAAGCGTCACCCGCTCCCACATCGCTTCGGACGTCGGTCACGGCCGCACTGCCGTACCACTCGCCCTCCGCCGAAACCAGCAGCATCCCGTCCGCACCGAGGCTGGCGAGGACCTGCCGGGCTCCCAGCCCGCGCAGTTCCCGTGCCGCCTCCAGTGCCTCGCCGACCGTCGTCAGGGGTCGGCCCACGGCCTCCGCCAGCTCTTCCCGATTGGGTTTGACCAGGTCCGGACCCTCGCCGAGCGCCGCGAGCAGCGCCGGTCCCGAGGTGTCCACCGCGATCCGCGCACCGGCGTCATGGACCGACGCCACCAGTTCCGCGTACCACTCGGGGGCCAGGCCGCGCGGGAGACTCCCGCAGCACGCCAGCCACTCCGTGTCCGGCCCGATGAGACCGTGCACGGTCTTCAGCAGGGCCTCCGACTCGTCCGCGGTGAGCTCGGGGCCCGGTGCGTTGACCTTCGTGAGCACACCGTCCGGCTCGACCACGCTGACGTTGACCCGGGTCTCGCCGCCCACCCACACCGGGGCGGTCTCGATGCCCTGGCGGCCCAGGAGCTCGGCCATCAGCATCCCCGAGGACCCGCCGAGCGGCATCGCGGCCGTCGTGGCGTGTCCCGCGGCGCCGAGCGCCCGCGACACGTTGACGCCCTTGCCGCCCGGGTCCACCCGGTCCGTGCCCGCGCGGTGCACCGCTCCGCGCCGCAGCTCTGCCACCTCGAAGGTGCAGTCCACGCTCGGATTGGGGGTGATGGTGACGATCATGCCCGGATCACCTGCGGTCCCAGGGCGCTGATCTCGGCGGCCCGCTCGTCGCTCAGGCCGGTGTCCGTGACGACCACGTCCACCTGGTCGATGGTGGCGAACCGGGCGAAGTACCGGGCGCCGTACTTGCCCGAGTCGGCGATCAGCACCACCCGGCGGGCACTCGCGACCATGGCGCGCTTGACGGCGGCCTCCGCGAGGTCGGGCGTGGTCAGTCCGGCCTCCGCCGAGAAACCGTTGGTGGCGATCACCGCGGTGTCCGCCTGCAGGTCGGCCAGATCGCGCAGCGCCCAGGCGTCCACCGCCGCCTGTGTACGGTGGCGCAGCCGGCCGCCGACCAGGTGCAGGTCGAGATGGGGGTACTCGGCGAGCCGGGCGGCCACCGGGAGCGCGTTGGTGACGACGGTGAGCGCGGAGTCCAGGGGCAGCAGGGCGGCCAGCCGGGCCACGGTGGTTCCGGCGTCCAGCAGCAGGCTGCCTTCCTCGGGGAGGAGGGCGAGAGCGGCCTTGGCGATCCGCTCCTTGTCGGCCGCGGCGGTCGAGTCCCGCTCCGCGAGTCCGGGTTCCACGAGATGCAGGCCACCGGCAGGCAGCGCGCCGCCGTGCACCCGGCGCAGGAGTCCCGCTCGCTCCAGGGCGGTCAGATCGCGCCGGACAGTCTCCTGTGTGACGCCGAAGTCTTCTGCCAGCGAAGGGACTTCCACCCGGCCGAGCTCCTGGGCCAGCTGAACGATCCTTTGCTGCCGCTCGGGTGCGTACATGTGGGATCAGGTCCGTTTCATGTGGGGTGATGCCTGTCTACGGCGAACAGTACTCCCGCCCCCAAGAAAGGCAACCACTTCCGAGTGTGTTGTTTTAGTTTTCCGATTGTGTTGACATCGGCGCTCTGAAGCACGTAAAACCTGGGGAAAACACCCCCATCGCGGGGATGGCAAACACAGATGTCCGGACACGCTTCCCCGGCCGTGTCCGGGCTCGGGGGCAGTCTGAGCCGCCTTTCGGACTGCCCCACCGCCACCCCGCCTCCGGTCCGGCCCCGTACGGGGCCGTCGCCGACCCGCTTCTCCAAGGAGACAAAGATGCCTCACCTTCTGGTCACCGTCGGCTCGCAGCAGGGCCTCCACGCCCGCCCGGCCTCCCTCTTCGTGCAGGCCGCGACGCGTCAGCCCGTCAAGGTCACCGTCGGCCGACCCGACCAGCCCGCCGTGGACGCCCGGAGCCTGCTGTCCGTGCTGGCCCTCGGTGCCGCACAGGGCGACACCCTCCAGCTCACGACCGACGAGGGCGAGCACGCCGCGACCGCCCTGGAGGAGCTCGCCAAGGTCCTCTCCAAGGACCACGACGCCTCCTGAGGCCGGGCCCCCTCGCCTCCTGAGGTCCTCCCCGCCTCCTGAGGCCTCCCCCTGGTACGTCTTGCAGTACGCCGTGTGAGCGGTACGCCGCGTGAGCCCGGTTCAGCGTCCCCGTGACCGGGCTGCGCGCGCGATGGTGACCACGGCCTTCTCCAGGGCGTACCCGGGGTCCTCCCCCCCGCCCTTCACACCGGCGTCCGCCTCGGCGACCGCGCGCAGCGCCACCGAGACCCCGTCCGGTGTCCAGCCGCGCATCTGCTGGCGCACCCGGTCGATCTTCCACGGCGGCATCCCGAGCTCACGCGCGAGATCGCCGGGCCGCCCGCCGCGCGCGGAGGACAGCTTCCCGATGGCCCGCACACCCTGGGCGAGCGCGCTGGTGATCAGCACCGGCGCCACCCCGGTGGACAGCGACCACCGCAGCGCCTCCAGCGCCTCCGCCGTCCGCCCCTCGACGGCCCGGTCGGCGACGGTGAAGCTGGACGCCTCGGCCCGCCCCGTGTAGTACCGCCCCACGACCGCCTCGTCGATCGTCCCCTCGACGTCGGCGCAGAGCTGCGACGCGGCGGACGCGAGTTCCCGCAGATCGCTGCCGATGGCGTCGACGAGCGCCTGGCACGCCTCGGGTGTGGCCGACCGCCCCGCCGTCCGGAACTCGCCCCGTACGAAGGCCAACCGGTCCGCCGGCTTGGTCATCTTCGGGCAGGCCACCTCGCGGGCCCCCGCCTTGCGTGCGGCGTCCAGCAGGGCCTTGCCCTTGGCCCCGCCCGCGTGCAGCAGCACCAGCGTGATCTCCTCGGCGGGCGCCGCGAGATACGCCTTCACGTCCTTGACGGTGTCCGTCGACAGGTCCTGCGCGTTGCGCACGACCACGACCTTGCGCTCAGCGAAGAGCGACGGGCTGGTCAGCTCGGCGAGCGTGCCGGGCTGCAACTGGTCCGAGCTCAGGTCCCGCACATCGGTGTCGGCGTCGGCGGCCCGGGCGGCGGTCACCACCTCCCGCACGGCACGGTCGAGCAGGAGATCCTCCTGGCCCACGGCGAGCGTCACGGGGGCGAGAGGGTCGTCATTCGCAGTCTTCCTGGCCACGGCACACAGCATCGCACGCACCACCGACATCGATCCGCCGCTGCCGCCCGGCCCCGGCACGCACCGGACAGCCGGACCTGACAGCCGGACCGGCCTACGGCTCCTCCCGCCACCCGTCCCACTCCCCCGCGAACGCGTCCAGTGCCGCCGCGTCCAGACGGCCCTGCTCGTCCCCCACGAGCACCAACCACTGGGCGTCCTCCGCGTCGTCGTCCCCGGCCAGGGCCTCACGGACGACAGCCGGTTCCTCCTCGGTCCCGAACCGCCCGGCGAGAGCGCCGGCCACCGCCTCGGCGGCATCACGGTCGGGCAGGACCAACACATGTCTCACATCGCTCACCGGGCCATCTTCCGGCATCCGCCGGGCCTCGGTCCCGGGTGATCCGCAGATCCCGGACCACTCCGGTGACGGCAGGCCCTAGTCCTCGAACGGGCCGATCTCGACATCGCCGCCCGGCACCGTCCGCTGCCGCACTCGTCTGCCCTTCTCGATGCCGACGAAGACGTCGTCCGCGGTCACGTGCTCCTTTTCGGCACCGGCATCCGCGCGGGTGTCGTCGGTGTCCGGGCGGGCGCGGCGGACCTCGGCATCCCGCTCCCAGCTGTACGAGCAGTGGATCTCGCTCGTGACCGCCCTGATGCTGTCGGGCGGCAACGCCTTCCTCGCCTCGCGGATCGCCGCCTCGACGGCGGCCTCGAACGCCTCGTGCGCGCGTTTGTACCGGACCGTCGACTCTGCGGTCTCAAGATCGAAATCGATGGTGATCGTCAGGTGCTTCGGAGCAGGCTTCGCTGCCACGGCAACCCCCCTGGTGTGATGGTGGAGATCCAGTCTGCTTGCCCACCCGGCCCGACCGCCACTGATCGCCGAAGGCGGAGACGGAAACGCCCTGCGTGGCGGAGCCGGTACCGCATCAGGTGGCCCGGCCCGGCCGCCGGGCCGGGCGGGGGTGTCGTCGGATCGCCGCTCCTGCGCCAGGATCGACGCATGCTGAGTGTCGGATCCGTTGTACTGGGCGTCTCGGATGTGCCGCGTGCGGCCGCGTTCTGGACGGAGGCGCTGGGATACGTCCCACGGGAAGAGATGGAAGACGATTGGGTGGTGCTGGTCCCGGCGGAGGGCACCGGGGTCCAGCTGTCGCTCGGCCTCAGTGGGACGCCGCTCCAGGAGCATCCCCGGATCCATCTGGACCTGTACGCCGGGGACGCCGCCGACCAGGCCGCCGAGATCGAGCGGCTCGTGTCCCTGGGCGCCCGGCACGTCGACTGGGACCTCTATCCGGACGACGCCGACTTCGTCGTGCTCGCCGATCCCGAGGGCAACCGCTTCTGCGTCATCGACACCGGTCACCACTGACGAAGGCGGGACACACCCCCGGCATATGAAGGGACCCTGCGCAGTCACATGATGCGCCAGGACGGCACGCGCCGTGATTCGCTGTCCTACAACGTGATCGCAGATGAGTGGCCCTCGCTGCGTGACAAGCTGCTCACCAGGGTCACGGCCAAAGCCACTGCCTGACCGTGCGCTGCCGTCACGGAGCGAGGAGGACGCGTTTCCACCGCGTGGAGGCCAGGGGCGTCTTCGTGTGTCCGGCTTCAGGACAGCGGCAGTTCGGCCAGCATGACGGCGTACACCGGAGAGTCCGGGAACGGGCGGCGCTCCCCGATCTTCCGGAAGCCCCAGGACTCGTACAGGGCTTGCACGCGGGGGTGCTCGGTGTCCACCAGCAGGACCACGAGGTCCTCGTCCCGCTCATCGAGGAGGGCCCGGGTGACAAGCTCTGAGACACCCTGCTTCCGGTATTTCTTGCCGACCGCCAACTCCGAGTAGGAGAAGGTGCGTCCCCTGTCGGGCTCTGCGTCCAGGTGCTCACGCCACCACTCGCGGCCCTCGGCCGACGGAGCCCCGTAGGCGAACGCCACGGCCTCCTTGCCGTCATAAGCGATCACACAGGCGAACTCCGGGTTGCCGCCCCAGTGATCCACGAACCAGGAGAAGCGCTGGTTGAACTCGTCGTCCATCGCGTCCACGTAGGCGTCCACGTGCACGTCGATGATCGACTGGCGAATCTTCGACAGATCGCCGTGACCGAAGCGGCGGACGACCAGATCGGCGGCACTCACAGTCAGCTCCATTCGGTTCGGAAGCGGTCGCCCCACTCTTGTGCGACCTCCGCGCCGGGCGCAAGAGTGATCAAGTCGCGGTAGAAGTCGCCGAGCAGGGACCTCATCCGTCCCGGGATCGGCGAGTCGGCCATCAGCTCGAAGACGTCGGAGGCCGTGGCACACGCCTGGTCGATGTCCCGCTGGTGGAGCTGGGTCAGGGCGAGGTTCACGGTGGCCAGGGCCCGGTTGCGACGGAACTGCGGGGTAAAGCCGCAGAGGCTCCCCCGGCCCCGTGGGGCACAGAGGAGCCCCGGCCGTCCGTGCGATCGGGGCTCCTCCCCGTCCGGGCCCTGGTGCACCCAAGTACCGGCCTCGTGCTTCTCCGTCCGGTGTTCGCGGCTCCCCAGCGCGGCTCGGGGGTCATGGCTTCAGTCTCGTGCGATCCGCAGGTTCCGGCCTTCGCCGGAGACGGCCAGGGCGCCGTCGCGGTCCGTGCGCAGGACCGTGGCCCCTGTGGCGCGCAGTGCGGCTACCGTGCTCGGTGCCGGGTGGCCGTACGGGTTGTCGGCGCCGCAGGAGATGAGGGCCAGGCGCGGGGCCGCCCTGCGGATGAGTGCCGGATCCTGGTTCGCCGAGCCGTGGTGGGCGACCTTGAGGACGTCCACCGGGCCCAGGAGCGCACCGGCCGGTGAGTCCAGCAGGGCCTGCTGGGCCGGGGGTTCGAGGTCGCCCAGCAGGAGCAGGCGCAGGCCGGCCGAGCGGACGAGCAGGGTCACGCTGGCGTCGTTCGGGCCGTCGGGGTCCGGGAAGGGGGGCGGTGGCGGCCACAGGACCTGCCAGGTCAGCCGACCCGTGGTGCGGCGTTCCCCGGCCACCGCCCGGGTGACGGGGATCCGGTGCGCGGCCGCCTCCTTCCTCACCAGCTCCGCCTGGTCCGCGGGTTCCTCGAACGGTGTCGTCTCGATCGCGCCCACCGTCCGTCCGCGCAGCACCCCGGGCAGCCCGGCGACGTGGTCGGCGTGGAAGTGGGTCAGGACGAGGAGGGGGATACGGGTGATGCCGAGCCGCCGCAGACAGCGGTCGGCGAGGCCCGGGTCCGGGCCGGTGTCCACGACGATGCCCGTGCCCTCGCCGACCGCCAGCACCGTCGCGTCGCCCTGCCCCACGTCGCACATCGCGAACCGCCAGCCGGGCGGCGGCCAGCCCGTGATCACCCTGGTCAGCGGGGCCGGCCGGACGATCGCGAGCAGGAGCAGCAGGCCGCACACCGCGCACAGCCAGGGGTGGGTCAGCAGGCGTCGCCCGACGGTCACGGTGATCGCGGTGACGGCCGCCAGCAGCAGCGCGCCCGGCCAGGTGCCCGGCCAGTCCACTCCCGCTCCCGGCAGCGCGGCCCCGGTCCTGGCCACCCATGCGATCCCGCCCGCGGGCCATCCCGCGCACCAGGCCAGCGCCCTGGCCAGTGGTATCGCCACCGGGGCCGCGGCGAGGGCCGCGAAGCCGAGCACCGTCGCCGGGGCGACCGCGATCTCCGCGAGCAGATTGCACGGCACCGCCACCAGGCTCACCCGCGCCGACAGCACCACCACGACCGGCGCGCACAGCACCTGGGCCGCGGCTGCCGCCGCCAGTGCCTCGGCCGGCCGGGCGGGCATCCGGCGGCGGACCAGGGCCTCGCTCCAGCGGGGGGCCAGGGTGAGCAGGGCGCCGGTGGCCAGCACCGAGAGGAGGAAGCCGTAGCTGCGGGCGAGCCAGGGGTCGTAGAGCACCAGCAGCAGGACGGCCGCCGCCAGTGCCGGGATCAGGGATCTGCGGCGGCCGGTCGCGAGCGCGAGCAGGACGACGGCCGCGCAGGCGGCGGCCCGCAGGACGCTGGGGTCGGGGCGGCACACGACGACGAAGCCGAGGGTGAGGGCCCCGCCGAGCAGTGCGGTCGCCCGGAGGGAGAGGCCGAGGCGCGGGGCGAGGCCACGGCGTTCGGCCCGCTGGGCCAGGGCCGGTGGGCCGATGAGCAGGGTCAGAAGGATGGTGAGGTTGCTGCCCGACACGGCCAGGGTGTGCGTCAGGTCCGTCGCCTTGAACGCCTCGTCCAGTTCCGGCGGGATGCGGGACGTGTCCCCGACGACCAGGCCCGGCAGCAGCGCCCGCGCATCGGGCGGAAGCCCGTCGGTCGCCTCGCGCAGCCCGGCGCGCAGCCGGCCCGCCAGCCGCTGGGGTGCGGAGGGTCCGGCGACCACCTGGGGCACGGGCTCGTTGCGGATGCGCAGCACGGCGGCGTCGCGGTCCGCGTCCATGAGCGGGGGTGTGAGGCGTGCGGTCACGCGCACGGTGGTGGAGGGCAGGAGGCCGAGCCAGGGAGAGCGGTCACGGGGGCGCGGGCCGGACTTGGATCCGCGCACGTCGACCAGCAGCAGGACCGGTGTCCGTGTCGTCACCGCCGTGCCGCCGGATCGCTCGACCCGTCTCACCTCTCCCTCGATCAGCACGACCGAGGGTGCCGCGTGGTCGCCCCTGACGTGCGGCCGGGTGAGCCGGGGGTCGGAGCCGACCTCGACCTCGGCGGTCACGGTGGCGTACCGGCGCGCCAGGTCCGGCACCGGGCCCCGGCGCAGGTCCGCCCCGTGCAGTCCGGCCGAGGCGGCGGACGCGGCGACGGCGAGGAGGACGGCGGCGCCCGTGGCCCGCGCCCACGGTGCGGCACGCCGCCGTACCGCCGGGGTCAGCAGCGCGCAGGCCAGGAACAGGCTGCCCACCGCCACGGCCGTGGACCGCGCCGCCGACACGGCCGGCAGCAGCGCGGCCGTCGCCCAGACCGCGAGTGCCGGGGGTACGAGGCGCAGGTCCGGCGGGCCTTCCTGGCGGGGGTGGGACGCGCCGAGCCTGCTCGCGGCGGCCGCGTGCACGGCGAGACGGGCGGGGGCCGCCGTCCTGGTGTCGCCGGCGGCCCGGTCCGTGACGTCGCCGGTCATGGCCGGACCAGTTCCCGCAGGTCGGTGAAGCGGCGCTGTCCGATGCCGTCGACCTGGCGCAGTTCGTCGACGGAGCGGAAGCCGCCGTGCCGGGTGCGGTAGTCGACGATGTGCTGGGCCAGTACGGGGCCGACGCCGGGGAGGGCGTCGAGCTGCTGTGCCGTGGCGGTGCTGAGGGAGACCGGCGCCATGGCGGTGACCGGTCCGGTGGCGGGGGCGGGGACGTCCGCGGCGGCCGGTCCCGCGGGTCCGGGTGCGGGTGCCGGGCCGCCGACCGTCACCTGCTCCCCGTCGATCAGGAACCGGGCGCGGTTGAGGCCGGAGGTGTCGGTGCCCGGCCGTACCCCTCCCGCCGCCCGCAGCGCGTCGACCAGCCGGGAACCGGCCGGCAGTCGCCGGATGCCCGGGTTGCGGACCCGGCCGGTGACGTCCACCACGATCTCCGGACCCGCCGTCGCGGCGGCGGCAGCTTGCTTCGGCTGTCCTCCGGGTTCGTTCCTCCGGTCCGGGCCTTCCTGGTACGGGCCCTGCCGGTACGGGGCGTCCGCCCGCACCACCTGCGGCGCACGCACCTGCTGGGTGCGGCCCGCCCAGTAGTGGTGCACGGCGAAGGCCACGGCGACGACCAGCAGCGCCGTCAGGGCGATCACGCTCCGGCGTTCCACTCCGCACCGCGTCTGCACCCACACGGGCAGCCGCTCGCGCACCGCGAGCCCGGCGCGCTCCCGCCGGCCCATACCGCCGGCCACCGGATCGGACACGGCCAGCGGATCCACCACGGACAGCGGATCGACCGCGGGCAGCGGATCGGCCGCGGGCAGCGGATCGGCCGCGGTCTCCTCCCCCGGCGGCGGTCCGTTCCCGGTCCGTACCGATCCGTCGTCGGCGTCCGCCCGTTCGGGGAAGAGCAGTTCCGCCCGGCGCCGGAGTGCCTCCGCGGGGGCCCGGCGGTCACGGCCGGTCCGTCGCCGGACGGCCGAACGTCGGTGCCGGGCGCGGCCGTCGGTGCCGGGCGCGCGGCCCGGTCCGCTGGTCACCGTGGCGGGGCGGGGACTTGAGGGGGCGTCCGGGGAGATCGCCGGGGAAGTCGCTGAGGAGCTGTGCGCGGGGTCGTCCGTGTGTGATCGCAGTGCCATGCGACGAGGATCCGGGATCCCGCCGGATCACGATGATCTTGGTCGGTTTCCGTGGACGGCCGGTCCGTTGTGGACAACTCCGCCCCTCACACGGGTGAATCCGTCAGCGCGGCGAGACCACCGCGCCCAGCAGCCCCGGTCCGGTGTGCGCCCCGATCACCGCGCCGACCTCGCTGACGTGCAGGGCGCCGAGTCCGGGCAGCCGGGTGCGCAGCCGGTCGGCGAGGGCCGATGCCCGGTCGGGGGCGGCAAGATGGTGGACGGCGATGTCGACCTCGGCGCCGCCCGCCCGCTCGGCGACGATCTCCTCCAGCCGGGCGATGGCCTTTGACGCCGTGCGCACCTTCTCCAGCGGTTCGATCCGGCCGTTCTCCAGCTGGAGCAGCGGTTTCACGGCGAGCGCGGAGCCGAGGAGGGCCCGGGCCGCGCCGATCCGGCCGCCCCGGCGCAGATACTCGAGGGTGTCGACGTAGAAGTACGCGGAGGTGGCGGCGGCCCGTTTCTCGGCGACCGCGACCGCCTCGTCGATCGTGCCGCCCGCCTCGGCGGTCTCGGCAGCCGCGAGTGCGCTGAAGCCCAGGGCCATCGCGATCATCCCGGTGTCCACCACTCGCACCGGCACCGGGGCCTCCCGTGCCGCCATGAGCGCGGCGTCGTAGGTGCCGGACAGCTCGGCGGAGAGGTGGAGGGAGACGATGCCGGTCGCGCCGGATGCGGCGGCCTGACGGTAGGTCTCGGCGAAGACCTCGGGGGCGGGGCGCGAGGTGGTGACGGGGCGGCGTTTCTGGAGGGCCTGGACGAGGGCGCGGGTCGAGATCTCGGTGCCCTCCTCGAATGCCTCGCCGTCGACGACCACCGTCAGGGGTACCGCGGTGATGCCGTGGCGCTCCATCGTCCGCTGCGGCAGGTAGGCCGTGGAATCGGTGACGATCGCGACATGGCGGGACATGAACTGGAGGTTACCTTCCGTGGTACCCGGACGGCAGCCCGGCTTCTGCCGACCGGGGGGCGAGAGGCCCGGTCAAGTCGTGCTCTCGGGGCGGGGCTTCTTCTGCCAGGGGTAGGCGGGGCGCCGGGCGGGCGGGTCGAGGGCGGCACGGCCGGATTCCCCGGCGCCCCGCGAGGCGGAGCCGTCGGCGGCCGTGCCGTGTGCCGCCCGGTGGGGTGTGCCGTCGGAGCCCGGCGTGTCCGGCCAGGTCTGCTCGGTCGCCGGGCCGGCGGCGGTGGGGGCGGCCTCGGGCCAGGGGGGCGGGGTGTGCGCCGGGTCTTCGGTCTTCTTCCAGTGCCGCAGGGCCCCGGCCTCCACGTCGATCTGCGCGCTCAGGTTCTCCAGGTCGTCGTCGGCGAAGCGGCGGGCCCGGTCGCGGGCGGCCCAGCGCAGCGCGTCCGCGGACCGGGTGACGCGCTCGGTGCGCTCCCGGAGCGCGGGCAGCAGCTCGGCGAGTTTCGTCCGGTCGGGCTCGGACTCCAGGCGCCTGAGTTCGCCGTCGAGTTCATGGCCGTGCGCGCTGAGCTGCTGGAAGAGGCGCAGCGACTCCTTGAGGGACTCGTCCTCTGCGGCGCCCGCCTGGAGGGCGTCCTGGGTGGCGCGCATCGAGGTGCGCAGCTTGAGGCGCAGCTGGGCGAGTTGGGCGGCGGGGCCGATCTGGGTGAAGGACCTGGCGCGCAGGGTGTGGTCCTCGACGGTGCGGCGGGCCTGGGCGACGGTCCGGTCCACGCCGCGCTTGGCGGCACCGACCGCCTTCACCGTGGCGTAGGCGCCCAGGACCACGAAGAGCAGGAAGAGAAGGGCGAACACGGCGACCACGGCTTCCACGGCACTCCTCCTCAGGCCCCGCACGGCACAGCGTGTGCCGCTCTTCCACGGTAAACGCACAGGGCAGGCCCGGGGTTCCGTCAGAACCCCGAACCTGCCCGTAGGGGATCGCCCGGAGGCGGCTCCCCACCGTGCCCGCGGGCGCGCTACGCGGTGACGATGTTGACCAGCTTCGGCGCCCGCACGATCACCTTGCGGACGGCCGCGCCGCCCAGCGCGGCGACGACCTTCTCGTCGGCCAGGGCGGCCTTCTCCAGTTCCCCGTCGCTGATGCCGGGCGACACCTCCAGGCGCGCCCTGACCTTGCCCTTGATCTGCACGACGCAGGTCACGGTCTCGTCGACGACGTACGCCGGGTCGGCGACCGGGAAGTCGCGGTGGACGACCGAGTCGGTGTGGCCGAGGCGGCGCCACAGCTCCTCGGCGATGTGCGGGGCCAGCGGGGCGGCCATCAGCACCAGCGGCTCGGCCACGGCGCGCGGCACGGCACCCCCGGTCTTGGTCAGGTGGTTGTTCAGCTCGGTGAGCTTGGCGATGGCCGTGTTGAAGCGCAGCCCCTCCAGGTCCTGGCGCACGCCGTCGATCGTCTTGTGCAGGGCGCGCAGGGTGTCCACGTCGATGTCCGCGGGCTCCGTGTCGACGACGGTGACCGCGCCGCTGTCCTCGTCGACGACGTTGCGCCACAGCCGCTGCAGCAGCCGGAACTGGCCGACCACGGCGCGCGTGTCCCACGGCCGGGAGACGTCCAGGGGGCCCATGGCCATCTCGTACAGGCGCAGCGTGTCGGCGCCGTACTCGGCGCAGATCTCGTCCGGGGTCACCGCGTTCTTCAGCGACTTGCCCATCTTGCCCAGCAGGCGGGTGACCTGCTCGCCGCCGTGGAAGTACGCGCCGTCACGCTCCTCGACCTCGGCGGCCGGGACGGCGATGCCGCGGCTGTCGCGGTAGACGTAGGCCTGGATCATGCCCTGGTTGAACAGCTTGTGGAACGGCTCGGCGGACGACACGTGGCCCAGGTCGTACAGCACCTTGGACCAGAAGCGCGCGTACAGCAGGTGCAGCACGGCGTGTTCGGCGCCGCCGACGTACAGGTCGACGCCGCCGTGCGGCAGGCCCTCGCGCGGGCCCATCCAGTAGCTCTCGATCTCGGGGTCGACCAGGCGCTGTGTGTTGTGCGGGTCCAGGTAGCGCAGTTCGTACCAGCAGGAACCGGCCCAGTTGGGCATGGTGTTGGTCTCGCGCCGGTACTTCTTCGGGCCGTCGCCCAGGTCCAGGGTGACGTTCACCCAGTCCTCGTTGCGCGACAGCGGGGTCTCGGGCCGGGTGTCGGCGGCGTCGGGGTCGAAGGTGCGCGGCGAGTAGTCCTCGACCTCGGGCAGCTCCAGCGGCAGCATCGACTCGGGCAGCGCGTGGGCGACGCCGTCCTCGTCGTAGACGACGGGGAAGGGCTCGCCCCAGTAGCGCTGGCGGCTGAACAGCCAGTCACGCAGCCGGAAGTTGACGGTGCCGTGGCCGATGCCCCTGCGCTCCAGCCACTCCGTGACGCGGGCCTTGGCCTCGGCGACGGGCAGCCCGTTCAGGTCGACCTCGTCGTTGGCCGAGTTGATGATCTTCGCGTCGTAGGACGCGAACGCGTTCTCCCACGTGGCGGTGTCGGTGCCGCGCCCGTCGGTCGGCTCGACGATGCAGTGGACCGGCAGTTCGAAGGCGCGGGCGAACTCGAAGTCGCGCTGGTCGCCCGCGGGGACGGCCATGATGGCGCCGGTGCCGTAGCCCATCAGGACGTAGTCGGCGATGAAGACCGGGACGCGGTCGCCGTTGACGGGGTTGGTCGCGTAGGCGCCGATGAAGACGCCGGTCTTGTCCTTGGCCTCGGCCTGGCGCTCCACGTCGGACTTGGCGGCGGCCTGGGCGCGGTAGGCGGCGACGGCCTCGATGGGCGTGGCGTGGCCGCCGGTCCACACCTCGTGGGTGCCCTCGGGCCAGGCGGCCGGGGTGAACTTCTCGACCAGGGGGTGTTCGGGGGCCAGCACCATGTAGGTCGCGCCGAACAGGGTGTCGGGGCGGGTGGTGAAGACGGTGATCTGCTCGCCGTCGATCGGGAAGTCGACGCGGGCGCCCTCGGAGCGGCCGATCCAGTTGCGCTGTTGCAGCTTGATGGCCTCGGGCCAGTCCAGCCCCTCCAGGTCGTCCAGCAGTCGGTCGGCGTAGGCGGTGATGCGCATGTTCCACTGGCGCAGCTTGGCCTTGAAGACGGGGAAGTTGCCGCGCTCGGAGCGGCCGTCGGCGGTGACCTCCTCGTTGGCCAGTACGGTGCCCAGGCCGGGGCACCAGTTGACCGGCGCGTCGGAGGCGTAGGCCAGCCGGTACTCGCCCAGGACGTCGGCGCGCTCCACGGCGGTCAGCCGGTCCCACGCGCGCGTGTGCCCCGGTACGGCACGCTCACCGCAGGCGAACTGGGCGATCAGCTCGGAGATCGGGCGGGCCCTGCCGACCTCGTCGTCGTACCAGGAGTTGAAGATCTGGACGAAGATCCACTGGGTCCACCGGTAGTAGTCCGGGTCGATGGTGGCGAACGACCGGCGCTTGTCGTGGCCCAGGCCCAGCCGGCGCAGCTGGGCCTTCATGTTCTCGATGTTGGCCTCGGTGGACACGCGCGGGTGCGTGCCGGTCTGCACGGCGTACTGCTCGGCGGGCAGGCCGAAGGCGTCGAAGCCCAGGGTGTGCAGCACGTTGTGGCCGCTCATCCGCTGGTAGCGGGCGAAGACGTCGGTGGCGATGTAGCCGAGCGGGTGGCCCACGTGCAGGCCCGCACCGGACGGGTACGGGAACATGTCCATGATGAACTTCTTGGGCCTGGCCGCGAGCGCCGGGTCGCCGGCCAGGTCACCCGTGGGGTTCGGCGCGGCGTAGGTGCCCTCGGCGTCCCAGAAGTCCTGCCAGCGTGCCTCGATGTCGGCCGCCATCGCGGCCGTGTAGCGGTGCGGCGCCGCCACCTCGGCGGCGGGGTTCGTCTCGCTCATGATCCTCAAAGCTCCATCGATCGTTACTGCCTGCGGCTGCGACTCCCCGGAGTCCTTCCGAGACCTTCCGGAAATGAAAAATCCCCTCGCACAGGAGGGGACGCCGCGCCGATGCCGGCCACTCGACTCACCCGGTGGCCGGGACTGATCAGCGCGGCTCGCTAAGCAGAAGGCGTACGGCACGCATGGCGTCAGGGTACCGCAGGCGTCGAGCGGGCCGCGACGGGCTTCCGGTGGGCGGGCGCGGTGGCCCGTCGACCGCTTGTGAAGGTTCTGAAAACCTGAACAACGTTCAATTATAACCCGGCGTAACCACCCCTATGCGGACAACACAGCCCCCGCGCAACCCTTTGATAACAACGCAATAACTCAAACGCCGTACCGCTCGGTTTGGATGCCACTTAGAGTGCTCGGTCGGGACCGCTTTCCCGAACCGCTCGGAGTTGCCCCCATGAACCCTCGCCGCAGTAACAGCTCGCTCCCCAAACCCGGCCGCTCGGCCTACGGGGTGGCGACCGCTGCCGTCCTGCTCCTCATACCCGTGATCGTGATGAACGGAGGCAGCTGGCTCCAGGACTTCCTGAACTTCGGCGCCGGCGTCCTGTCGCTCGTCTGCCTGACCTGCTCGGTGATCTGGGGCCTGGTCGCCCAGGACCGGATCATCCTGAACATCCGCCAGCGCATCGTGGCCCAGGGCATCCACCGGATCACCGCCGTCGGCTCCATCGCGTTCCTCCTGGTGCACATCACCATCAAGCTCGCCCTCGACCACACCGTGCTGATCGCCGCGCTGATCCCCTTCAGCCTCGGCGTCACCGGCAGCGGCGGGCTGATCGGCCTCGGCTCCGTGGCCGGACTGCTCATGATCTTCGTCGGGGTCACCGGCGCCCTGCGCAACCAGTTCGCCTCCCCCGCGCCGGTCGCCGCCCGCTGGCGCGCGATGCACATGCTGGCCTACCCGGCCTGGTGCGCCGCGCTGATCCACGGCCTGTTCGCCGGACGCCCCGCGAAGACGTTCTTCATGGTGTCCTACGAACTCAGCCTGATCGCCGTCGCCGCGATGCTCGCCCTGCGTGCCGCGCCGCGCCCGGTCAAGCGCAAGGTGGCCGACCGGATCATGTCGCTGCTCGGCGGCGACGAACGCGCGATCCTCGACGACCTCGACGCCAGCCGTTCCCGCGTCTCCGAGTCCGCCGCGCCCGCCGGCGGCGGCTCGCTGCCCGGCTACGAGGGACGGCGCGCCCCGCGCTCCCCGCTCGGCGACACCGGGACCGGTGCCCAGCCGCGGGTGATGTCCCCGTCCGCACCGCGGTACGAGGCCCCCGCGGCCCAGCCCGCGAACGGTTTCGCCGCCGCCTACCGGACCGTCACCCCGCCCGGACAGCCCCAGCAGAACTACGGCGCCGACCAGACCGCCCGCATGGACATCCCGATGAACCCGCAGGACACCGGGGCGATGCCGAGGATGAACCCGGGCGGCACCGGCAGCTGGCCGGTCCCCTCCCCTCCCCCGGTCGGCGAGGCCCCGCCGTCGGCCTACGACCCGCTCCAGGACACCGGCTTCAACATCCCCGCCTACGGCAGCCAGGCGCCCGGCGGGTACCGCGGAAGTGACGTGTACGACACCGGTGAGACAAACCCCCTCTACGGCACGTACAACCCCAATGACACGTACAACAGCGGTCCCACCCCAGCACCAAACCCCGGCGAGTCCTTCGACACGCCGGGTTCGGGCGAACCTTGGAACACGCCTTCCGGAGGCTATAGGTGAACGAGGCCCTGCCTGACGTACCGGAAGTCCGCGTGGTCGGGCTTCCCCAGCTCACGTCTGGCTTCGACCTTGTCGAACGACTTGATCTGCCCATGCACCTCAAGGTGCACGGGCCGCTCGAACCGATGGGCGGGGAGCAGCTCGCGCAGCTCTCCGAGGCCATCAGCCTGAAGGGCCGCGGCGGCGCGGGCTTCCCCTTCCACAAGAAGCTGCGCTCGGTCGCCGACGCGGCGATCAAGCGCGGCGTCCGGCCGGTCGTCGTCGTCAACGGCAGCGAGGACGAACCGGCCTGCCGCAAGGACACGGTGCTCATCAACCGTGCCCCGCACCTCATCCTGGACGGCGCGCTGCTGTGCGCCGAGGCCCTGGGCGCCCGCACGCTGGTCATCGGCGTCACCCGGGAGTCCACCCAGCGCTCCATGGAGGCCGCGCTCGCCGAACGCGGCCTCAGCAACAGCCGCCGCTCCGCGCTGCGCGCGAGCGTGCAGCGCAACCCGGTACGCATGGTCACCGGCGCGGCGGCGTCACTGATCCGGTCCATCGACGGCGGCCCGGCCATCCCGCCGGGCCGCAAGGTCAGCGCCTCGCAGAACGGCGTCGGCGGCGCCCCGACCCTGCTGTCCAACGCCGAGACCTTCGCCCAGCTGGCCATCGCCGCCCGCATCGGCCCCGAGCGCTACGGCCACACCGGGCTCTACGACGAGCCGGGCACCGTCATGCTCACGGTCTCCGGCGCGGTCGCCCGGCCCATGGTCCTCGAGGTCCCCACGGGGGTGCCGCTGCGCTACGTCCTGCAACTGGCCGGCGCGCCGCCGGTCCCGCAGGGCGTGCTGACGGGCGGCTACCACGGCAAGTGGATCGACGCGGCCACCGTGAACGAGGCGATCGTCTCCCGCAACTCGCTGGACGCCGTGGGCGGCGCGCTCGGCGCGGGCGCCATCCTTCCGATCAGCCAGGAGACCTGTCCGCTCGGCGAGTCGCTGCGTGTCGCCCAGTGGCTGGCCGAGGAGAGCGCGGGACAGTGCGGTCCCTGCTACCTCGGTCTGCCGGCCGCCGCGCGCGGTCTGGAGGACGTCCTCAACGGCGGCGGACCGGCCGCCCTGGAGGCGCTCAAGCAGGTCGCGAAGAGCGTCAAACGGCGCGGCGCCTGCTCGCACCCGGACGGCTCGGCGATGTTCCTGGAGTCCACCGTCAAGGCGTTCACCGACGACCTCGCCGCGCATGTCCTTGGCAACGGCTGCGGGCGCCCCGTGGAGGGGGTCCTGCCGCTGTTCGAGGGAGGCAGGGCGCCGACGGGCATCCCCGGTGGCGCGGAGCCCGAGGAGACCGGCTCCAGCCGCCAGAAGATCTACGTCGACTGGACGCTGTGCCGCGGCCACGGACTGTGCGCCGACATCCTCCCCGAGGTCTTCGAACTCGGTGCCGACGGCTTCCCGACCGTCGCCCAGGCCCAGGTGCCGCGCTACGCGGAGGCGAAGGCGGTCCGCGCGGTGCGCCGCTGCCCGGCACTGGCCCTGCGCATCGAGGAGGAGACGCCCCGCGACCGCGCCCCGGCCCGCAACCTGCCGGTGGTCTCCCAGGGCCGCGGACGGCGGGCCCTGGGCCGCTGAGGCCCTCATCCCGTACCGGAGAACGGCGGGCGCCCCCGAGGGGCGCCCGCCGTTTCCCTGTCCGGTTTCCCGGACTTCTGTCCCGTTTCCCGGCCGCCCTCGGCGTTTCCCTGATCGCCGGGAAACGCCGAGGGCGGGTCATCCGATCCGGATGACCCGCCCTCACCGATTGTGGAGCTAAGGAGAATTGAACTCCTGACCTCCTGCATGCCATGCAGGCGCTCTACCAACTGAGCTATAGCCCCGTACGGCTACGCGGTCTGACCGCGTGTCGCGCGTGTCCGCCCGGTTTCCCCGGCGGCGACGCCAACATTACACGGTCCACCGGGTGGAACACCAAATCGTTTCCAGGCCGCCCGCCACCGCGCTCACGGGCGCCGGTTCAGGCCGTCACGAACGAGTAGAACCGCTTGAGGGTGCAGTGCTCCTCCAGGAGGCGGCCGTAGATCGGCTCGCCCTCCAGCTCGCGGTAGGTCTCGATCGGGTCGCCCTTTATGATCAGCGCCCGCGCGCATTCCTCGCACCAGTACTGGTAGTCGGGGTTGATCGGCTCCATGTCGCGGACGATCGGCGTACCGCTGCCGCACCAGTCGCACTTCCGCCTGTGTGCACCCATGTATCAGCTCCAGCGGCGGCCGCGGGCCGCGCACACGGAAGAGGCCGTGTCCCGGGTCGACGCCTCGCCGAGGAGGTGGCCGACCTCCCCGAGGATGCTCGCAGGCATCACTACTCCCTCCCGTCGGGCCGCGCCCCCTTCCGGCCGTTTGATTCTGCCACGCCACCGGCCTGACGGTCAGCGACGCCTCAGTACCAGTCAGGACACGGCTCAGGGCCGCCGTCACGGCCGGCGCGGGCTGGTGCGCGAGAAGCGTTACGAAGAGGTATACGCCTGCGGACCCCGGGCGACTCAAGTCCGTTCAGGACCGCTTCATGATCACTTGAGACCGGCTTAAGGAATCCGCGGACCGCTTCGGACAGAGCGGCACATCACAGAAAATCCCGCCCCTGACCCAGGGACGGGATTGTCGTGATGAGGGCGATCCGTGGAGATCGATCTGTGGAGCTAAGGAGAATTGAACTCCTGACCTCCTGCATGCCATGCAGGCGCTCTACCAACTGAGCTATAGCCCCTCGCCGAAGCGGTGTACCGCCGCGCCGTTCTCCCCGCTCGGCGGGGTGAACAAGAAGAACTCTAGCCTGCGACCTGCCGGAAAGTGAAATCCGGCTCCGGCGGGCTCCCGGGCCCCCGGGGCCGGTGCTCAGGGGGTTCAGTCGTCGTCGCCCAGGACCGGCTCGGGGAGGGTGCCGGCGTTGTGCTCCAGCAGGCGCCAGCCGCGCGCGCCCTCGCCGAGCACGGACCAGCAGCAGTTGGACAGGCCGCCGAGGCTCTCCCAGTGCCGGGCGTCCAGGCCGAGCAGCCGCCCGATGGTCGTACGGATGGTGCCGCCGTGACTGACCACGACGAGCGTGCCGTCCGCGGGGAGCTTCTCGGCGTGCCGCAGCACGACCGGGGCGGCGCGGTCGGCCACCTCGGTCTCCAGTTCGCCACCGCCTCGGCGGATCGGCTCACCGCGCTTCCAGGCGGCGTACTCGTCGCCGTGGCGCCCGATGATCTCCTCGTGGGTCAGCCCCTGCCAGACGCCCGCGTAGGTCTCGCGCAGGCCGTCGTCGTGGGTGATCTCCAGGCCGGTGAGCCCGGCGAGCTCGGCGGCGGTGCGGGCGGCGCGGACGAGGTCGGAGGCGACGATGGCGTCGGGCTTCAGGGAGGCCAGCAGCCGGGCCGCACGGCGGGCCTGGGCGACACCGGTCTCGGTGAGCTCGACGTCGGTGGTGCCCTGGAAGCGGCGCTCCACGTTCCACGCGGTCTGACCGTGCCGCCACAGGATGATGCGGCGGCCCCGGCCCCGCCCGGCGTCGGTCACGTCACCGGTGCCGCTCATCGCCATTCACCGCCCAGGTCCGCGGACTCCTCGGCGGCCTGCAGCCGGGCGTGCTCCGCGGCCTTGCCGCGGGTGGCCTTGGCGTCGGCGGGGAGATCGAGCTCGGGGCAGTCCTTCCACAGCCGCTCCAGCGCGTAGAAGACGCGCTCGTCGCTGTGCTGGACGTGCACGACGATGTCGACGTAGTCGAGCAGTACCCAGCGGGCCTCGCGGTCGCCCTCGCGGCGTACCGGCTTGGCGCCGAGTTCGTTCTGCAGACGCTCCTCGATCTCGTCGACGATCGCCTTGACCTGGCGGTCGTTGGGCGCGGAGGCCAGCAGGAAGGCGTCCGTGATCGACAGGACGTCGCTCACGTCGTAGGCGATGATGTCGTGCGCGAGCTTGTCGGCTGCGGCCTGGGCAGCGGTGGTGATGAGCTGGAGAGAGCGGTCGGTCGCGGTCACTACAGGGCTTTCCGTCGGCGGTCACTTGCCACCAAGGGTCTCACGGACCGCCCGTGGGACCCCACGTGATTGACGGATCACGCGGGGTCCCCTGGCCGGGCCGGGGCCCGGGCGGACCGGGCCGGGCCGGAGCCATGGCGGAGCGGGCCGGGCCGGAGCCATGGCGGAGCGGGTCAGGACGACGACGGCTTGTAGTCCTGCCCCAGGACCACCGTGACGTCGGCGTTGGCACCGACGCTGCCCTTGGCCACGGAGCCGCTCGGCAGCCCCAGGGTCTTGGCGACCTCGGTGGCGTTCTCCTTGTCGGCGGCGTCGCCGTACAGCACCTTGGACGTGGCCTCGACGGCCGACGGGGTGCCGCCGTCGAGGAAGGTGAAGCCGCCGTTGAGCAGCACCACGCGGGCCTTCTCGGTGTTGTCCTTGGTCCCGGAGCCGTTCTGCACGGAGACCCGGACCGCGGATCCCTCGTCCGGGCTCTTGGCGGTGCCGCCGAGGACGTCCTTGACCACGCTCGCGCTGGTCTCGGCGCTGAGGGTGCCGTCGGTCTTGACCGGCAGTACGGCGGTTTTGTAGTCGCCGCCCTTGGCGAGGTCGGCGAGCTTGGCGAGGAAGGTGCCCAGGTCCTTGTCGGTCAGGGAGGGATCGAGGATCTGCGCCAGGGTCTGCACGGTGATCGTGGCGGCCGACGGATCCGAGGACAGCTTGCGCAGCACCCCCTGCATGACCTGCCCGAACCGCTCCAGCTGGGCGTCCTGGGACTCGCCGGAGGCGCGGTAGGTGGCGTAGGCGACGGCGAGTTTGCCGCTGAGGGTCTGGTCCTGGCCCTTGTGGACGAGGGGCGAGGCGCCCTTCTTCTTCGAGGACGGGTCGGGCACGTCGGCGTCGGTGTCGATGTCGATGTTGCCGACGAGGTCGACCAGGTTCTGCAGATACGGGGTGTCCAGGCGCCAGGTGCCCTGGATGTCCGTACCGAGGACGGTGTCGAGCTGGTCACGGGTGCCGGAGGAGCCGTCGTCGTCGACGGACTTGGCGAGGGTCGTGGTGGTGCCGTCGTCGTCGCTGAGCGCCAGGGAGTTGGGCAGCAGGACGGTGGTGCCCTTCTTGGTGGTGGTGTTGTCGACGAGGAGCGCCGTGGAGGTGCCGCTCTTGCCGGTGTTGTGCAGATGGACGACGATCACGTCGCGCTTCTGGGCTCCGGCGGCCGTGGTGGTGCCGTTCGCCGAGCCGGCGGAGGACAGGCCGGGCAGCTTCCCGGCGAACCAGAGGTAGCCGACGCCGCCGGTGGCGACCAGGGCGAGCACGACGGCCAGCGCGATGACCCGGCCGCGGGCGCGGCGGCGGGCCTCCTCACGGCGTTCGGTGCGGTTCTCGGTGAACGCGAGCCAGTCGATGACGTCCTCGGAGTCGCCGTCGGGTTCCTCGACGAAGGCGAACTGCGCGGTGTGGTAGTCCCGTTCCGGCGCGGGCCCGGGGGTCTCCTCGGCCGGGTCGGGCTCCGGTCCGCGCACCGGGCCGGGCTGCTGGGGGATGTAGGGGGTCTGCTCGGTGACCCGTGCCTGGCGGCCGGTGGTGGCGGTCTGCCCGTACGGGTCGTACGGCGCCGCGCTCGCGCCACCCTGCGGGCCGGTACCGGTGCCTGTGCCGGTGCCGAAGGCGTCGAAACCGCCGTGGCCGCCGTAGCCGCCGTCGGGGACGGACGGCTGCTGCCCGGTGTCGTACGGCGCGTCGTAGCGGGTGTCGTACGGGGGCACGGGCGGCTGCTGGCCGGTCGCGTACGGGTCGTAGCCGTAACCGGGCTGCTGCTGTTGCTGTTGTTGTTGTGGCTGCTGTTGTTGTGGCTGTGCGTACGGGTCGTAGGCGGCCTGGGCCTGGGCCGGCCGGTAGACCGGCCGCCCGTACTCGTCGTAGCCGACGAGTTCGTACCCGTCCCCGTATCCCGCGTCGTATTCGTTCACCGGTAGCCCCTCTCGGCTCACTCGCCGCGGTACAGCTCGCGCTTGTGGATATAGCGCACGACACCGTCCGGCACCATGTACCAGATGGGTTCTCCTTGTGCGACCCTCGCACGGCAGTCCGTGGAGGAGATCGCCAGGGCGGGGACCTCGACGAGGGAGACGCGGTCCTCGGGGAGCCCCTCGTCGGTCAGGTGATGGCCGGGTCTGGTGACCCCGATGAAGTGGGCGAGGGAGAACAGCTCGTCGGTGTCGCGCCAGGTCAGCAGCTGGGCGAGGGCGTCGGCGCCGGTGATGAAGAAGAGGTCCGTGTCGGGGTTGAGGGCGCGCAGGTCGCGCAGGGTGTCCACGGTGTAGGTGGGGCCGCCGCGGTCGATGTCGATGCGGCTCACGGAGAACTGCGGGTTCTCGGCGGTCGCGATGACCGTCATCAGATAGCGGTCCTCGGCCGGGGAGACCGTGCGGTGGCTCTTCTGCCACGGCTGGCCGGTGGGGACGAACACCACCTCGTCCAGCCGGAACTGCGCGGCGACCTCGCTGGCCGCCACCAGGTGACCGTGGTGGATGGGGTCGAACGTACCGCCCATGACACCGAGACGGCGTCTGCCGGGGCGTGCCGGACCCTGGCCGGGGCCCTGTTCGGGACCTTGTGCCGGACTGTCGTCCCGTCTCCGCGCCGGACGGTGCGGTGTGCCGCCGCCCGTCTCTCCGTCCACGTCGTCCGCCGGACAGGCACTAGGCATGTGGAGCTCTCCCATGCGTGCAGACCCTACCGGCCCGTTCTTGGCGTCCCGGTCCACGGACCGTCCACGGGCCCTCGGCGGACCCTCCACGGGCCCCGGGGCGGGGCCCCGGGGGCGGGTGGCGCGCGGCTCAGCGGTCCCGGTTGAAGCGGGTGGTGATGAACAGCAGGAGCAGCAGGATCAGCAGCGCTCCGCCGCCGGTGACGAAGGGGCTGAGGCTCTCGTGGTTGCCGCCCTCGGCCTCGGCGAGGGCGGCCAACTGGACTGCGGTGTCGGGGAAGCTCATCTTCGGCAGGACCTATCCGGTGTGGGCGGGATAAAGATGTCGGCTCATCGTATGCGGGGGCCCTCGCGCCGGATACGGCGACTCCGCCGTCGGGAACGGCCGGGGAACCTTCGGCGCCCGCCGGTCGTCCTTCTCCATGGCGCGGAGCGTTTCGCCGCGCACTCGTAACCGCACATGGGGGACCGACATGTCCGACGACGGCCACGAGCACAAGGGACACGAGGAGACCGGGCACGAGCGGGTGCCCGGCAGACGGCGCAGGCGTTTCCCGGGGATCTCCTCTCGGGCGTACGAGCACCCGGCCGACCGCTCCGCCCTGGTGGCGCTGCGGAAGCTGAGCGGCTTCGACACGGTGTTCAAGGCGCTCAGCGGGCTGCTGCCCGAGCGCAGTCTGCGGCTGCTGTTCCTGTCCGACTCGGTGCGCGTCTCGGACCAGCAGTTCTCCCATCTCCACGACATGCTGCGGGACGCCTGTCACATCCTGGACCTGGAGAAGGTCCCGCCGATGTACGTGGCGCAGGACCCGCAGCCCAACGCGATGTGCATCGGTCTGGACGAGCCGATCATCGTGGTGACCACGGGCCTGGTCGAGCTGCTCGACGAGGAGGAGATGCGGGCGGTCGTCGGCCACGAGGTGGGGCACGCGCTGTCCGGCCACGCGGTGTACCGCACGATCCTGCTGTTCCTCACCAACATCGCCCTGAAGGTCGCCTGGATACCGCTGGGGAACCTCGCGATCATGGCGATCGTCACGGCGCTGCGCGAGTGGTTCCGCAAGTCGGAGCTGTCCGCGGACCGGGCGGGGCTGCTGGCGGGGCAGGATCTGCGGGCCTCGATGCGCGGCCTGATGAAGATCGCCGGTGGCAACCATCTGCACGAGATGAACGTGGACGCGTTCCTCCAGCAGGCCGAGGAGTACGAGGCGGCCGGTGACCTGCGCGACTCCGTGCTGAAGATCCTCAATCTGCTGCCGCGCAGCCACCCGTTCACCACCGTGCGGGCGGCCGAGCTGAAGAAGTGGTCCGAGTCGCGCGACTACCAGCGGCTCATGGACGGCCACTACCCGCGCCGCAGCGGGGACAAGGACGCGTCGGTGTCGGACTCGTTCCGGGAGTCGGCGGCGAGCTACACCGAGGATGTGAAGACGTCCAAGGACCCGCTGATGAAGCTGGTCAGTGATCTGGCGGGCGGCGCGGGAGGCCTCGCCGGCGATCTCGGCGGGCGGGTGCGGCGCGGGTTCGGCGGGTTCACGGGCCCGACGCCGCCGAAGGACGGCCCGGCCTCGGACACGCCGCCGCCGGGCGAGAACGGCTGACCGGACGGGTCCGGGCACCGGGCATGTGAACTGGACGTACGAGCCGGACGTGCGGACCGGACGTGCGGATCAGGCATCTGGGCCGGACGTCGGGCCGGGCGTACGGACCGGGCTCACAGTCTCGGCTGTGCGCTGGTCGCCAGGGTGCCGCACAGGGCGGTGGCGCTGTCGGTGGCGAAGGGGTCGGTGCCGGCCGGGCCGCCCGCCTTGGCGCTCCGGCCGGCGAGCAGCGGATGCAGCCGGTTGGACGAGTCCTCGGCGCAGGACAGCGGCCCGGCCTGGACATAGGAGACGGCGAGCTGGGCCTGGTGCAGCCGCAGGTCCGCGGCGTCGAAGCGGAAGTGCAGCTCACGGCGGACGGTGAACAGGGACACCCGGGCGCCGGCCGGGGCGCCGGTGGGCCGCAGCGCGTAGACGAAGGTGTGGTCGGCGGTGACCTCGAGGGTGGCGGCGTCGGCCTCCTCGGCCCGCAGGGAGCCCTGTACCCGGATCTTGGGATCGGCCAGCGCGGCCTGGGCCGGGTCGAAGCGGACCAGCCAGCCGCTGGGGGTGTGCCGGCCGTCGGCGGCGGGGTGGGCGAAGCTCTCGTCGAACTGGTCGAGCTGCCCGGTGTCGAGCAGGATGCGCACGGGCTGCACCTGCCCGCCGGTGAGCACCGCGGGGTCGAGCGAGGAGTGCACGAGGTAGTCCTTGGCGGTGGTCAGGGCGGTGACGATCTGCCCCTCCGAGAAGTGCGCCGTGCGCCGGGAGGCCGGCAGCGGGATGCCCTCGGCACCGATCCGGAACTGGGCGGCGGGGCTGTGGGCGTAGAGGTACTCGGCGTTCGCCGCGCCGGGGACCTTGCCCTGCGGGGAGAGCGGGATGACGGTCGTCCGGAGCGGTTCGAGGGACCGGCCGGCCTGCGGTGACCGGTAGGGGTGCCGGACGCCCATGTAGATCGCGGTGCCGAAGGCCACGGCGATCAGGACGACGAGGGCCAGGATCTGCCGGGACAGCCCGCGGCGCAGGGACGGGCGACGGCGTACGGCGGGCGCGTGGTCGGCCATGCGCTCCTGGGCGGAGTACTCCTGGAGGCGGGCAGCACGGACGAACGACTCGTCGAAGACGACGGATCGGTATTCGTCCTCCGCACCTCCGGGGCCGCCCTCGGGCGTCCCCTCGGGTGGGTCTCCAGGCCCGCCCATATCTTCAGAGTAGGTCTGGCGGCGCTCAGGTAAACGCCCTGGTACACGACAAGTTCTGACAGGTTCTCAACAGAATCGTGAGACTTCCGTACGGAATGTGACCGGTTCGCCGGTCAGGGGCTGTGCGGGAGTGCCGGGACGGGCGACCGGGAGCGGCCGGCGGAAGCGGAGGGCGCCGCCGCACTGCCCTGCTCCAGCCCGGTGGCGGCGGGCGCCGGCACCCGGTCACGGCTGCCGGAGGAGGAGCCCCGGTAGACGGCGGTGAAGGCCAGCGCGACCATGCCGATGCCCATGACGAGGGCGAGCAGCCAGGCGACCGGCCGGTGCCAGCGGACCTGTTTGCCGTAGCCGGCGGGCGCGCCGTAGCGGTTGTCGAGGTCCTCGAAGCCGTCGGGGCCGGCGAAACCGCGGGCACGGGCGTGGCCGGTCCGGCCGCCGGTGCCGTGGCCGTCGTCGGGGAACTCGTCGTCGGCCGGGGTGCCTCTTCGGCGGGTGCGGCGGGCCTCGGCCTCGGACGCCTCGGCCCTCGCCTCGGCAGCCGCCAGGAGACGTTCGACGGCGGTCGGCTCGTGCACCGTCGCCGCCCGTACGAACGCGTCGTCGAAGACCACGGAGGCGAACTCTTCGTCCGGCACCCCGTGGTCGTGGTCGTCGTCGGGCTCCCAGCCGTCAGGGAACGGCATACCCCCCACGTCCTCCGGCACAGGTCCAGCGTAGTCCCGAGGGGTCAATTTGGGCAGATGACAGGGAAATTCATCCAGCTGGTGAGACCGCCTCCGCACGGCCGGGACGCCGGCGCGCACACCGCCGGAGCGCGGACCGGGCACGGACAGCGGCAGCCGCCTGCGGCATATGCCCTGATTCACGCCCGGTTGCCCACCGCCCCGGTCGGCTCAGCGGCGTACGTGTCCGTCGCCGGTGACGATGTACTTCGTGCTGGTCAGCTCGGGCAGGCCCATCGGGCCGCGGGCGTGCAGCTTCTGGGTGGAGATGCCGATCTCCGCGCCGAAGCCGAACTGGCCGCCGTCGGTGAAGCGGGTGGAGGCGTTGACGGCGACGGTGGTGGAGTCGACCAGCTGGGTGAAGCGGCGGGCGGCCTGCTGGGAGGTGGTCACGATCGCCTCGGTGTGGCCGGAGCTCCACAGCCGGATGTGCTGGACGGCCTTGTCGAGCGAGTCGACGACGCCGGCGGCGATGTCGTAGGACAGGTACTCGGTGTCCCAGTCGTCGGGGGTCGCCTCCACGACGGTGGCCCGGGAGTCCTTGGCGTACGCCAGCACGCGCGGGTCGGCGTGCACGGTCACCCCGGCGTCCGCGAGGGCGTCGAGGGCGCGCGGCAGGAACTCGGGGGCGATGTCCTGGTGGACGAGGAGGGTCTCGGCGGCGTTGCAGACGCTGACCCGCTGGGCCTTGGAGTTGACCAGGATGTCGATCGCCATGTCGATGTCGGCCTGGGCGTCGACGTAGACATGGCAGTTGCCGGTGCCGGTCTCGATGACGGGGACGATGGACTCGCTCACCACGGTCTGGATCAGGGAGGCGCCGCCGCGCGGGATGAGCACGTCGACCAGACCGCGCGCCCGCATCAGCTCGCGCACGCTCTCGCGGCCCTCCCCCGGCACCAGCTGCACCGCGTCGGCGGGCAGCCCGGCGCCGCCGACGGCGTCGCGGATCACCCGGACGAGGGCGGTGTTCGACTCGTACGCGGAGGCCGAACCGCGCAGCAGCACCGCGTTGCCGGACTTCAGGCACAGCGCGGCGGCGTCGACGGTGACGTTCGGGCGGGCCTCGTAGATGATGCCGATGACCCCGAGCGGGACGCGGACCTGGCGCAGGTCGATGCCGTTGGGAAGGGTGGAGCCGCGCACCACCTCGCCGACCGGGTCGGGCAGGGCGGCCACGTCGCGCACGTCGGAGGCGATCGCGCGGACCCGCTCCGGGGTGAGGGTGAGCCGGTCGATGACGGACTCGCTGGTGCCGGCCTCGCGGGCCCTGGCGACGTCCTTGGCGTTGGCCTCGACGATCTCGCCCGTACGGACCTCCAGGGCGTCCGCCACGGCGAGCAGCGCGTCGTCCTTCTCGGCCCGCGGCAGCGGCGCGAGGTCGGCGGCGGCCGCCTTGGCGCGGTAGGCGGCCTGGGCGACCGGTGACATGGAGTCGTACGGCGAAAGCGTGGTCATGAGGGAAGCGTAGTGCGGGGCGCCGGGCTGTCCACGGTTCGTCCCGAACGCCGAGACGCCGGTGTCGTGGGGCGGAAACCGGGCGGGCCCGGGGTCCGGAGGAGCGGGCGCCGACCGGAGGGGGGCGGGCCTCCGTCAGAAGGGGTGGACGCCGACCGGGACGGCGGGCGGCGGCCCGTACCCCTCGGCGACGCGCTGGTGATAGGTCTCGCGGTCGATGACCTCCAGGCCGACGATCTCCCAGGCCGGCAGCCCGGCCGTCTGGCGGTGCTCGCCCCACAGCCGCAGCGCCACGGCGGCCGCGTCGTGCAGGTCACGGGCCTCCTCCCAGTAGCGGATCTCGGCGTGGTCGTTGGCGTAGCGGCTGGTCAGCAGGAAGGGGTGGTCGTGGGCGAGCTGCTCGAGCCCCCGCCGCAGGTCCTTCAGCGGGACCTCGCGCCCGGCGACGCTGAGGGTGACGTGCCACAGCCGGGGCAGTTCGGCCGGCTGCTCGTAGCTGTCCCCCGCCGCGACACTCGTCAGACCACCGCGGGACGCCGCAGCCCCAGGGCGCACTCGTCTCACGACGGGCCTCCTTCTCGTCCGCGATACGGAACCGTCACCGGGATCCGGTCCCGGCAACCGGTTCCCTGGACAAAGTCCAGCAGCCCGCAGGGGCTCGCGGGGCATTTTCGCGGAACGTCCACCGGCCGGGTCGGACGTATCGGCAGATTACGGGTGCGGGACCGTCAGGTCGGCTGCGTGTACGACGTGGCGTTCGTACGCGGCACGCTCCGGTGACCGCGCTGCAACCGAGTTGAAGCGGTCCGCGCACCGGTTCGCCGGGAGCGGGCTGCATGATGGAACCCATGCGAACACAACGTGCGATGCGGACGGCCGTGGCCGCCGCCTGCGGTGCGCTGGTGATGTCCTCGGCGGCGTGCGGCAGTTCGGGCCAGAAGGCCCACGCCGCGACCAGCGACCAGGCGGACCGGACGACACCGCGGACCACGGCACTCAAGCGGATACCCGGCGTGGGCGACCGGCTGTGGAAGCAGGTGCCGGCCGCTTCCCGGCAGGTCGTCACGGTCTACGGCGCGGGCCGGAACTCGGCCGACTCGACCGTCGTGCTCTACACGAAGAGCGGCTCGACCTGGAAGCAGACGAAGTCCTGGGCGGCGCACAACGGCAAACGGGGCTGGACGACGGACCATCACGAGGGCGACAAGCGCAGCCCGGTGGGGGTGTTCACGCTGACCGACGCGGGCGGCGTGCTGGACGACCCGGGCGCCCTGCTGCCGTACACCAAGTCGGCGTCGTTCCAGGCACCGCACTACTGGGACAAGGCGTACTGGCACGACTTCGACTACGTCATCGCCATCGACTACAACCGGGTCAAGGGCACCTCGCCCAGCGACCCGACCCGCCCGGAGGGCCAGTCGAAGGGCGGGAGCATCTGGCTGCACATGGACCACGGCAGCGGTACGTCGGCGTGCGTGAGCCAGCCGAAGGCGGACATGGAGTACCTGCTGCGCACCCTCGACCCCGCGCAGCACCCGGTCGTGGTGATGGGCGACAGGGCGGACCTGAAAGCCTGAGGCGGGAGCTACGGGGGCGCACCGCCCTCCGGTCGCTCCGCCGTCACGGACGCAGCACGACCAGGTCGTCCCGGTGGACGACCTCGCGTTCGTAGGCGGGCCCCAGTTCGCGGGCGAGTTCGCGGGTGGAGCGGCCGATGAGCTGGGGGATCTCCTTGGCGTCGAAGTTCACCAGCCCGCGGGCCACCGCGTTTCCCGCGCTGTCGCGCAGTTCGACGGGCTCACCGGCGGTGAAGTCGCCCTCGACGGACGCGATCCCGGCGGGCAGCAGTGACTTGCGGCGCTGGACGACCGCCTGCACGGCGCCGTCGTCGAGGGTGAGGGCGCCCTGCGGGGTGGAGGCGTGCTGCAGCCACAGCAGCCGGTCCGCGGAGCGCCTGCCGGTGGGGTGGAAGTACGTGCCGGTGTCGTGTCCGGCGAGGGCGGCCGCGGCGTGCACGGCGGAGGTGAGCACCACGGGGATGCCGGCGCCCGTCGCGATCGCGGCCGCCTCGACCTTGGTGACCATGCCGCCGGTGCCGACGCCGGCCTTGCCCGCGCTGCCGATCTCGACGTGCGCGAGGTCCTCGGGGCCCCGGACCTCGGCGATCCGGGAGGTGCCGGGCCTGCTGGGGTCGCCGTCGTAGACGCCGTCGACGTCGGACAGCAGGACCAGCAGGTCGGCGTGGACGAGATGGGCGACGAGGGCGGCGAGGCGGTCGTTGTCGCCGAAGCGGATCTCGTCCGTGGCGACGGTGTCGTTCTCGTTGACGACCGGGAAGGCGCCCATGGCGAGGAGCTCGTCGAGGGTGCGGGCCGCGTTGCGGTGGTGCGCGCGGCGGCTCATGTCGTCGGAGGTGAGCAGCACCTGGCCGACGCGGATGCCGTAGCGGGCGAAGGAGGCCGCGTACCGGGCGACGAGCAGCCCCTGCCCGACGCTGGCGGCGGCCTGCTGCCGGGCGAGGTCGCGGGGGCGGCGGCGCAGGCCCAGCGGGGCGAGTCCGGCGGCGATGGCGCCGGAGGAGACGAGCACGATCTCCCTCTCCCCGCCGCTGCGGCTCTTGGCGAGCACGTCGACCAGGGCGTCGACCCGGTCGGCGTCGAGGCCTCCGGCGGCGGTGGTCAGGGAGGAGGAACCCACCTTGACCACGATCCTGCGGGCTTCACTCGCGGCCTGTCTTGCCCTTGCCACCTTGCTGTCCGTCTCCTCGTCGGTCCGGTTTCCCCAGCCCGAATGTACGCGAGGCGGAGCACGGATCGCCCCTCGGTCCAGCACCCGGACCGCTCCGCCGGATTGACGCCGCGGGCCCGGAAAATCGCCGGCAATCACCTCCGCAGTCGATTATCGGCTATTCATCTCGGCATTTTCGGACATGGCGCGGCAATGGTAAGGAAAGACCGCTCGCCCACATCGGTTCCGGCGGTTGTCCGCCGGACCGGAACCGCCGGCACCCGTCGCCGAATCCGGCGGCGCCCGCTCCGCCGCGGAAGAGCGCACAGCCCGCGGCAGAACGGCCGCCGGACCGCGGACAGCCGCCGCACAGCGTCCCGGCGGGACCGGCGGCGGGCCCTCCGCTCAGCCTCTGTGGTGGCGCCAGCCCGCCCAGGCGGACTCGATCATCTCGTCCAGGTCGTGCCGGGCCGTCCACCCCAGTTCCGCACGGATGCGCTCCGCCGAGGCGACCACGCGCGCGGGGTCGCCGGCGCGGCGCGCGGCCAGTTCGGGCTTCACGTCCCCGCGACCGGTGACCTTGAGGATGCGCTCCACCATCTCCAGCACCGAACTGCCCTCGCCCCGCCCGACGTTGAGGGTGAGCGCGGTACCCGCCGGGGCCTCGGCCAGGTGCCGGGCCGCGGCCAGGTGCGCGGAGGCGATGTCCTGGACATGGATGTAGTCCCGTACGCAGGTGCCGTCCTGCGTGGCGTAGTCGGCGCCGAAGATCCGCGGGGCCTCGCCCGCCTCCAGGCGCTCGAAGACCATGGGGACGAGGTTGGTGACGCCGGTGTCGGCGAGGTCGGGGGCGGCGGCTCCCGCGACGTTGAAGTAGCGCAGGCAGGCGGCGCGCAGGCCGTGGGCGCGGGCGGCGGCGTTGATCAGCCACTCGCCGATCAGTTTGGTCTCACCGTAGGGGTTCATGGGCACGCAGGGGGTGTCCTCCGTGACGAGGTCCACATCCGGCATGCCGTAGACGGCGGCGGAGGAGGAGAAGACGAGCCGTTCGACGCCGGTGGCCGCCATCGCCTCCAGCAGGGTCTGCAGCCCTGTGACGTTCTCCCGGTAGTAGTGGAGCGGGCGCTCCACCGACTCCCCCACCTGCTTCTTCGCGGCGATGTGCACCACGCCGGTCACCCCGTGGTCACGGATCGTCCGCTCCAGGAGGGTGGCGTCGAGCACACTGCCCACGACCAGCGGCACCCCGGCGGGGACCCGTTCGGCGCTGCCCGTCGAGAGGTCGTCGCAGACGACCACACCCGCGCCGCCCGCGACCATGGCACGCACCACATGCGCTCCGATGTACCCGGCACCGCCCGTGACCAGCCAGCTCATCCTCATGCCTTCCGCAGTCTTCGACACTCGACAGCAGACTTGTCCATGCGCCCGGGAAAATCGAGTCCGACATTCTCGACATAGTAGGAAATCCAGGTGAGTCAGGTGACTTGGAAGTGAGTCGGGTGACAGTCGGGAAAGCCGTGCAACCAACCACCGGGGACAACGGTCACAGCAGGTGGACAACGGAGACACCGCCGCCGTTCACCCTCTCGTTACCTCACTCACAGGAACTTCTGGTGAACCCTTATGCTGATTCGGTGGCGTGTCCCGTGTTCAACGGTCCGAAGAGCCAACTCCGCTCTCAGCTCACGCTTACGCGGTCAGTCCCCGGAACAGGTTGAAGGATGCCCAAACTCTCTCTCGTCGTCCCCGCCTACAAAGTCCAGAGCTACCTGGCCGAGTGTCTCGACTCGGTACTCGCACAGGACTACACGGACTTCGAGGTCATCGCCGTCGACGACTGCTCGCCGGACGGCTCGGGAGCCATCCTCGACGAGTACGCGGAACGTGACGCGCGTGTGCGGGTGATTCATCTCGCGGAGAACGTCGGGCTGGGACGCGCGCGCAACGCGGGGATGGAACAGGCCGAGGGCGACTATCTGCTGTTCCTGGACAGTGACGACACCCTGTCCGCCGGCGCGCTCAGGGCGGTGGCCGACCGCCTCGACGCCACCGGGGACCCCGACATCCTCGTCTACGACTATGTGCGCACCTACTGGGACGGCCGGGTCCGGCCCAATCAGCGGGCCGACATCCTCGCGGCCGAGAGCCCGGACGTGTTCACGCTCACCGAGCGGCCGGAGCTGCTGGAGCTGCTGCAGATCGTCTGGAACAAGGCCTACCGGCGGGACTTCGTCACCCGGCACGGCCTCACCTTCCCGCCGGGGTACTACGAGGACGCGCCCTGGACGTTCTGCTCCATGATCAGCGCCGAGCGCATCGCCGTACTGGACCGCGTCTGTGTGCTCTACCGGCAGCGGCGCGAGGGCGGCAACATCCTGAAGACCCGCAGCCGTAAGCACTTCGACGTCTTCGACCAGTACCGCCGGGTCTTCGAGTACGTCGACGCCCACCCCGAACTCGACGTCTGGCGCGGGCCGCTGTTCCGCAAGATGGCCGACCACTACCTGACCGTGCTCGAGCGTCCCGACCGTCTGCCGCACGACGCCCGGGCGGAGTTCTTCCACCTCGCGGCCAAGGACTACAAGGCCCGGCTCCCCCAGGGCCTGTCACGGCCGGCCGGCGGCCGCGGCCACAAGTACGCCATGCTCGAGCGGGACGCGTACGCCAGCATGGTCGGTGCCACCGCCGCGGTGCGGCTCCGCCAGAACGTCAGGACCCGCGCCCGCACCGCCGTGAACCGGTCGAAGCGCAGCGCGATGGGCGTCTTCTACCAGTCCCAGCTGAAGCTGCCGATCGACGAGGACCTGGCGGTGTTCTCCGCCTACTGGAGCCGCAGCGTCTCCTGCAACCCCGCCGCGATCTCCGCCGAACTCGCCCGGCTCGCCCCGCACATCCGGCGTGTGTGGGCCGTCCGGGCGGACGAGGCGGCGCGGGTACCGAAGGGCGTGGAGGTCGTCCGGGTGGGCTCGCGCCAGTACTGGGCCGCCCTCGCCCGCGCCAAGTACCTCGTGAACAACGTGAACTTCGCCGACAGCGTGGTCAAGCGTGAGGGCCAGATCCATCTGCAGACCCACCACGGCACCCCGCTGAAGACCATGGGTCTGGACCAGCGCAAGTTCCCCGCGTCGACCGCCATGGACTTCGACAAGCTCCTCGAGCGCTGCGACCGCTGGGACTTCAGCATCAGCTCCAACCGGTTCTCGACCGCCGTGTGGGAGCGCGTGTACCCCTGCTCGTACACCTCCCTGGAGACCGGCTATCCGCGCAACGACATCCTGGTGAACGCCACCCACGAGGATGTGCGCGCGGCCCGCGCCGGGCTCGGACTCACCGACGGTGCCAAGGCGTTCCTGTACATGCCCACCCACCGCGAGTACCAGCCCGGGTTCACCCCGGCCCTCGACCTCCCTCGCCTCACCGAGGAGCTGGGGCCCGACGCGACCCTGCTGGTGCGCGGCCACTACTTCTACGGCAGCTCCCCGCACGTGGCCGAACTGCAGCGCGCAGGACGGATCATGGACGTCTCGGGCCACCCGCGGGTGGAGGAGCTGTACCTCGCCGCGGACGCGCTGATCACCGACTACTCCTCGGCGATGTTCGACTACGCCGTCCTGGACCGGCCGGTCATCATCTACGCACCCGACTGGGACATCTACTCCGCGGTCCGCGGCACCTACTTCAACCTGCTCGAACAGCCGCCCGGTTCGGTGGCGACCACCCAGGCCGAGCTGATCAGGCTGCTCGCCTCGGACGAGTACGACGGCCCCGACGCGGCCGAGCACCGGCAGGCGTTCCGCAGACGCTTCTGCGAGTACGACGACGGACACGCCGCCGAGCGCGTGGTCCGCCGGGTCTTCCTCGGCGAGGAAACGCCGCTGCCGTTCGTCCCGTTCGCCGAACGCCCCCACGCACCGAACCCCGCCCAGGCACTCGAACTGGTCGAGCGGGCCTGACTCAAGGAAAGGAATCTCACCAAGCCATGGCCCCCCGGCTCAGTGTGATCGTCCCCATCTACAACGTCGAGCGCTATCTGCCCGCCTGCCTGGACTCCCTCGCGGCACAGACCTTCGGTGACATAGAAGTCCTGATGGTCGACGACGGATCGCCCGACGACTCCGCGGTGATCGCGGGCGAGTACGCCGCCCGCGACAGCCGGTTCAAGCTCATCCGCAAGGAGAACGCCGGGCTCGGCGCCGCCCGCAACACCGGCATCGCCCACATCTCCCCCGCCGCGGAGTTCCTCACCTTCGTCGACAGCGACGACGTCATCCCGCCGGACGCCTACCGGCTGATGGTCACCAGCCTCGACGAATCCGGCTCGGACCTCGCCACCGGGAACGTCTTCCACCTCAAGGGCGAGAAGTCCTGGCAGGTCCCGCTGCTGAAAATGCTCGCCGGCGAGGCCCGCAAGCGCACCCACATATCCAGGAACCCCAAGCTGGTCGCCGACCGCATCGCCTGCAACAAGGTCTTCCGGCGCACCTTCTGGGAGGAGCACGGTTTCGCCTTCCCGGAAGGCATCCTGCACGAGGACATCCCCGTCGTGCTGCCCGCCCACTACAAGGCCGAGGCCGTCGACATCATCGGCGAACCGACGTACTTCTGGCGGCTGCGCGAGGGCGAGTCGGCACCCTCCATCACGCAGCGCCGCAAGGAGCCCCAGGCGATCCGCGACCGGGTCACCGCGGTGAGCATGGTCAGCGACTACCTCGCCCAGCAGACCGGCGCGGAGTTCGCCGAGTACAAGCGCCAGTACGACGACCGTGTGCTGCGCGACGACCTGCGGCTGTTCCTGCGAGTGCTGCCGGACGCGACCGCGGAGTTCCACGAGGCCTTCCTCGACGCGGCCAACCACTACCTCGACACCATCGATCCCAAGATCGTCATGGGACTGCCCGCGGATCTGCGGGTCCAATGGCTCCTGGTGCGCAAGCACGCCATGCCCGAGCTGATCGCCCTGCTGGCCTCCCAGCGCCGCAAGGATCCCATCGAGGTGTCCGGCACCTTCCGCAAGTACGCCGGATTCCGCACCCTGGAGGAGAGCGGTCTCGAGCTGCCCAAGGCGGCGCTGCGCATCGACGGCGACCTGGATCTGCGGGCCCCGCTGCGCTCGGTGAGCTGGCAGAACGGCAAACTGCTGCTGACCGGCGACGCCTGGATCGACAAGATAGACATGGCCGGCAGGCGCAGCAGCCTCAAGGTCGTCCAGCTCAAGCGCGACGGCTCCCGCCGCCGTATGTTCCTGGTGGCCAGGAACGTTTACCACCCCGAGTGCACCACCGACTCCGGCCAGAAGCGCTACAACTACGACTGGGCGGGCTGGGAGCTGGAGTTCGACCCTGCCAGGCTACGCAAGGGCGGGGCCTGGCAGGAAGGTCTGTGGCACGTCGGCGTCAACGTCTACGCCTCGGGTCTGATACGGCGCAGCGGTGTCTGGGCGCGCGGCGGTTCCGCGGCCAACTTCCCGCCCTACCAGTGGCTCGACGACGACTTCCGGCTGCTCCCGGTGGTCGAGCGCGGTGCCCTCAAGCTGCGTGTCGAGAAGGTACGCGCGCTGATCACCGGCCGTCGTCTGGCCGGTGACGTGGTGGAGATAGACGGCGAGATACGCACCGGGCTCACGTCGGGCGAGACGCTGACCCTGCGACTGAGCAACGCCAGGGGCGGGGAGACACGCACGTACGCCGCCGAGGTGACGCAGGACAGCTCGAAGACGGCCTTCCGGGCCCGGGTACCGCTCGCCGACGTGGCCCTCCTCGGCACCGACAGCGTCGATGACCAGGCCCAGCCGACGCGCCGGCTGTGGAGCACCGCCCTGCTGGCCACCGCGGAGGACGGCACGGAACGCCAGTTCGGCAGTGTGGTGCGCGACGGCCTGGAAGACCTCAGCTTCGATCTGCCCACCTCCTTCGGCCAGGCCGGTGCCCACCGGGAGATCGCACTGGTCTCCGGCAGCAACGGCTACTTCAAGATCGTCGGCCGCACCCGCCGTGCCGTGATCACCGGCGTCGGGGTCGAGGACGGCCGGATCACCGTGCGCGGCCGGGCCTCCCGGGCGCTGGCCGGGTCCGATCTGGTCCTCAAGGCGAGCAACCGCTTCGACGAGCGCAGGACACCGGTGGAGTGGGCCGACGACGCCACCTTCTCCGCGGCTTTCGACCCGTCCGTGATGGGCGGCTCCGGTCTGGTGCCGCTGAAGGCCGGCCGCTGGAACCTGCTGCTGCGCGGCCAGGACACCGAGGTGCCGGACACCGAGTTCGTCATCGACCGGCTCGCCATCCGCCAGTTCCCGCTGCAGGCCGAACTGAACGGGCGCCGCTACTGGTTCGAGAACCGCTGGGACGACTTCCCGCAGCTCAACTGCCGTTCCGAGCTGAGCGACCTGGAGCGCGGCCCCTACCGCCAGCTCCAGCTGCGGCGCGAGGTGTACGAGCCGCTGTGCCGGGAGCCCCTGCGCGACCAGGTGTTCTTCCTCAGCTACAACGGCAAGCAGTACTCCGACAGCCCGCGCGCGATGCACGAGGAACTGCTGCGCCGCGGAAGCGACATGAAGTTCCTGTGGGCGGTGCGCGACAGCCAGGTGGTCCTGCCGCCGACGGCCGAGAAGGTCCGTATGTGGGGCCGTGAGTGGTTCGAGGCGCTGGCCTCGTCCCGGTACATCGTCACCAACGGGCATCTGCCCGAGTGGGTGGTGCGCCGTCCCGGCCAGGTGATCGTGCAGACCTGGCACGGCACCATGCTGAAGAAGATCGGCCACGACATCGAGACCCTCTACTTCGACCGCGAATACCAGAGCCGTCTGGCGCTGGAGGCGAAGAACTGGAGCCTGCTGGTCTCGTCCAACAGGTTCTCCACCCCGATCCTCAAGCGGGCCTTCTCCTTCGACGGGGAGATCCAGGAGGCGGGTTACCCGCGCAACGACTATCTCTACGCGCCGGACAAGGCGAAGATCGCCGACAAGGTCCGGGAGGAACTGGGCCTGCCCAGCGACAAGAAGATCGTGCTGTACGCGCCGACCTGGCGCGACGACCAGTCGCACAGCGCCGGCCAGTACCTGTTCGACCTGCGGATCGACCTCGACGACGCGCGCAGGCGCCTGGGCGACGACCACATCCTGCTGATCCGGCGTCATTCCAACGTCGTGGACCTCGTGCCCGGCGCGGGCAACGGTTTCGTATGGGACGCCTCGGAGTACCCGGACATCGCCGATCTGTACCTGGCCGCGGACATCATGATCACCGACTACTCGTCCGTGATGTTCGACTACGCGCACCTGAAGCGGCCGATGCTGTTCTTCACGTACGACCTGGAGCACTACCGCGACACGCTGCGCGGGTTCTACTTCGACTTCGAGAAGGACTCTCCCGGCCCGCTGATCTCCACCTCCGAGGAACTGGTCACCGCGATCCGGGACATCGACAAGGTCTCCGCCGAGTACCAGGACCGGTTCGAGAGGTTCCACCACCTCTTCTGCGACCTGGACGACGGCCATGCCTCGGCCAGGGTCGTGGACCGGATGCTGGAGCAGGCCAGGGAGTCCTGACCGAACGGGGACGAGGTCCACGACGTTGGAATGACGCCGGATCAGCAGGATGTGGTCGTCGCCCAGGCGCCTGCGCGCGTCGTCGAGGTCG